>JAZUHE010000111.1:0-64135 GCA_045641565.1 Acutalibacteraceae bacterium | reverse complement strand
GCCTTATTGACAAAGAGGGCAGACTTCTTGAAAATCCCGTTCATTACCGTGATTTGAGAACAGCCGGTCTTGTTGAAGAATCATTCAAGACCATTCCGAAAGAGAAATTATATAACATCACAGGCATTCAGTTCATGGAGCTCAACACTCTGTTCCAGCTTATTTCTCTCAGACGTCAGCGCCCCGAGCTGCTTGACAGAGCCGACAAGATGCTCTTCATGCCCGATTTATTTGCCTATTTCCTTACGGGCAAAATGTGCTCTGAGTATTCAATAGCTTCAACATCACAGCTTATTGATATCAATACCCGCACCTGGTCAAAGGAGATCCTCGACGGCTTCGGAATCAGCGAAAGCATTTTTGCTCCGCTTGTTCAGCCGGGTACGGTTCTCGGTTCTCTTTCACCCGAAATCTGCGAGGAATGCGGCGTTGAAAGCGTTCCCGTTATTTCGGTATGCGGTCACGATACTCAGTCGGCTATCACTGCGGTACCCTGCGAGGACGGTAACTTCGCTTTCCTGAGCAGCGGCACATGGTCGCTTTTCGGCACGGAGCTTGACGAGCCTATCGTAAACGAAACATCGCTTAACATAAACATCACAAACGAGGGCGGCCTCGGCGGAAAGACAGGCTTCCTCAAAAACATAATCGGTCTGTGGCTGATTCAGGAGAGCCGCCGTCAGTGGCAGCGCGAGGGCAAGGATTATTCCTACGCCGACCTTGAGAAGCTCGCTCTTGCCGAGCAGCCGTTCAAGTGCTTCATTGACCCCGATGCTCCCGAATTCGTTCCTCAGGGCAATATTCCGAAGCGTGTTAAGGAATTCTGCGAAAAGACAGGCCAGTATGTTCCCGAAACCGTGGGCGAAATCATGCGCTGCATTTACGAAAGCCTCGCGATGAAATACCGTCTCACATTTGAAAAGCTGTGTGAATGCACAGGAAAGGATTATCCTGTTATTCACGTTATCGGCGGCGGTACAAAGGACGGACTTCTCTGTAAAATGACGGCGAATTCCTGCGACAGAACGGTTAAGGCAGGCCCCATTGAGGCTACCGTTATGGGCAATGTGGCCGTTCAGTTCATGTCTGACGGTACAATCGGTTCCATAAGTGAGGCGAGAAAAACCGTTGCGGCAAGCGAGGCTCTTAAGATTTATGAGCCCGAAGATACAGCCGAATGGAAAGCCGCATATGAGAATTTCAAAAAAATAGCAAAATAAGAGAATCGGGGCTGACGGAAAAGCGGCCCCGATTTTACTGTATTCAGACTTGAATTTTATTTTAATTGTGGTAAAATACTATGGAATGAGAAAGGATGTGCGTTATGAGCGAAAGAAGCGAAAGAGCCGAAGCTCTTTTTAAATCGGGCTATAACTGCTCTCAGTCGGTTTTTGCCGCGTATGCCGATATTTTCGGTATCGACACCGAAACAGCGCTTAAAATTTCCGCGGGTCTCGGCGGCGGCTGCGGCAGGCAGAGAGAGCTGTGCGGCGCGGTCTCTGGTGCTGTGCTGGCGATAGGGATGAAGTACGGCGCGACAGACGGAGCTGACACAGAGGGCAAAAAGCTCTGCTACGAAAAGGTCAGAGAGTTCTCGGATGAATTCAGAAAGACCAATCCGTCAATAGTCTGCAAGGAGCTTTTAGGTCTTACTCAGGCGGAAAACAGCGCTCAGCCGGAAAAACGCACTGAGTCCTACTATAAAAAACGTCCCTGCGCTCAGATAGTAAAAGACAGCGCAGAGGCACTTGAAAAAATAATATTATAATTTAATTAAGGAGTGTTCTTATATGGGATGCAGCGGTAACTGCTCAGATTGCTCATCAAACTGCAAGAGCGGCGAGCAGGATATGCACATTGCGTGCAACGAATACAGCAAGGTTAAAAAAGTAATAGGCGTAGTAAGCGGCAAGGGCGGCGTAGGTAAATCACTCGTTACGTCAATGCTTGCGACAGCCATGCAGGTCAAGGGCAACGCCTGCGCCGTTATGGACGCGGACATCACAGGCCCTTCAATCCCCAAGGCCTTCGGCGTTAAAGGCCCCGCCATGCAGAATGAGCTTGGACTTCTGCCTGCAAAGACCAAAACAGGCATTGAGGTTATGTCAATCAACCTTCTGCTCGAAAGCGAGGAGTCACCCGTTATATGGAGAGGCCCTGTTATTTCGGGCATGATTCAGCAGTTCTGGACAGAAGTTTTCTGGGGCGATGTTGACTATATGTTTGTTGATATGCCTCCCGGAACAGGCGACGTTGCGCTCACCGTTTTCCAGTCAATTCCCGTTGACGGAATCGTTATCGTTACAACTCCGCAGGACCTGGTAACAATGATAGTTAAAAAGGCCTACAACATGGCTGAGATGATGAATGTTCCGATTCTCGGAATAATCGAGAACATGAGCTACCTTGAATGTTCCGACTGCGGCAAAAAGATTTCTGTTTTCGGTGAGAGCAAAATCGACGAGGTTGCGGCTTCAATGAATATCCCCGTGCTCGCGAAGTTGCCCATTAAGAGCAAAAACGCCGAGCTTGTTGACAAGGGCGCTGTTGAGCTTGCCGAAATGGAAGAGCTTAACGCCGCGGCAGACAAGATTGCCGAAATGCTTAAATAAAAAATCAGAAGTATGGAACATCAAAGCTCCATACTTCTTTTTTATGCCGGCCAGTTTTTGTAATGGGCGATTTTTCGCAGCGTTTTTGTGTTAAAAACAAACATTGCTCTTTCTTCGAATGTTGTGTACGGCGGCTCACCGTTACTGGCGTCAACATCCAGATAAATACGCAGATATTCCGGATTATCTGCGCAGAACTCAATGTGCCGGATGTTGTATAAATACCAGAAGCTGAAATCAAAACCGGGAGTCACAGGCAGAAAAACTTTCTTAAGTCTGCCGTCTTGCAGCTTATACAGATTATCTTCAAAAGCGCAGTAAACAGTCTCGCCGTGAACGCAGACGGTATAATTCAGTTTCTTTTCGTCATAGTATTCGTCAAAATAATACTTCTGCTCCGTAATCGGCGGAAGCGCTGCCGCCTCTCTTTCTTCTCTGCCGTCAAAGCGTATGATTGTTAATTTATCGGTGATATAAATAAGGTCGTCGCCGTCAAAATTCAGCGTGGTCGGGCTGATTTTTCCGAACCTGCTTTCTTTAACATAAACCTCGGTTTTTTTAAAGTTTAAATCTGTGCGGTAAACAGAGCCTGTTGTGTCACCGTCATCATACTGAATAATATAATAAAGATAACCGTTTTTAACCGAGGCTGTCACGGCTTTATATGCCTTTTCGTTTTTGCCGGGTACCTGCGGAAGCTCGGTTTTCTTAATAAGCTCATCGCCCTTGTATTTTAAAATATACGAAGCGGAAAAGTCGTAATACCGATCGGAATAACGCTCATCAAATTCATATTCTTTTTCTGTTTCCGAAACGCAGGAATAATAATCATATTCACCGTCGCCTGTAAGATATTCCGTTGTATCGCATATGTTTTCATAATCTTCATTCAGATAAATTTCAGTACTGCCGGCTCGTGCCGCCGCAAAATCCTCTGTATATTTTTCGGGAATAAACGCGGGCAGATAAAACCAGCAGCCGAAGGCGGTCACGGCGCAAAGAAGAATAATTATCGCAATTTTTACATATTTCATTCTTCCGCCACCTCAAAGCTTATTTCGTAAAGGTCAGGATATTGCTGCATGAACCACAGAAATTCGTCCCTCTGCATACCGCGGATAATTCCGATTTCAGAAACAGAAACAGCTCTGTACGGTTCAATAATATTTCCGTCCTCATCGATAATTGTTATGTATTTTTTGAAAACGGGAAATGTCACTCTGGTGACATCGCATTTATACGAAATAAAGCTGATATCCGTTTTTCGGATTTCACCGACAGTTTTACTCTCAGATACAGGTGTAACAGTTTCATCTCCGAGAAATTCAACAGTGCAGGTTGTACCGACGAAGTGAAGATTGTTAAGATTATTTGAAGAAGCGGAGCGGATTTCTTCAATGTCAGTTTTCGCGGTATCTGACTGATAAACACGAATGACCCGTTCGGTTATGTTTATTTTATCTTTAACCAGAAGCGGACTTTCCGCGTTTCTCAAAGCGAAACAGGTTATGACAATGATTATGAATGAAGTGCATAAAACAGACAATGCGCGGAGCATTATTTTCAAAGCGGCGCTGATATTGATTTTCCGTTTCTTTGTTCTGAAGGTTATATCCTCCGAAACTGATTTGAGTACTAAGACCTCAAACAAACCCAAAGCAAGCAGGAACACGGCGGAAAGAACGGTAAAAACAGCGCTGTCTATTCTGAAATCCGTTTCCAGATTACAAAGGCCGAAAACTTCCGAAGGCCTTAAAGTAATCAGCGTATAGACGCCCAGAAGAAAATATGAATGACATCTTTCCAGAACGATTTTTTTCAGCATAAAAACAATATACTGGAAAAACGTAAGGCAGGCGGTGAAAAAATTGCCCTGCTTTTTGGATTTATACATCTCATAGCAGAACAGCGTTAAAAGAATCGTTTCACCTGTGATGTGTATTTTTTCGCCCCACACATTTGTGTTGTAAAATGCTGTGAAAAAAGTAAAATAAACAAGCAGAACCGAAACGGTGAGAGCGAAAAGCTCAAATCTCACCGTGCCTTTTTCGTGATAGACTCTGCCGAATTCCTCGCCTGCTTTTTTCGGGTCGCCCATATGCTCAACGGCCTTGCTCACGGCTGTGTCCGCGTCAAATCCGCAGTCGGTGTAATACTCAATCCTGTCATCAATATGGCTTTCGATTTCTCTTTTTACCATGTTCCTTTTTCTGCCTGAAGAAATCTCCTTAAGAACGGCGGATATGTATTCTTCTCTTGTCATAAAAATTCCTCACGCGAAATTGAGCACCTTGTTGACGTTTTCCGAAAATGATTTCCACTCCGTCTTTTTATCATAAAGATGCGCGAGACCTTTTTTGGTGATGTGGTAATATTTGCGGTCTCTGCCGTCAAAGGTCTGCCAGTAGGCCTCAAGATATCCCTCTTTTTCAAGAGCGTGAAGAATGGGGTAAAGCGTACCCTCGCTCATCTCAAACGCGTTCTCAGAGCGGAACTCAAGCTCACGGATGATTCTGTAGCCGTATAAATCCTCTTTTTCAAGTACGCTCATAACAAGAATCGGCGTACTTCCTTTTAAAAGCTCTTTGCTGTATCTCATATAAAACACCTCGAATCAGAATGTATATACATGGTAACACAATGTATAACGTTTGTCAACACCTTTTTTAATTTGACAGTCTGAAAAAAATGTGATAAAATAATCAACAAATTTTTTATAAAGGCGCTTTGAAAAATGAAAAGATTTATCGCCATATTTACGGCGTTGATAATGTGCGTCGGGGTCTTTGTTTTTTCCGTTTCCGCGGTTGAATACAGAGACGATTTTCCGAACACGCACAGGAACACAGGCAAAAATTTAGCCGACCTGATTGCCGTCGCCAAGACGCAGATAGGCTACACGGAGCTGAGCACCTCTACGGGCGCTCCGCTGGGTACTGCTCAGGACGGCGGATATACGAAATACGGTGCGTGGTTCGGTGCGCCGACTGTTGCGTGGTGCGCGTTCTTTGTTTCGTGGTGCTCAAATCAGGCAGGCATCAGCCAGTCGGTTATTCCCAGAGTCGGCAACTGTGAGGTAATGACCAACTGGTATAAAAACAAAGACCGTTATCTTTACGCCTCTGAAACCACACCGAGAACGGGCGACCTTATTTTTTATAACTGGGCAGGAGGAAAAATTGCCGAGCATATCGGCATTGTTACAGGTGTTTCGGGCAATTATATATATACTGTTGAGGGCAACACGGGCAGCTCTTACGGCTACAGATGTGAAGCGAAGACGAGAACTCGCGGCGCAAAATACATTATAGGCTACGCACGCCCCGCGTATAATGACGCGTCAACATATGTCGGCTCGTATTCATTCGCGGAGTATGCCGCTAAAAAGTATAAGATGTATAAGAAATACGGCAGCTCTTCTGGCGGCGGAGCGTATGCACGCACATCTCAGCTTGCTGTAGTTACGGGCGCGGCGCAGGATATTACAGGCAAATCTGCCACGCTTACGGGCAGGGTGGATAACGCTTCGTCATATAATATCGGATACGCGGGATTTTACTTCGGCAAAGACAAAAACAACATGCAGATTTACGGCAATTATTACGGAACATCTAAGCGTTCTGTTGAATTTTCCATGGATATTTCAAAGAGATACGGTGAGCTTGAACCGGCCGCCACATATTATTACTGTGCCTACGCGAGCATAAACGGCAGCGCGTATAAAGGCCCTGTTCACACTCTTACAACGGTTGATGACAGGCCTCAGCTTATTGCTCTGAGCGACGACAGCGTTTGTATTGCCATAGGTGAAACATACGATATCTTTTCTGCGGTTCTTCCTCTTGAAGCGGAGGACGCAAAAATAAAATGGTCAAGCGACCGGAAAGATATTGTAACAGTCAAAGACGGAAGTCTGACAGGCAAAAATGTCGGCTCAGCGGTTGTTACCGCAAAGTCGGATTACGGTAATATTTCGGCTCAGTGCAATGTGTCTGTTACTCTTGCCGCGGTAAACAATCCGGATGCGGTTTCTGTTTCAGACAAAGAAATCAGAATAACTTGGGAAGCTGACGACAGACCCGAAGCATTCGGATATGAGATATACAGAAGCGAGTCACCGAACAGCGGATTTAAAAAAATCGGTGAAACAGACAGCCGCACCGCCGTGTTTACAGACAAAGGTGTTAAATGCGGAAAATATTATTACTATAAAATAAAAAGTCTCGGTTTTTTTGAAGAGTATAACAGTGAGCTCAGTGACAGCACATCTGTGAAAGCTGTTCCGTCAGTTCCGAAGATAAATCTCATAAGGCAGAACGGAGCGTCGTTTACCGTTTCGTGGAATGAAATCAGCGGGGCGGATGAATACAGGGTTTACCGTTCATCTATGCCGGACAGAGGATATTCTCTTGCGGGCACGGTAAGCGGAACGGAATTTACGGATTTTGATATTTTTTACGGCAGAAAATACTATTATAAGGTCACCGCTTCAAAGGGCGGTGTGCAGAGCGGCTTCTCAGAAACGGGATATAAAAAGGCGGGCGAAATCAATATTGCCGAAAATGACCCGCTTATGAATATGATAATGAAATAAAAAATCAGCGAGGCTTAAGTCTCGCTGATTTTTATTTTGTCTGTATATTCACTTGCTTTTATTGCCGCCACTGCTCCGTCCGCCGCCGCTGTAGTGAGTTGGCGTATCTCCTTTGACCTGCAGTCTCCCGCGGCAAAAATACCGCCGCATTCTGTCCTGCACGAGGCATCTGTGACGATAAATCCCTGAGAGTCTGTGCCCGAAACAGCAGAAAAGGCTTCGTTATCTGGAATCTGACCGACGGCCTCAAAAAGACATTTTATATCGAGGACGGTTTCTTCGCCGCTGAGCTTGTTTTTAACTGTAATTGAAGAGAGTCTGTCTTCGCCGCTGATATTTATTACTTCACTGTTGAGCACAAGCTCAATATTATCTCTTTCATATAAGGATTTTACGAGCCTGTCCTCGCCTCTGAATGAATCACGGCGGTGAATCAGATAAACCTTTTCACAGCTGTTTGAGAGGTACAGCGCGTCCTGAAGCGCAGTACTGCCGCCGCCCACAACCGCGACGGTCATATTCTTAAAAAACGAACCGTCACACACGGCACAGAACGAAATGCCTTTGCCTATATATTTATCTTCATTTTCAAGGCCGAGCCTGCGGTTTTTGACTCCTGCCGCGATAATAACGGCCTTAGCCTTGTATTCATTTTTTGATGTGACGACGGTTTTAATATCGCCGTCTTTTATTTCGAGAACAGTCTCAATTTTAAATTCCGCGCCGAGGGCCGCGGCCTGAGAATACAGCCCCATGGCAAAATCAGCGCCGCTGATTTCAGCTATGCCCGGGTAATTCTCAATCTTTTCCGAGTATACAATCTGACCGCCGAACACGCTTTTTTCAATAACGAGAACGGATTTACCCGCTCTGCGCGCGTATATGGCGGCAGACATCCCCGCGGGGCCTGCCCCGATAATAATAATATCTTTCATTATGACACCTGATTACTATGCAGAATTAATATCTGCCTATTTCATTAATCGGAAGATTTTCAAACCCTGGGAGCTGAGCATAAGCTTTTGAGTTTTCTTTCAGCGTGTAGTCTCCTGCTTCGGGAGCGTTGAAAATGCCGCTCAGCCTGGTGAGCTTGAAAACAGCGTTGCCGCTTATGTCACTGTACTGATTCGCTTTATCTGAAATAGAGCCGATGCTTTCAGAAGCGTTGACAATCAGATTGCCTGTTACACTGCTGTATGACGGATTGGGTGCGAAGTCGGGGTCATCCTGGTTTTCGAAATCATTCTTCAGTCTTGCTGTTCCCGGATATGCTTCCTGCCACAGCTCCGATTTCCACGGTGAAGCGTAAAGGTTTGACCAGATTGAGCCTGTCGGCAGTGATATCGTGAACCAGCCGCCGTTTACGCCGTCAATGGCACGCTGGTCATAGGAAATCGGGCGGTCGTTTGAGTTGATAATTATATTGTTGTGTACCTCGAGGTCGCGTCCGCCGCCGAGATGAATTCCGATTTTAGGCACGTTTATGAGCAGATTGCCGTAAATTGTCTGACCCGAAAGAGCGTCGTCCATATAAATTCCGTCGGGAGTATGACCGTCTGAGCCGAGATTACAGATGCAGTTATACCTTATGACATTTCCGTACCAGTCCCATCTGCGGCCCGAATAAATTGCTCCGGCGTCGTCTGAGAGCAGGCAGACGTCATGAATGTTATTGTATTCGATAATGTGATTATTGCCGCTGTATGTTACCGCCTCGTGAGGGGAGTTGAACATCTCGTTGTGCGAGCAGATATTTCCCACGCCGCTGAGGGTGACGGCAGGCTGATATGTCTGATAGATTTCAGACCAGTCATGGATAAGATTGTTGTCCGCTTTGCTGTTGCCTGCTGTGAGAGTTTCTCTGTCGCCGCCTGTTATGATTATTCCGCCCCTGCCTGTGCGTGTAATCTCATTTTCTGAAACAAGATTGTTATATCCGTTCATATAAACTGCGTTGCCGGCGACATTTTTTATAAGGCAGTTTCTGACTGTTACATTATTGCCGCTGATGGTTATCGCGTCGCCTCTTGTGCCCTTTACCGTAAATCCGCTGAATGTCAGATAGTCGGCTTTGGCGTTAATAATCGGCTTTGTGGTGAGGGTAAGGTCAATGGACGCTTTGCCGAAGTCATCGTCGGGGTAAAGGTAGATAATGCCGCTGTCACGGTTAAGATACCATTCACCTTTTGAGTCAAGCTCCTCAAAAACATTAAAGAAATAATACGGAGCGTCTTTTTTTGTGCCGTACATACTTACAAATTTCGGCGAAAGCTCACGCTTCTCGGCGTCGAAATATCCTATGAGAGTAGAAGCATCGGCCCAGTCATATTTCCAGAATCCGAACATCCATACATCGTCAAGCGTTTCCCAGCCGGAAATACGTTTAGCGAGTTTTTTGCTGACTTCATATACATCGCTTTCGGGGTTTCTGATGCTTTCCCAGTTCTCGACCACTGTCGCAGCGCCGTCGCTTTCTCTGCCGAGACCGGTTTTGATTACTTTTTCGGTATAGAGCCATTCTTCATTGGGGTATCTCGCGATAGTCTGTCTTTTATCGTTTACAAAAAGCTCACAGTAAAGGTTACCGACATAATCTCCGTCATACTGACCCGCTGTGTTGTATGTGCCGATGGCGTAAATCTTTCCGTACTGCTCCGCGGTTATTCCGAAGTCGCCGAGATTCGCGCAGACAACTTTTTTTCGTGCGCATGCCGTAAGGCGTGAAAGCATTTTCTCATCTGTAACCTTGCCGAAATCCGCTCCACTCAGAGAGATACCTCCGTTGAGAACAACCTCTCCGTCGCCGTATGCGCAGTATGTAACCGGGCAGCTTTCGGTTCCGCTGTCCTCAGCTGTGAATTCCAGCGAAGATACACGGTAGTCACCTGCCATGACGGCAACGGTGATTCCGTCACGGGAGGATTTGTCAAGGCTTCTGACAGTATCCCGTGCTTTTTCTATAGTCGCGAAGGGTGCGTCAATACTGCCGTCATTGCTGTCACTGCCGTCGGGTGAAACATAAAAATCTGCGTTATCCATTATTACAGCCTCTTTTTCTGTATATTCACTGAGACCCTGAGGGACAGCTGTTCTGTAATTGTTTACGGCTCCGCTGCCAAAAAAGGAAAGAATACACATTATAAGAGACATTAAAAATGATTGAATTTTCAGAAACATATTTTTTACTCCTTTATGCGGTGTTTATTAAACAAAAGCACACAGCAGATGAATTATCAAATACTGTGTGCCGCTTTTATTATTTTTCGTCAAATCCGAATCTTGATGCCGCTGAGTTTGGCTTTGTTCCTTCACGCATATTAACTGCGACACTTGACAGATTCTTATTAAGAAGCTCGGGGAAGTTATACTCAACAAATGTATACTGAGCGCCGATATATTTGAACTGGAACGCAACATTTATATCAGCAGGAGCTATTCCGAGATAGCACTGATAAATTGCCGCCTGATAATAGGCATGCTTAAGAAGGTCACGGTAATCATTGGGTGAGAAGAATTCTCTCTCGCTGAGTGTTACGGTGAATTTCTGCATGTACTGATACTGCGCAAAGCGGAGAACATCATTTTCCTGAAGGAAGGTTTTATCCTGATATTCGTCTGAATGGTATTCATAAAGGTTTGAGACGATTGAGGGATAATAAGATGTTTTGATTGTATATATGACGTTGCCGCCGATTTTTTTGATGTCCGTATATCCGCCGGCTATTTCTGATTCGGAAAGGGTGTCCGCAGGCAGCTTGCCTTCAAAATACTCTTCGGGAATCGTAACTGTAACCGTGGGGCCCGATAAATCAAGCACGCATCCGTCGGGAGCGATAATTTCATCGCTTTCATCTGCCATGGCTACGGCGTCGGCAGCATTTTTCCCGTCAACATCATAAAACTTTTCAGCAGATTCCTCTTTGATATGATGAATGAGCAGAATAATGAAGAAAATAACAATAAACAGTATTATCGCAATAATTATCTTGGCAAGCTTATGTTTTTCCTTGACGTCCTCGTCCTCTTCTTTCTGATAATCCTTCTCAAGAGCTTCGGGATTCTGTTCAAGAGCTTCGTCAGGTGATTTTTTATCTTTTTTCATAAAAGGCTGCCCCTTTCGATGATTTACAAATAATCACTCTAAATTATATACATTATTTTTTTATTTGTCAATCATTTAATTAAAACAAATACGCCGCTCATTACATCAGTGACTTAAGTATTTCGGGATTATCTGTTATATTTTCGGGGGTATGACCGTTATCTTTTCTGAAGAGATGTACGTCTCCGTCTTCGTTGCCGCAGACATATCTGATTTTATCGCCGTCAAAAATCAGACACGCGCCGTCATCAAGGGCAAGCCCGTTTTCATCACGGGTTTTGATTGCTTCCCAGAAGCTGCGCCAGCTGTCGCTTTCTGCGTGTGGGCAGCAGCAGAACGGGAAAACTCCGAGACATTTTACAAATGTATAGGCATGGTCTTTGCCGCAGTCATCATAGCCTGTATCAAACCAACATAAAGCGCCTGCACTGTAGCCTGACATTATGATGCCTTTTTCGTACGCCTCAAGAAGATATCTGTCAGCGTGAGTCTTTTTCCATGTGCGCATCATAAAGCCGGTGTCTCCGCCGCCGATATAAATAATATCCGCACCGAGAATTTCTTCTTTAATCTGTTCCTCTGTGAGACTCTTGTCAGTTAAAAAAAGATCCTCCACAGTGCAGCCGTTGTCGATAAACGCCTGCTTCATATAAACGTTGTTTTTTTCTGTATTGTCGTGGCTGGCAGTAGGAAGGAAAACCATTTTCGGATTTTCCTTACTGCACAGGTCTCTTATATCCTTGATTATTGAAACGATTTCGCCGTTGTCATATCTTCCTCCGCCTATGGCAGCAATTATTCCCATTATCAATCTCTCCCTGATTTTGATTTTCTTACTCTGAGCTCTCTGAAAAAGCTGCTTAATATTTCCGAGCATTCCTCTTTCATGAAGCCACTTTCGATTTCGGGCCTGTGGTTGTAGTCGAATTCAAACAGATTCACAAGCGTTCCGCAGGAACCCGCTTTATTGTCTGACGCTCCGAACGTTACTTTTTTTATACGGCTGTTTATTATTGCGCCTGCGCACATGGGGCACGGCTCAAGCGTAACATATATTTCGCATTGCCACAGCCTCCAGCCGCCGAGATTGCGGCATGCGTCGTTAATCGCTTCGATTTCGGCGTGGGCAAGGGCGTTTTTCTGAATTTCTCTGCGGTTTCGCCCTCTGCCGACTATTTTATCGTCAAGGGTAACTACCGCGCCGACGGGAACCTCTCCCTCATCGGCGGATTCTTTCGCAAGGCGCAGCGCCTCAAGCATAAATTCATCTTTTGTCATATTATCACCGTGTCGTTATAAAGCAAAAATAAAAAACAATGAAAACAGTCCGAGCAGAACAAGTGCAACCGTTGAAACGGAATAAGCTTTTTTGTTTTCAAGAAACTTTGATTTGACAACAGTTGAAACGGCTGAAGAAGACAGAACGAAAAACGCCGCGATAATCATTATGCAGAAAGCTTTGCCTGCAAAGCCGTCGGAGCTTACCATTTCAACCGTCATAATGATAAGGTAATAAAAAGCCAAAACCATTGTCGGCGTTGCGGCGTAGAGGGAAACCAGAAGCTTTTCGGGCATTCCCGTTACCTGAACGTGCTTTACTGCTTTGCGGTTTTCGTATCTGTACATGCCGAGGAACGCCAGAAATGCCGAGGCTGAGCCGATGTAAATGACGGCAACGGTTTTTTCAAACCAGACGGTAAAAAATGAAACCGCAAGAAATACAAGAGAAATTACGATAAAAGCGAATTTTTCGTTTTGTGGTACAGCTGTAAGGCCCATTCCGTTATGCTCTGTTTTAATAAATTTAATCATGCACAGCACACCGATAACGGATATGACAATCATCAGAACGGTCGGGGCAAGACTGTCCGCCGCGGAGGTTGAATTTAAAGTTATGAGCAGAACGGAAAGAAAGTTATTGGCAAAATGAATCACAACGCTTGTCCATATGCTGCCGGTGGCCATGGCGAAGTATCCGAGAGCGAAGCCTGCTATCAGCGCAAAGGGAATCTGCATCATGTTGCCGTGCATCAGCGCAAAAATCACCGAGGACATTACGAGCGCGAATCTGTCTCCGTATTTTCTCAGCGGCTGCATAATAACGCCGCGGATTGCGAATTCCTCCACAATAGCGGGAACTACGGCACATTCAATGGTAAAGAGCAGAAATTCCTGCAGATTTGAAGGGGATTCTGCGGTTATGTCTGTAAAATATATTCCGAAACCCGATACAAAGCAGGTGAACCCCGAGGAAATATAGTCGGAAATAATGCATATCATAAGACCGGCGGGGATTGCCAGACCGAATGCTTTGCCTGAAACCGGCGCGCCGAAAGCGAAGCAGTTTTCTCTGTCGCCTTTTGAATAAAGCCCGTAAACTGAAATAAACGGGATGAAAATGCAGAGGATGGAGCAGAGTGTACCGAAAATCATCTGAAAGCTGTAGTTGCTCATGTAAAGCGATGAGAGGCCTGTCCATGAAAGCAGGTATGCCATGATATTCTGCATTCCGGCAAAAGAAAGCGCAGCCGCGCCTGCAAGAAGACTCAGCTTGGTTATATGCTTTGCTTCACTGTTGATGAACGGGTCCTTGGGCTCGGGCATTGGCCGAAGCGGAGGAGTTGTAAACCCGTACGGTGCTCCGGGCGAATAAAAGCCCTGCGGGTAATTATTGTTCAGATACTGATTTTCCATTATTATCCCTCTGAAACGACTGATTTTACTATATATAATATATCATATAACAGTATTATTCAACCGCACTTTTTTAATAAAATGTAAATTTTAGACCGCAAAAGGCTAAATTGGGGCAATAAAAATCATCAAACACTTGTATTAAGTCCAAAAATGTTATATAATGCCATTATTCGGTCAATAATCCGAACAGATAAAAATTAAGGAGTTGTTTTAATGGACCCTATAAAGGTTGACTTTTCCTCTGACAACAGCAAATCGGGCAGCAGCAAGCTTGTTATCCCTCCCGAGAAAAAGGCTTTAAGAGTTATCATAAGCCTTGTAATAACTCTCATAGCGGCTGCGGTAGGTTATTATTTCTATCTTCCCGCAATGAATTTCAAGAGCATTGAAATGTATATTTATATCGGCGCGGCTCTTTTGTGCTTCTGCCTTATAAATTATGTTATGACAGGTGCACTCAGAACTCCCGACTACGCTCCCTATGCCAAAAAGAGCAATCGCATACCGACAATAATTATCGGCGCTCTTGTACTTGTTGTAGCTGTCGGCTTTATTGTTTCATCTGTATTCTTCAGAGCAAAAAGCTACAGTCAGATTATTGACGTAAAGGCAGGTAATTTTGCCCAGGAGGTTTCCAACCCCTCTGACGATGACTTTAATACTGTTCCCAGAATTGACTCTGATACAACTCAGGTTCTTGCAGAGAGAGCATTGAGTGACCTTTCTGAAATGGGTTACGTATCACAGTTCACGGTTGAGCCTTCATATAATCAGATAAACTACAAAAACAAGCCTGTAAGACTTGCCACACTCCAGTATTCAAATATCATTAAATGGCTCACCAACAGAAGCACAAGAATCCCCGCGTTCATAAAGATTGACACAATATCTCAGAAATCAGACCTTGTTACTGTTGAAGGCGGTATTCAGTACTCCACAGCTGACCATTTTGCACACAATGTAAAGCGTCAGGTTCGTTTTGCATATCCCACATATCTTCTTGATAAGCCTCAGTTCGAAATTGACGATAATGACAAGCCTTACTGGATTACCGCAAGACTTGACAAGACAATCGGACTTTTCGGCGGCACGGATGTTATCGGTGTTATTATCTGTGACGCAGTTACAGGCGAATGCACAGAATACACAATGGAGCAGGTACGCAATGACGAATCTCTCGAGTGGATTGACAGAGTTTATTCCGCAGACCTTCTTGTTGAGCAGTACGATTACTACGGCTCATACCGCGGAGGATTCTGGAACTCAATTCTCGGTCAGAAAGGCACTTACTGTACTACAGAGGGCTACAGCTACCTTGCCATGAACGATGACGTTTACCTTTACACAGGCGTTACATCTCTTACAAACGACGAATCTCTTACAGGCTTCACACTTATCAACATGAGAACAAAGGAAGCCACATACTACACAATCTCCGGCGCTAAGGAAGCATCAGCTCAGACATCAGCCGAAGGTCTTGTTCAGCAGTATGAATACAAGGCAAGCTTCCCGCTCCTTCTTAACATCGACGGTGTTCCCACATACTTCATGCCTTTGAAGGACTCCAGCAACCTTGTTAAAATGTACGCTATGATTAACGTAGGTCAGTACTCTATCGGCGCATACGGCACATCTCTTAAGGATTGTATTGACAACTACGCTACAGAGCTTAAGAAAAACAATATCGCTGTTGAGGTTTCCACAGAAAACATCACTGAGTCTACAGACGGCGAAGGCGAGAATCCCGCACAGCCCGCAACAGTTGACGTAACAGGCAAAATCACTGAAATCAGAACAGCTGTAATTAACGGCAACAGCGTTTATTACATCAGACTTGATTCTTCGGCAAGCTACTACTCAATCAAAGCGGCTGATTTTGAAAAGGTTGTTACCTATAATGTTAACGACACAGTTACAATTTCAGTTGAAAAGAATGAGGGCGCTATAGTTCCCGTTACAGAAGTAAAATAAATCAGATATTTAGCAGGCAGCTCTGCGCAGACAGCATGCGCAGGGCTGCTTTTTTCTTTTGTAATTAAAAAGTTTTAAATCGAATATTTATAGATTAAAACTGTAAGAAAATGTATAAATGTTAAAATTATGTGTAGAAAAACAGAATAAATTGTAAAAAATATCTTGTATTTGCAAAAAAATGGTGTTAAAATGCTATTACTGATATCCTAAAAAATTTAGTATAGGAGTGATTTTTCTTGGAAAACAAACTTGAGAAAAAATACGGCCTGTTTACCGCTATCGGCATGGTTGTCGGTATTGTTATCGGTTCAGGCGTATTCTTCAAGGCACAGAACGTTCTTAACAACACACAGGGCGATATGCCTCTCGGTATCCTTGCATGGGTAATCGGCGGTATCGTAATGCTTATCTGCGGTTACAACTTCGCCAACTTCGCAACCCGTTACGAAAAGGTTAACGGACTTGTTGACTATGCTGAAGCAATGTGCGGCAAAAAGTACGCATATTATATCGGCTGGTTCATGGCAACAGTTTATATCCCCGGTATGACAAGTGCTCTTGCATGGGTTTCAGCAAGATACACTCTTGCAATCTTTGTTCCCAGCGGCGTTATATCATTCGACGAAACAATCGCAAGTGATATGTGCCTTGCTCTTGCAGGCTTCTATCTTGTAGCAAGCTACGCTATCAATGCTCTTGCTCCCAAGCTTGCAGGTAAATTACAGGTCAGCATGACCGTAATCAAGATGATTCCCCTTATCCTTACTGCTGTTGTCGGCATTATCGTTGGTCTTAAAAACGGCAACACAGAAGCAGCTTTCCAGACAATGGGCGCTGCAGCAAAATCAGTAGGCGGCACACCTAACGCTCTTCTCGCATCAGTTGTTGCAGTTGCATTCGCATATGAAGGCTGGATTCTTGCAACATCAATCAACGCTGAGCTTAAAGACTCAAAGAAGAATCTTCCCAGAGCTCTTATCCTTGGCTGCGCAATCATCATTGTTATCTACATTCTCTACTATATCGGTATTTCAGGCGCTGTAAGTGTTAAGACACTTCAGGATGAGGGCGCAACAGTTGCGTTCCCCAAGCTGTTCGGTAATATCGGCGGAACTCTTGTTAACGTATGTATCGCTATTTCCTGCCTTGGTACTCTCAACGGCCTTATGCTCGGTGAAGTTCGTGCTCTTTACGCTGTTGCAGCACGCGGACAGGGACCCAAGCCCGAAACATATTCAGAGGTCAGCAAGGCAACAAATATGCCCACAAACAGCTCAATTTTCGGCGTAGCAATATGCTCTGCATGGCTCCTCTATTTCTTCATTGCAAACCTTTACAGCAAGAACTTCCTCGGCGTATTCAGCTTTGACTCATCAGAGCTTCCCATCATCACAATCTATGCTTTCTATATTCCCATGTTCATTTCTTACATCTTTAAGAATAAGGACAAAGGAATATTCAAAAACAAGATTATGCCCGTTCTTGCTCTTCTCTCCTGCATATTCATGGTATTTGCAGCTCTCTATTCACACGGCTACACACCGTTCATGGCAGCAAAAGAAGAAGGCGGATTCTCATGCCCCGTTCTCTTCTATCTTATCGTATTTGCAGTATTCATGATTATCGGCGCATTCTTCTACAATAAGAAGAACGAGAAAGAATAATTATTAAATAATAACATTTAAGCCCTGTCATTTTGGCAGGGCTTTTGTTATTGCATAAAATCGGTTGAATTTGTCCGCTTCGCTGATTGACTTTTGAGCATATTTTTAATATAATAAATTATGTATGGATTTTCACCTTATTCGGAGGCGTTTATATATGGATTTTACAGGTAAAAAGGTTCTTGTTGTAGGACTGGCGCGAAGCGGTATGGCGGCAATCAAGGTGCTTAAAAAATTGGGTGCGGAGGTTACCCTTTCCGAAAGCAAGAAAAAAGAGGATATTAAAGAAATAGATTTTCTTAATGAATACGGTGTTGAAATCACCGACCAGAGCATGGAGGTATTTGAAAGAGATTTTGACCTTGTTGTCAAAAATCCCGGCGTACCCTTCAGAAGTCCCATGATGCAGAGACTGGCCGAAAGAAATATCCCCGTTATCACTGAAATCGAGCTTGCGTACATTGTCTCAAAGCCTCAGCATTATATCGCCATAACAGGCACAAACGGCAAGACAACCACTACGACTCTTGTTTATGAAATTCTCAAAAGAGCGTTCCCCGGCAAGTCGCACCTTTGCGGAAATATCGGAATTCCTCTTTGCGAAATTGTTATGGAAAACGGACTTATGGAGGAAGAGGGGCATTATATCGCTCTTGAAATTTCCAACTTCCAGCTTGTTAATATCGACAGATTCAGACCCGAGGCGGCTGTTATAATAAATCTCACACCCGACCATGTGGATTTCATGGGAAGTCTTGACGCTTATTATAAGTCAAAGACTGAGGTTTACCGCAATATGGCAGGCAGCGATGTGTTTATCTTAAACAGCGACGACGAGCTCGTAAAAGAATATACAGAGAAGTACCCCGTAAAGTGCGCTGTTCAGTCATTCAGCCTTGACAGAGACGATACAGATAATTTCATTAAAGACGGTTATATGTGGGTCGGCGGCGAAAAGGTTCTGCCTCTTGACAGAATCAGACTTGTAGGTAAGCACAATCTTCAGAATGTCATGATTGCCGTAAGCCTCGCGAAAGCGGCAGGTATTTCAGACGAGATTATCTGCGACGCTGTTTCGTCGTTCACGGGCGTTGAGCACAGAATCGAGTTTGTCCGTGAGATTGACGGCATAAAATATTACAATGATTCAAAGGGAACAAATACCGACGCTACAATTATCGCGCTTAAAGCGTTCCCGAAGGGCGTAATTCTTCTTGTCGGCGGTTTTGAAAAAGGCCTTTCCATGGATGAGATGAAAAAACATCTCGGCTGTGTTAAAAAGGTTATCGGCTTCGGCGCTTGCGGCCCGCGTCTTGTCAGAGACCTGGTCGGTGATGGCGGAATCGTTGTCGGCAATCTTGACGAGGCTGTTGCCGAGGCAAACAAGATTGCACAGAGCGGAGATGTTGTGCTTCTTTCACCCACAACAAGCTCATTTGACCAGTATTCCTGCTTTGAAGAAAGAGGAGAACATTTCAAAAAAATTGTAAATTCGCTTTGAGGTTATTATGACAGATAACGAAAAATATATCGGTGTTTTTGATTCGGGGATAGGCGGCCTTACGGTTGTCAAAAGTATTGTCGAATCCATGCCGGATGAAAATATTATATATTTCGGCGATACCGCTCACGTTCCCTACGGTACGCGCTCAAGGGAGCAGATAACCCAGTATGTGCTCAATGATGTTAAATTTCTCAATACATTCAGCATAAAGGCTATTGTTATCGCCTGCAACACTGCTGATTCAATCGCGAGAGAAACCGTAGAGAAAAAGTATTCGCAGATTCCTGTTTTCGGCGTGGTTGAGCCTGCGTCAAAGATGGCGGCGTCAATGACGTCAAACAGCAGGATAGGTGTTATCGCAACAAACGCGACAGTCGGCAGCGGCGCGTATGAAAAGAATATACATAAATATAACGAAAAAGCCGAAGTAAT
Organism: Acutalibacteraceae bacterium; assembly: GCA_045641565.1. Classification (GTDB taxonomy): domain Bacteria; phylum Bacillota; class Clostridia; order Oscillospirales; family Acutalibacteraceae; genus CAG-488. The sequence continues at coordinate 44,556 of JAZUHE010000111.1, read as the reverse complement.
CAGCCTTGCCTGTCCGCTGCTCGTGCCTCTTGTTGAGGAGGGCAGATTCAGAAAGGGCGACAAGGTTATAGAGAAGGTTCTGCTTGAATATCTTGCTCCGCTTAAGGAGCAGGGAATTGATACGCTCGTTCTCGGCTGTACCCATTATCCGCTGTTATATGATATTATCAAGGATATTATGGGCGACGGCGTGAATATTATCAGCTCGTCTGTAGCGGCGGCGGCAACGCTTAAAGCTGAGCTTTCAGAAAAAAAGCTTCTCAAAGAATCAGTCGGCAGCGAAAGGAAATATTTCGTCAGCGACAATGCGGAATTCTTTGAAAAGCAGGCGAGAATATTTATGGGCGACGCTCTCGGCGGCAGAGTTGAGCACGCGGCGGTGGAATAATAAAAATATCGGAGCACGGTTTGTGCTCCGATTTTTTTGTAAAGTTTTATTATTTGCAGTCTACCCCTCCGTCGCGGTTTGCCGCGACACCTCCCCTGTCAAGGTGAGGCTTTTTCGGCTCCCTCTGACGAGGGAGCTGTCGAGCGTTTAGCGAGACTGAGGGAGAGAATTTATAGACTGCACAAATTTCAAAACTGTAAAACTAAATTGCCAACAGGAAAATGCCGCACTTTATTCTGCCGGAAGCTGTACTGATTTTTTATAATACACCGCAAAATATATGATTTCTGCGGCGGCGGTTATTCCCCACGAGAAAGCGTAGAGGAGATACAGCGAAAAAATTGTGCCGAAATGAGCGAAAACGGTGTATACCCAGATTATTCTGAAAACGCACGAGCCTAAAAATACTATTATAGTCGGCACCATGCTTTTGCCGAGTCCCCGTGAGGCGGCTATGGTGCAGTCCATAAAAGCTGAGATGCAGTAGGAAAGACCCATGATTCTCAGACGGGTCAGGCCTGCGGCGATTACCTCAGGGTCGGATGTGAACAGAGATAAAAATCCGCTGCCGAAAATTACAAGAATGACACCCAGCAGTGCGGCAGAGCCGAAGGAATAGGCGAGACTTATGTAATAGCTTTTGATTATTCTGTCTTTTTTACCCGCTCCGTAATTCTGACTCATGAAGCTTGAGCAGGCAACATAAAACGAACCCATCACGTTATAGACAAAAGCGTCGGCGTTTGCCGCGGCGGAGTTGCCCTCCACGATAACTGTGCTGAATGAGTTCACGCCGCCCTGAACAAAAAGATTCGCCAGCTGGAATATGGCGTTCTGCACTCCTGCGGGGATGCTGACTGAAAGAATCAGCTTTGTTTTATCCTTAGTGAGCTTAAGCAGTCTGAAGTCAAGTCTGTAGCAGTCTGTTGTTTTAACAAGACAGCGTATTATTAAAAACGCTGAGATGTACTGGGAGATAACGCTCGCGGCCGCAACGCCGGCAACGCTCATTTTAAAAACGATAACAAAAATCAGATTTAAGATTACGTTTATTATCCCTGCGGCGGACATATAGTAAAGCGGTCTTTTTGTGTCACCCACAGCGTTGAGAACTCCGCTGCCGAAATTAAAAATTGCGAGAGCAGGCATACCTGCAAAGTATATTCTCAGATAAAGCACAGCTCCGTCAATGAGGTCGGGCTTCGTTCTGAGCAATTCGAGAAAGACGCGTGAGAAGCTGATTCCGACAGCCGCAATCGCAAGTCCCGAAAAAAGGCAAATGAGAGCGGAGGAATGAACGGTTTCTTCTATATCTTTTTTATTGTTCGCGCCGAAATAGCGGGCGGTGAAAACATTGACGCCGTTGCCGACGCCTATGAGAAAATCCGTAAAAAGAGTGACGAGCGTTGTGGTTGAGCCGACAGCGCCGAGAGCCGCCGCGCCTGAAAAATGCCCGACCACCGCAATGTCAGACATATTAAAAAGGACCTGCAGAATGTGGGAAATCATCAGCGGAACACTGAAAAACAGTATCTGCCTGCCCAGAGGCCCTTTTGTTAAATTTTTACAGGGGACTGACATTGCATAACTTCCTTTGCATTGAAAAAGTATTTTTTAAACAAGAGGCACACTTCTTATGAAGCGTGCCCCGAATGTTACATATCCGAAAAACCGTTTGGCCCTACAACAATATAAACAAAATCGCTGAGCCATTTCGCAAGGTACAGTCCTACGATTTCAATGGTCTTCGGGCCGTTGTCATAGGCTTCGAGCCCCATATCCGCGAGAGTGTTTTTGAAGCTTCTTACAATCTCGTTGTCGTTCTGAGAGTCGATGACTGTTCTGTTCATCATTTCCTGAGTCTGAGCTACCGCCGCGTCAAGAGCCGCGAGCTGTTCCTCTGTGTAAAGGCTTCTGTCAAGCTTCTCAACCTTGGGCATATAGCTTCTGTTTACCCATTTTGTGTTTCTCGTTCCGTTGAACTGAGGATATTTATCGGGCATCGAATTTACATCTTTGATTTCATCGTAGCAGAAAAGCTCTGAGGCGAGTCTGAGAGCAACATCGTTGCCGCCTATTTCGTGATGCTGATTTTCAAAGAACCATACGTTGTCGGGGAAAGCGCAGGTTGACGCGTCTATTGATTTATTAGGCGCGATATATTTTTCATTCTCGACGGAGCTGAGATATTCCGAAGAGAATTCCTGACCTGCAGGAACATATGTTGCGCCGAGAGAAGCTGAGCTGATTTCAATAATTCCGTCGCTGTTGACCTTGTCATAGCTGTTTACAAGAGAAAGGAAAGAATACTGCTCATCACCGAATTTAAGACCGTAGCCGCAGATGAAAGAAATCTCACCGCCCTGTGCCTTGAACTTTTTAATGTTATCAACAAGGTTGAGCTGAGCATGGTAAAACTCATCGGTACTCTTGCGAAGCTCCTTATGTTCACTATCGGAGAGATATCTGTCAGCGAGCTCATTATACCTGCTTACGGGAAGCGTTGCCCAGAACTGGGACGTGTTGATCATCAGATTCTCAAGCATGACATCATAGAACGAGGAAATTATGGCACCGAGCTCCTCTTTGGGGAGAATTCTTATAGCTATATTGATAAGATAACCTAAGGCTTCGTTGCCGGCTTCAAGTTTCATCATATAGGGGAAGGAGTCGCTGTAAACGCTCTTGTCGCCTAAATTCCATTCTCTTGCGAAGAAATCGCCGAAAACGCTGGAGCCGTAGAATACTGCGACCACGTTTACGATTTCGTTGATGTCGCCCTTGTCAACGTATCTGTCCATATAAGCGGTGAATACCGAACCGCCGAGACTTACGTTGAGAAGATTGACTTTGTCCGAACCGGTTTCTTTTTTAACGAATTGAATGAATTCGTCGAGACCGTCGGCTGAGTCCATAACATTGCCGAAAAGATTGAAGGCGTAAAGATAAACATTATCTTCACCGGCGATTTCGGTATATCTCTGAATGGGAAGCATTCTGTAGAACCACGCCTTGTCATAGTTTCCGTCAAAGGAATGCTCATCAAATTTGGAAAGGGGGAAATGAAAATCCTTAAGCTGAAGATTATAGTCATGAGAACCGTCAGCATAAGTTTTCTGATATGAGAAAATCTCTTCCGTGACTTTTTTTACGCCTTTGCAAAGACCGATATCCTTCTGAGTAATAAGCGTAAGTATAAGGGGAATCGCAACATATTTAAGTATGCAGGAAACGATTTTATCTGTCTTTGTTATAAAAATTGTGCCGTTGAGCGGTTTGCCGTCCTTATCGCATATGTAGTCGCCGCTGTCGTCGCATACATATACGGGGGAATGGTTTATTCCGGGGCAGATAACGAGCGGATACTGATTGCCTGCTTTTGCGAGAGCCTCAGCGGCTTCTTCAACCGAGTTTGCCTCGATATAGCGGTCTGCCGGACTTTCCGCGAACGCGGCCGCGCTGACGGAAAAAATCATGCATACGCACAGAATAACAGAGATAAGCTTTTTCATAATATTCCTCCTTAAATGGAACTGTATATATAATATCATATAATACGGATTTTTCAATACGGTTTTTTGATAATAACGGAACAGTCGGGTATTGACGTGGTATGAATTTGTATGATATAATAATAATTGAATTTAATTTAGGTAAGTATGATTGAAAGGGATGTAAAAATGGCTAAAGGTGAAATGCAGAAAACAATAATCGAGCCTAACGGACACAATTTTCAATATTGGAAGGATATCTGGAGATACAGAGAGCTTGCTTTCAATTTTGCCAAAAGAGACGTTACCGTAAGATATAAGCAGACTCTTGTAGGCTTCGGCTGGGCAATTATCAGCCCCATAGTAAATATGATTATTATGACTTTCATTTTCGGAAATGTTGCAGGTCTTGCCAGTGAACCGGGAGTACCGTATTCAATAATGGTGTATTCAGGTATTCTCCCATGGACATTGATTACGAAGTCTCTTTCCAGCGGAGCAGGCACATTCATCAGCAATGCTTCTATTATGCGGAAGGTGTATTTCCCGAGAATTCTTTCCCCGTTGGGGTCAATACTGGCATTTCTGATTGATACGCTTATTTCTTTTGCTGTTCTGATTGTGCTTATTGTAGTATTCTTTTTTGTTCAGGGCTTTGTTCCGTCATTAAGGATTTTCCTCGTTCCCTTTGTTATGATTCTGGCGGCTGCATTAGGCCTTTTTGCGGGATTGTTCCTTTCTGCGTTTAATGTTAAATGGCGTGATCTTAATCAGGCACTTCCTTTCCTGATTTCTTTAGGTCAGTATGCTTCTCCTGTTGCTTATTCCGTTCAGCAGAATTTCGGTGATAAATGGTGGGTCAAGCTGTATTGTCTTAATCCGGCGGTCGGCGTACTGGAAACATTTAAATGGTGCATAATTCCGAATATGAAGTTTAACGGTTTTGCATTTGCTGTTACTCTTGTATGGCTTGCCGTGCTTATTCCTTTAGGAGTAAAGGCATTCAGAAAAACCGAAAGAACATTTGTTGATATCGTATAAGGAGGAGCTCTAAATGGATGAAAGACCGGTTGTAATTGATTTGAAAAATGTGAAGAAAAAGTATGTTATCAGACATAATGTGAAAAAGCCTGATTCTTTTACCGGCAGACTTAAGCTTATAGGTAAAAACATACTTCATCCGACCAAGAAATATGATAAGGAGGACTTCTGGGCGCTTAACGGATTAACATTTCAGGTCAGGCAGGGAGAAAAAGTCGGAATTATCGGTAAGAACGGTGCGGGAAAATCCACTTTGCTTAAGATACTTTCAAGAATCACCGAGCCTACTGACGGAAGAATAGAGATCCTCGGCAAGGTTTCCGCAATGCTTGAGGTTGGTACGGGGTTTAACGGAGAGCTGACAGGCAGAGAAAATATTTATCTTAACGGTGCTATTCTCGGAATGACCAAAGAGGAAATTGACGCCAAATTTGACAATATAGTTGCATTCTCAGAGGTGGGTAGGTTTATAGATACACCGGTAAAAAGATATTCAAGCGGTATGTTTGTCCGCCTTGCCTTTGCGGTTGCTTCACATCTTGAACCTGATATTTTAATCGTTGATGAAGTGCTTTCTGTCGGCGACACAAAATTCCAGCGCAAATGTATAACAAGAATGATGAATATAGCGGAAAGCGGCAGAACAATTCTGTATGTAAGCCACCAGATGCAGACAATCCGTCAGCTTTGTGACAGAGTAATTGTTCTTAAAAACGGACAGGTCATTTATGACGGGGATATAGAGCGAGGCATTGAAATTTACACAGAATCTGCTGATGTTACGCAGGATACATATATTAATACCGAAGGCCACAAACCGAGAGGAAACCAGATGGCTGTGATAACAGGTGTTCAGCTTCTCGAAAAGGGAAAATTTGAGTGGGCATATTATGAGTCAGTTAAGTTTAGAGTTAAAATTAAAATAAATGATGACTGCAGTGATATGTTTTTGAAATTTGTTGTAAGAGATTTGTCTTATGCGGGATTGGCTGCTTCGAATTCAGAACCTCTTGGATCATTTCGCAAGGGAGAAGAGCATGAATTTGATATATGTATTCACAATGAAAATATTCTCGCACCGGATAAATATGTCGCTGGACTTGAACTATGGAAAATAGACAGAGGAATATGTACAATTTATGATATTATCCCTGAGGCCTTTTCGTTTGAAATCGTAGATGAGACTGAGGAAAACGACCATAAAGCAATCGGCTGGAATACAAGCAATTTCGGCAATATGATGCTGCCGAAAATTTCATCAGAAATGATTAAATAAGGATAATAAAAATGAAAAAAATACTTTTATTTTTCTGGAATTTATTATTCAGATTAAAAAAAACTGTCAGCAACGGAATCTTTTTTGTTAAAGATAAAATCTACACCGCTTTTAAGAAAGCTCCCGATATAATGACCAGTGAGGAGACAGTAAAATATATTCTTGAAAACGGCTGTTCTGTTGCGAGATACGGTGACGCTGAGATAAGAGTCGCATACGGAACGGATGTAATATATCAGGCCGCCACTGAAGAGATTCAGAGAAGGCTACGGGAGGTTCTCGGATCGGATGATAAAAATATTCTTGTGTGTCTTCCTGCGGTTTTTGATGATAAGCAGCTCTCGATTCTCGAGGGCGAGCACATTAAATTCTGGAAAAATCATCTTCTGAGATACAGAAAATACTGGTACAGAGAGCTGAAAGACGGAGCGGTTTACGGCAACGCTTTTATTTCAAGGCATTATATGAATCTTAAGGATAAGAAAACAGGCTGTAAAGAATATTTTGAGCTTATTAAGAAAATCTGGGAAGACCGTGATGTTATTATTGTTGAGGGAGAGAAGAGCCGTCTCGGAATGGGTAATGATCTGTTTGACGGCGCAAAAAGCGTAAGAAGAATTCTCGGCCCGTCAACACAGTGCTTTTCAAAGTATGACGAGCTTTTGAAAGAAACAGAGTCTCACGGCAAAGATGTTCTTTATATTCTTGCTCTCGGTCCTTCGGCGACAATTATGGCCTATGATATGGCGAAAGACGGTTACCAGGCTATTGATATGGGTAATATTGATACGGAATATGAATGGTTCCTCGCGGGAGCCGTGAACAAACAGCCGGTTAAAAACAAGCTGGTTTATGAGGCTATGCGCGGAACAGTCGGTGAGGCCGATGACCCGAAATACCTCAGCCAGATTATTGCGAAGATTTTATAAAGAGGTGAGAATATGCCCAAAATCAGCGTTATTGTTCCTGTGTATAAGGTTGAGGATTACCTGAGGGAATGTATTGATTCGATTATCAATCAGCAGTATGCGGATTTTGAGGTTATTCTTGTTGATGACGGTTCGCCGGACAGATGTCCTGAAATCTGCGATGAATATGCCGCTATGGATTCAAGAATCAGAGTTGTTCATAAGAAAAACGGCGGTCTTTCATCTGCACGAAACGCGGGTTTGCCGTATGTAAACGGTGATTATATATGGTTTGTTGACAGTGATGATTATCTCAAAGATGACGCTTTTGCAGTTGTCTCAAAGTATTTTGAAGAAGATGCGGATATTATAAAATTCGGAGTTCTGTATAGAAAAAAGAGCGGGGAAATTACAAAAGAAAAACTTTCTTATATCGGAACTGCGGATAAGAATAAAATGGCTGAGCTCGCTCAGAATGCCTGCTCGACACATCTTTTTACATTTGTGTGGCGAAGTGTGTACAGAGCTGATTTCATAAAGAAAAACAATCTGTCATTCGTTGACGGTCTGAGCTTTGCGGAAGATTCAGCTTTTAATTCAAAAGCGTTTCTGCTTTCAGAAAAAACAGTTTTTGCGGATGACTATCCCTATGTTTACCGTGACAGACGTGACGGAATAAGCAAAAATATCGGTGAATTTTTTGACGAAAAGATTATTGACCATTTTGCCTGTTATGACAGAATAAGAGATGAAAGCTATGAGAAATACTGTGTGAAAAAAAGCAGGGAGTATTATAAAGACGCAGGCAGATTTGTACTTCTGAATGTTTTTCTTATATGTATTATAGGAAGACTATATCCAAGCAGAAACCGGAACAAATATTTCCTTTTCAGAAAAGCCGCACGTTCTGAAATGATGCGTAAGGCGCTGAAGCGGTTTGACATAAAAGAAATAAAAAGCAAAAGTCTTGACTGGTATATGTTCTGGGCGGTTAAGCACAGACTTTATTTTATCGGTCATCTCATTTGCAGGTTTATATTGTTTAAATAAATCGGGGTGCATGTTTATGGTTTTATCAACTCAGACGGATGTTGCGGGCAAACGCTTCGGTGAAGAAAAAGCAATCCGCTGGATATGCGAAGCGGGCTTTGACGCTCTGGATTATTCTATGTTCCATATGCAGGATGATGACTGCGTATTAAACGGCCCTGATTTTGAGAAACGTGTTCTTGAACTCAAAAAAATCGCCGACGGATACGGTGTGCATTTCAATCAGGCTCACGCACCTTTCCCCAGCTTTAAGGTGAATGATGCTGAGTACAGTAAAAAAATATTTCCCAAAATCGTCCGCTCTGTTGAGATTGCAGGGATTTTAGGCGTTAAGAATATTGTTGTTCATCCTACGGATTACGGAAAAGAAAGTAAAGAGAATCTCGAGCTTAACGCGGAATTTTATAACAGACTTGTTCCTGTATGCAGAGAATCCGGCGTTAAAGTCGCGGTTGAGAATATGTTCGGAAGAGATAAGCTCAGAGGATATATTGTTCCGAATATATGCAGTCTCGGCGATGAATTCTGCAAAATGGCGGATATGCTTGACCCGGAATATTTCACTGCCTGTGTCGACATAGGCCACGCTGGGCTTGTTGGCACAACGGCGCCGGAGCTTATAAGAGCTCTCGGACATGACAGACTCGGCTGTCTTCACGTTCACGATAATAATTATAAAGAGGATAAGCATCTTCCTCCGTATTACTGTAATCTTGACTGGGAGGAAATAACCCAGGCTCTTGCAGATATAAAATATAAAGGCGATTTTACATTTGAGGCGGATAATATGTTCGGCCATTATCCCGAGGAGCTTATGCCAGCGGCGTACAGTCTGCTTCACGCAACAGGAAGAGCTCTTATATCAAAAATTGAAAGCAAAATGAAATAAAAAATAAAGCAATCTCAGGGCTGTGAAATGCCCGAAAGATTGCTTTAATTTTTTGAATATTTTCAATCAGTTGCTGTCGTCATCGTTGTCGATATCGTCATCATCAATATCATCGTCGTCATCAAGGCTGACGGTGGAATATTCACCGATGCGAACCCTGCGCTCGATTTTGATTTTTTCAACGTTATCGTGAATCATTTCCTTGACATTCTCAGGATTTTTCACGTTCTTAAGGATGATTTCAGGTGTGGATTTATCTGACGAGGTCAGCTTTATTGTACCTACTTTAAAAATTCTCTGCCAGAAGCTGCGGCTCATGCTTATGTCTCTGATTCTGTAGAGAAGTGTTTCATCATCTTTGATATTAAGAGCGCCTGTCTGAAGGAAAAGTCTGTCTTTTGAAAGAGCGTATCGAGTAAATGTCATGGGAATTCCGAGAATTCTCTTTTTATCGTTCCAGATATATTTATCGCCTTTAAGTGCCATATCGAATCCTCCCACTGTTTTTTTATTATTTTATCACATTAATAAAAGATAATCAATAAATAATATGGACTTTTAACTTATATTGTGATAAAATAATTCGGTTTTAAAATGCAACAGGTAAGAGGTTTTAAAAATGCAGAAGTTAAACAATAAAAATTCAAACAAGCTTACGGCGCTTTGCTCCGCGGCGTACTTCGTCAGTTACCTTACACGAGTTAATTTCGCCGCCGTAATAGCCGCCATTATTGCGGCGGGGGATATAGATAAAACCACAGCCGGAGCGGTTACCACGGTAGGCTTTATAACATACGGAGTCGGTCAGCTGATAAGCGGCAAATTAGGTGATGTAATCAACCCGAAAAAGCTGATGTTTGCCGGATTTATCCTGACAGCGCTGATGAATTTTTCCATTCCGTTCTGCCCGAACGGTGCGGCAATGTGTGTAGTGTGGGGCGTTAACGGCTTTGCTCAGTCGCTTATGTGGTCGCCGATGGTTAAAATAATGAAAACAGCCATGACAAACGAGCGTTATGATAAAGGCTGCGTTGCCGTCAGCTGGGGCAGCACAGGCGCGACGATTCTTATTTATCTGATAGCTCCGCTGATAATAACTCTCACAAGCTGGAAGGGCGTTTTCTTTGTCAATTCATCCGCGGCGGTTATTATGTCAGCGGTGTGGTGGATTCTGATAACAAAAATCGAAAAAGAAACAGGACTTCATTACCCCGTAAGCAGGGACATGAAAAAAAACGGAGTCAAAAAGAAAAAGCTTACCGCTTCAATGAGTCTTCCGCTGCTTGTTTTCACCATGCTTGCCATACTCTTCCAGGGCTCGCTTCGTGACGGCGTAACAACATGGGTACCCACATATGTTTCAGAGGTGTTTAAGCTCGGCAGCGAGGCCTCGATTCTCAGTGGCGTTATAGTTCCTGTTTTCTCTCTCGTGAGCATTCAGCTGGCGTCGATTATTTATAATAAAATGGGCAAGAAACCGTTTAAATGCGCCGGAACGATGTTTGTTGTCGGCGTTGTCAGCACGGGACTTCTGGCGCTGTTCAACGATAAGTCCGTTATACTTACGATAGTTCTGTGCGCTCTGTGCGTAGGCTGTATGCACGGAATAAATCTTATCCTTGTATGCATGCTTCCCGCAATTTATGCGGATGAGGACAATATGTCAACCCTGTCGGGCACGCTGAATTTCACCACATATGTGGGCAGCGCCGCTTCAACATACGGATTCGCTCTTCTTTCAGACGCTTACGGCTGGGGCGGCACGATTTTTTCGTGGCTCGGAATTTCCGTTCTCGGAACGGCTATGTGCGTTTTATGCTCAGTTATTAATAAAAAAAGATAAAAATCGGCCGGAAATCTGCAAAATACGCAGAAATTCCGGCTTTTTTACTGCCGTTTGTTCAAAACAGACAAATAAAAGAGATAAAAATCATATACTATGCCATCTGATAAAATGTTGATTAGATAAATTAAATTATGGTATAATTAATAAAATAAAATAAAAGGAGGTAGAAGATGGCTAACTGTCCAAAATGCGGCGAGCATTTGAAAATGACCGACTGGCGTCAGAAATGTCCTCACTGCGGAGTCAACATGGTTCTGTATGACGAGCAGGAGAGAATGATGCAGGACGCTGATATTGCCGAGGTTCAGTACTATCATTTTCAGAAGAAGATTGACAGACTGAAGGCTTCGTTTGTCGGTACCAAGCTTGCCATAGTCAGGATTATCACATCCATTCTTCCCATAGGTCCCATATTCCTGCCGCTTATAAGCGGTAAGATTACCGAGCCTTTTAAGCCTATTGAGGGCGGCGTCGGTCTTCTTGATATTATAGATAATATCGACGGAATCGGCGGAATAGGCGACGCATTGAAGATGAATCAGACGGCAACAACATTCCTGCTTGCCGGAATGGGATTATTTGTCCTTTCTCTTCTGGTTACCGTTCTTCATTTCATTCTTCTCACACTTGCCTGCTCACCTAAAGGCAAAGCAAGAAATTTTGCGCTTGACGGAATAATTCTTGTTACAACAATCGGTGCTATTATTGCTATTCTGGCAATGCCCGACGGCGGCGCTGTCAGCGCGACAGTCGGAATCGGCGGATATCTGTATTTATTACTTCAGATTGTTAATGTTGTTATAGATTTTATGGTATTCAAAAAAGGCATTCCGGTTACTCACAAGCAGTGTTATGTCGGCGGAATTCCCATTGAAGAGTACTTTGAAATGCAGAAAAAAGGTATGACTACCGAAGAAATCCGTGTGATTCAGTATGACCGCCTGCAGAAGATGCAGGAGGAAAAAGAGGCAGAACTCAGGAAAGCTGAAGAAGAAGCCGAAAGAAAGAAAAGGGAGGCGAGTGTAAATGGCTGATGATAATAAAGCTAACCGTCAGATACAGAACCAGTCATATATGAACCGCCTTTTCTGTTCAACCAAAGAACGCGTCTCATACATAATGTATAAGGCGTTCGGTCAGACTACACTCGGTAAGTATGATGTTGACTCTGAACTCTGGCTTTATAAAATGTACGGTGTTAAGCCCACAGCTTACGCAAAAGCTCAGGTTGCACTCGGTATTTACGATATCGTTAATGACCCTGTATCAGCGGCTATTATCGATAACATGCGTACCCGCTGGGGTAAATTCAAACCCTTCCAGTATCTGTCTTTACTCCCCGCAATTATCATGGGTATATTTATCTGCATGCTTCCTGTTCTTGCCAATCAGCTGGGACTTGACGCAGGCCGCAGATTGACATATTTCATGATTTATAAATTCGCTAATGAAACCGTTAACGCGTTCTTCGGCGGCGGCGGATACATCGACAACGTATTCACCCCCAACCCGAATGAAAGAACGTCGCTGCTGGTAAGCTCAAAATTTGTAGGCGACCTGCTCAGAAAATTCCCCGAGCAGTTAGTATCCATTATCCTTGACATCGCGGGCAATACCCTTTCAGAAAAGGCTTATGCCAAGATGATGACAAAGACATTTGTTACAGGTAAATGGATTGTATGGATTATCTCCATGGTTCCCACAATTTTCTGGTATATCAACAGTAAAGAGCGTGTTGCTCAGTCCGAAAAGCCCCCCAATCCTATCAAGGGCTTCCTGTCTGTATTCAAAAACAGACCCCTCCTTGTTTATACCCTCAGTGATCTTATTGACGGTATCAACGTCGGCCAGGGCGGCGACCTTTATTACAATGACGTTCTTCATTTCAATACCCTCACAACAATCGCGGGTATTCCCGGTTCACCCATTTCATACGCGAGCTACGGCTTTGTTTCAAAGTTCAGAGAAAAATTCTCAACCAAGACACTGTGGTTCTTCTGCAGAGGTTCAACGTTCTTCAGAGAGGTTCTGTTCCTTGCGGTCGGCTGCATAGGCGGCAAGAAGAAAGGTCTGTATCTTAAGAAGGTACCCATGGCTCTTGCGTTTATGGTAGGTAACTGCACAGAGATGTGCTTCTACGCTACAAGCCGAGTTATAGGTGATGAAATCAACTACGAGGTTCTTGACTATTGCGAATGGCAGAACGGTTATCGTGTTGAAGCTACAGTTAACATGATGAAGGGCTACTTCACAAAGGTTAAGGATATTATCCTCAGAGTTATCAATGCATGGCTTCTTGAAACATGGGCAGGCTTCAAAGTAGGCGAGGGTCAGATTCAGACTCTTGATACAAAGTTCCGTCTGTTTGTTACAGCATTCGGTCCGAAGCTTATATTTGACGCTTTCTGCTTCATTCCCATGTTCTTCTACAATATTGATGCCAATACACGTAAAAAGATGTACAGCGACCTTGAGCGTATGCGTTCACTCCGTGCGAATATGGAAAAAGCAAAGAGCGAAGGCGCTGACGTTGACAGCGATAACGAAGCATAATATATTTAATAATAAAGAAGCCGACTTCTTTCGAAGTCGGTTTTTTTATGTCTTAAAGCATAAATAAAAAAGGATTCCGAACATTACATTCAGAATCCTTCTGCTTTATTGATATTTATCAGTCAGCGATGATTTCGCCCATTAGGCCGGGAGCTGCAAATGCGGCATTTGATTCGTCTGTATCAATATGCATTGCAAGAGCGTACTTGGGGCTTACTCTTACGATAACGTCGCCGAAAATAAGGCTTCTGCCGTCTGTTTCAACCTTAACGCTTACAATCTGCTTATCCTTAAGGCCGTATTTCTCAGCGTCCTCGGGAGTTGCGTGAACGTGGCGCTTTGCAACGATAACGCCTTTTTCTATTTCGATTTCGCCTGCGGGGCCTACGATTTTGCATGAACCGCTGCCTTCAAGGTCGCCTGATTCACGGCAGGGAGCAACAACGCCGATTGAACGTGCGTCACTTGCGGAAAGCTCAACCTGAGTCTCGGGACGAACAGGTCCTAAAATTGAAACCTTCGGGAAAGAACCCTTGGAGCCGATAACCTGAACTCTTTCTTCACACGCGAACTGACCGGGCTGGGATAAATCCTTTTTCTTTGTAAGCTCATAGCCTGCGCCGAAAAGTGTTTCAAGGTCAGCCTGTGTAACATGAACGTGTCTTGCTGATGTTTCAACCAATACTTCTTTTTTCATTATAAAAACCTCTCTTAGTTTAAGGCGATACCGACTGTCTGTGCGGCTTTACCTTTTAAATTACCATTTAATTTCAAATGCCTGTGTGATTCCGAAGGGAGCGTTTATTCCTCCGAATACGTCAACATGAAGAATCCATGTGAAGTCATAAGTAACTGAAAGAACGTTGCCAGTTTTAGCGTCAACCTTGGCAACTATTGTGCCGTTCTTATAGCCGATTTTAAGACCCTTGAGGAGCGATGATGCCGCGCCCGCGTTATCGTATATGGACTGAGTCTGAACTATTGAAACAGCTTTGCCGTTGTGGCTTGCGCCGTGGTTTGTAGTTGCGCTCAGCTCGTCGTCAAGAATTTTAATTCCGATAGTGTAGATTCCGCCGCTTTCAGAGCATTTTGCTTCTTTAACGTCAGCAGCTGTGAGCTTACTTGCCCAGGTTTCGTTCTCAACAGGGAAAATCTTGTTTTTATCAGCGGTTGATGTTGCTGTAAGACCTGTCTTTTCTTTATTTTCACCCATGTTTGAGGTGATGAGCTTGTTTACAATAGATTCAAAAGCACCGAGAGCGCCGAGGTCGATACCGCCTGCCTGATAGTTGTTTTCTTTAGTCTGAGTTATTGACTTTGCATTGGGTTTAACCTTGTTGATTACGGTGTTGTAGTAGCTGATAACCTCTTCCTTGGTTACAGGCTTTTTGCTGGCTGTGTCTTTTTTATCTGATGAAGACGGTTTCGCCGCTGATGAGGAAGAACTGCCGGATGTGTCTGAAGATGAGGAGCCGGTGTCAGATGATGAAGACGAGTCTCCGATGTCATCTGAGCTTACATCTGCAGCTGCGTCCTGGAATTCGCCTGAGTCTGAGGATGTATCAGAAAAGATTGAGTCGTCAATTCCGCCGTCTGCTGCTTCTGATGATGCGGGAGCTGAGAGACTTTCGGCAATTTTCTGGTTTGATTCTGATATTTTACCGAGGCAGGAAGAAAAAGAATATATAAGCAGGGCTGCGCCGAGAACAAGCGCCGCACATTTAACTATTGCGGGTTTTGTATCGGACGCCGGAGCTTCCTTTGCTTCCTCAATGGTTTTAGTTTCAATATTAACGAATTCGTTGTTTTCTTTTTGACTCATTAAGAACCCTCCTGTTAGTTAATACATTTATTATAAATCAAAATAAAAATTTTTGCAAGTTTATTTTTACATCTGAGAAAACTGACTGTTATAAAGCTCTGTATAAAATCCGTTTTTCTCAAGCAGAGAAGAATGGGTGCCCTGCTCAATGATTCTGCCGTCACGCATAACGAGTATAATATCAGCTTCTTTTATTGTTGAAAGTCTGTGGGCAACAATGAAGCTTGTTCTGCCCTCCATCATTTTTGCAAAGGTCTTCTGAATTCTCTGCTCAGTTCGTGTATCTATTGACGATGTGGCTTCATCAAGAATGAGCATCGGAGGCAGAGAGAGCATGACTCTTGTGATGCACAGGAGCTGTTTCTGCCCCTGAGAAAGATTTCCGGCTTCTTCGCCGATAACGGTGTTGTACCCGTCGGGAAGTCTTTTAATAAAGCTGTGGGCGTGGGTCAGCTTAGCGGCGGCGATTATTTCCCCGTCTGACGCGTCGGGTCTGCCGTAGGCAATGTTTTCTTTTACGGTGCCTGTTTTCAGCCATGTTTCCTGAAGCACCATGCCGTAATTTCTGCGGAGCGATTTTCTTGTGATATGTTTTATATCCTCACCGCTGACCTTAATGCAGCCGCTGTCGGTGTCATAAAAGCGCATAAGAAGATTGATGACGGTACTTTTGCCGCAGCCTGTGGGGCCGACGATTGCAACACGCTGAGCATTGCTGACGCTGAGATTGAGATTTTTAATAAGTTCTTTGTTCTTATCGTATGAAAAGCATACATTTTCAATGTCAACTCTTCCGTCAGCCGTGTCAAGATCGGGCGAATATTTATCTGAAACCTGTTCGTCCTTATCAATTATTTCAAAGACTCTTGAAGCACAGGCAAGTGCACCCTGAAGCTCGGTGATAACTCCCGATATTTCATTAAACGGTTTTGTGTATTGAGTAGCATAGCTGAGAAGACATACAAGCGAGCCGACGGTCAGACCGTTTTCCGAGTCGCCGTTGATAACTGCGATTCCGCCGAAAATCGCAACGCAGGCGTAAACCATACTGTTGACAAATCTTGTAGTGGGATTAACAAGAGATGAAAAGAAAGTTGCTTTAAGGCTGTATTTGCCGAGGTGTGAATTGATTTCTTCAAATCGTTTGACTGCTCTGTTTTCATAACCGAAGGCTTTGACGGTTTTCTGATTGCCTGCCATTTCGTTTACAAGCGAGGTCAGTTCTCCTCGTGTTTCAGATTGCTTTTTGAACATATCGTATGTCTTTTTTGCAATAAATGACGCGGCGAAAAGGCTCAGCGGAGTAACGCATATAACGGCAAGCGCTACTTTTATATTTGCCCTCAGCATTAAGCAAAGCGTTCCGATAATTGTCAGAATGCTTGTAAAGAATTGAGTGAAGCCTATGAGAAGTCCGTCAGAGAACTGATCGGTATCGTTGACAATTCTGCTGACTATGTCACCGTGAGCGGTTGAATCCGCAAATGCAACGTCAAGCCGCTGAAGCTTTCTGAACGCTGTTGTGCGCACATCTTTTACAACGCGGTAGGTTACAAAGTTGTTGCATACGTTCATAAGCCACTGCGCAAGAGCATAGGCTGCAGTAACAATTCCGAACTGCAGAAGGTAATTGAAAAGCATGTCAAAATCAACATTGTCTTTTCCGATTACGGTGTCGATTGCAAGGCCTGAGAGTATAGGCGCATACAGCATAAACGCCACGCTTGCCGCCGAAAAAATCAGCGAAAGAATGACGGGAACCGTATACCTTTTTATATACAGCAAAATACGCTTCAAAGCTGCAGTGTTTTTCATTTGATTCCAACCTCCTTTTCAGAAAGCTGGGACAGGCAGATTTCTCTGTATTCATCACAGTCTTTAACAAGCTCATCGTGTGTTCCGATACCCGCAAGTCTGCCGTCTTCCATAACAAGAATTCTGTCAGCGTTTCTGACGGTGGAGACTCTCTGGGAAACAATGAATACAGTTGTGCCTTTAAGATTATTAAGAGCGGCTCTGAGCTTTGCGTCGGTCGCAAAGTCGAGAGCGGACATGCTGTCATCAAGAATCAGAACGGGAGAATTTTTTACAAGTGCTCTTGCTATTGCGAGCCGCTGCTTCTGACCGCCCGAAAGATTTTTTCCGTCCTGCTCAATAATATAGTCAAGGCCGCCTTCCTTGGAATTTATTATTTCTTCTGCCTGAGCAATGTTTAACGCTTTTATTATTTCATCATCTGACGCGTTTTCGTTTGCTATACGCATATTGTCTCTTATGCTTCCGCTGAAGAGAACGGATTTCTGAGGAACAACAGCGATAAGCTCATTAAGCTGACGCTTTGAATACTTTTTAATGTTATTGCCGAAAAGCAGAACCTCGCCGTTTGTGCAGTCATAGAACCTCGGGATAAGATTTATAACAGTTGATTTTCCCGAGCCTGTTGCGCCGATGATTCCTACAGTTGAACCGCACGGAACACTGAAAGAAATATTCTCTGCGGACGGTTCACGGGAACCGCTGTAGCAGAATGAAACATTTCTGAACTCAACTGCCGCTGCGTTTTTATTTATTTCTGTATCTGCTTCGGGATATTCAGTCTGCGGGCTTATGCCGAAAACTTCTTCGATTCTTTTTGAACACGCAGCCGCCTTATTCATAGTAACAATAAGATTGGAAAGCTTTACGAGCTCAACAAGAATCTGAGACATGTAATTCACAAGAGCGACGACAGCGCCCTGAGTGAGTTCACCCGAATAAACTCTGCCGGCGCCTCTGCTGAGAACTGCGATTATTCCGATATTCAGAATAACGTAAGTCAGGGGATTGAGAAGAGCCGAAATTCTGCCTACAAAATTCTGAAGTTTTGTAAGCAGGTCAGAAGCGTTATCAAAATCTTCAATTTCTTTTTCCTGACGGTTGAACGCTCTTATTACTCTGACACCCGAAAGATTTTCTCTTGTAATGCGGGTGATTCCGTCGAGAGAATTCTGAATCTTTTTAAATACGGGAATGCTTAAAAACATCACGCCGAAAACTACCGCGAAAAGCAGCGGAATTACAACGGTAAAAACGAGCGCAGTTTTAACATCAATAGTGAACGCCATTATCATTGAACCGAAAACAATAAACGGGGAACGCAGGAAAAGACGCAGAACCATATTGATTCCCGTCTGAACCTGATTGATGTCATTTGTAAGTCTTGTAATGAGAGCTGACGTTCCGACGGAGTCAATGTCGGAAAAAGAAAATCTGTTGATATGAGAAAACAAAGCGTTTCGCATATCGGTACCGCAGCCTATCGCGGCTTTTGCCGCAAAATACTGAGCGGTGACCGAGCTTGCGAGGCCGGCAATGCCGAGAGACAAAAGCACAAGCCCCATTTTATAAATGTATGATTTATCGTTTCCGCCGATACCGATGTCAATTATTCTTGTAACAATCAGCGGAACAATCAGCTCAAGACAAGCCTCAAACATTTTAAAAAACGGAGCGAAAAAACTTTCTTTTTTATACTGTTTTAAATACATGAAAATCTGTTTCATTTTCTTCACCGGATTCATTATATATTTTTTTATTTTTTTAGTCAATAAAACAAAAAATTTTGCGAAGAAATTTTCGGGATTTTTTTGAAAATAAAAATACAAAAATTAAAAAAATGTTTATTTAACTATTGACAACAGGGCTTGACTTGTGATAAATTAAAGTATAAGTCTAATAGTCTCTATAGGTATAGGTGCGCCTATATCCATCATACAATAATTTTGCACAGTTATAAACATTGTGCACAACTTGAGTAACAGACCAAATCCACTGACAGAGAGGGTTGCTTATGGAACAGAAAAAACAAACCGGTACAGGAAGACTCAGAACTATTGAGCTTGAGTACCAGCCGGTGTTTGATATCCACCTCAACATGGCGATTGATTATGAGATATCAATGAGAATAAACGATAAGGTTATGGGCGTTATGCTTCAGGATCAGTTTATTCCCGTTGCCGAAAAATCAAATCAGATCTGCCAGCTGGGCTTATGGGCAATCGAAGAGTGCTGCGAGGCCATCAAACGCTGTGAAGCAAGAGAAGCCGATATTAACAGCTGCATCGTATGGATTTCGGTCAAGCACATTGCAAAGAAGAATTTCGTACCGTCTGTTATGAAAATTCTCAATAAGTATTCTGTAAAGCCTGACAGATTCTGCTTTAACATTAACCAGAGTATTCTTGAAGCGACAAAGGATCAGATACTTGCAAACTTTAAAGAGCTTCGCGAGCTGGGCTTTAAAATATCTATTGACGATTTAGGTCTTGAATATACATCACTGAGCAATCTGAGTCATTACGATGTGGATTACGTCGGAATACACGCTTCACTTATAGAAGATATAATGGAAAGCGAAAGAACACAGAACATGATTCAGGGTCTCATAGATTTCTGCAAGAAGATTGAAGTAGAAACAAGAGTTGACGGAATCGATACAGCCGAAAAAGCGGAAATGCTCAAGAAACTCGGTGTTGACCAGCTCAAGGGTCCGTTTTACGGCAAGCCGATTTCAGAGAAATCAATAGTTTAATGAAGGGAGCGGGTTGCATTGGCCAAAAAGAAAAACAAAGACGCAGAAGATCAGGCATCTCAGCTTAATCCCGGCGAAAACAATGACCAGATGGAAAAGTATTCCGTTAAAACGAATTCCAAAAAGGTCAACAAGCGTGAGGCACTTATCAGAGTGCTTACCATTATACTTATTATATTGTTACTTTTCCTTTTCGGATTATTTGCCTGCACAACATACATAAAGAGCGGTAACTTCACCGTAACTGCCAGCTCTGAACTGTTTGATGCCGGCGTTGCTCTGAGTGAAACAAAAGATTTCACAAATCCTCAGAGAATCCTTGAAGGCAGTAAATACGAGGAGATGCGTGAGGGAACAAAACCGCTTATCCCCGAAGACATTGATCAGCATGACGGTTCATACAACGTCCTGTCTGACGGAATGTACTATTATACCTATTCTTTCTACGTAAAAAATACCGGTAAGGATGACGCGGGCTACGTTGCCAAGCTTAATATGGACAGCGTAACCGAGGGTGCTGACGAAGCTCTCAGAATCATGATTATCAAAGACGGCAAAAGAATCACTTACGGTAAACCCAGACTGGGCACCAACAATGTTCTGGAGATTTACGCAGATAAGAACTTTGTCAGCAACCGCCTTGTAGCGACGGTAACTGACGACGATTTCAAAGCAGGCGACATACAGAAGATTACTGTTGTCATCTGGTTTGAAGGAGAAGATCCCGAGTGTGTTAACGATATTCTTGAAGGAGAGGTCAAGCTCTCAATGGATTTAAATGTCATTGAGCCGCTTGATAAATAGCGACGGGGAAGTCAGGACGAGGTAAAAGGAGCAACCTTTATTGAGTCCGGCATAAGTACTTTTCTTTAAGTCCGAAACTTATTTTTAACACACAGGATATAAATCAACGATGCGTTTGGCGACGCGTTAACGGTCGCCAAGGCATACGAAATCTTTATGGAGGTAAAGATATGAAAAAGACAATCAAAAAACGCGCTTTTGTATCAGCGATCGCTATGCTTATCGTTTCAGCTATCGTTCTTACATCATCCACGTTTGCATGGTTCTCAATGAGCAAAGAAGCAAAAGTTGAGTCTATGGATCTTACCGTTTCTTCACCTGAAGGTATCCAGATTTCAGCAAATGCTTCAGCTTGGACCGCAAATCTCACAATCGATGAGATTTTCAACGAAGACTCAACAAGCCGTTATAAGGCATATGAAGGCAACGTAAACCTTATGCCCTTGAATCTTATTCCTGTTTCATGTGCATTTCAGCAGTTCAACTCAACAACAGGTGCAGCAAATTTCTACAAGGCTGTTCTTAACGATAGGAAACAGGCAACAATTACAGCAGTAAACCAGACAGCCGGTAATGATGATAATGCCGGCCTTGTAGCATTTGATCTTTTCTTTAAGGTTGCCAATGACACAACGGTTTATTTCGGAACATCTGAATTCACAGATAACAGCTCTTCCGATATTCTTACAGCCCTCAGAGTCGCTTTCCAGCCTTTAGGTAACACAACCAGTACAACAGCGTCTGATGCTATCGGTCTTAAGAAAACAACAGATACAGAAAAGAAAGCAATTGTTGTTTATGAGCCTGATGCAATTAACCGTTCAGCAGACGCTCTTACAGTAGAGGGTCAATCGACAGGCGCTGTTGAAACAAAGTATGTTACCGGTACAGGCGCAGCTGGTACTGTAAACAGTGATTTTGTTCTTACAAATGCTAATAACCAGACTCTTGGTTGTATTAAACTTAATAACACCGCCGCAGCATCAGCAAAGTCATTTGAACTTAAAGCCGGTGTAACAAAGATGAGAGTTTACATCTGGGTTGAAGGTAATGACATTGACTGCCGTAACTCTGTTGCGGGCGCAGCTCTTACAGCAGCTCTTAAGTTCACAATCGACTAATCCCTCGGGGTTATGTATCTGAACAAAAAAATTATAGTTGATTCTTAAAACTTAATTTTATCTGTGTAGTTGCTCTGCACTGATAAAAACCTCGTCGCTTTCAGGGGCGGCATTATCGGAGACGTCGCCCCTTTTCCTCAGATAACTGTAAGGGTGATTTAAGAGCATTCAGGCGAGTGCTTTTGATTGACCTTTACAGTTGAAAAACGCAAAGGTCAGCCGGAAACGGCAGGGAAATACTGAGTATTTCCGAAATTATTTTCGCTTAAGTTTAAGCGTGGCTTAGACATAAGTATAAACCGTGCCGAAAGGCGCAACAAAAAACAATGGAGATGAAGACATGAACAGAAAGAATAAGAAACGTGCCTTTATAACGTCTATCATTATGCTTCTTATTTCTGCAATCGTTCTTACAAGTTCAACGTTTGCATGGTTCATAATGGGCGATAAGGCAACTATCGAAGAAATGGATATCAAGCTCTATTCTTCAGAAGGTATCCAGATCTCCGCAAATGCAACTGACCCCAGCTGGAGACAGATGCTCACACTGGATAATCTTTTCAACACCGATGATACAGTAGCTGACGCAGCTCTTGATGCTTATTCAGGAAACAGAAATATGCTTCCCGAGTATATTATTCCCGCATCCAGCAGCTTCACAGCTTTCGGTGATTTTGGTTATCCTAATTTCTACAGAGCAAGTGTTGAAGCTGACGGCGCAACAACAATCGATAAGGTTGTTGAGGCTTATGACGCAGCTGACGAAGCAGGCATTGTTGCTTTTGATATTTTCATCAAGAGCCCCATTGCTCAGACAATCGATTTCAGCAAGACAGAGATTAAGGAAATCGTTGCCGACGGCGGCAAGGCACTTGATCCTCTTACAGCTGTAAGATATGCTTTCGTTCCTATGGGAACATCTGCAATCGGCACAGCAGCCGGAACAATCCAGCAGCTTGCAGGTGCAAACGCAGCTAAGGTTACAATTACTGAGGCTGATTCAATCAACCGTTCAGCAGACGCTCTTACAGCAGGCAACACAACAGGTCATAAGACAACAACTCCCCTCAGCGCAGCAACAGGCACAGAAGCTGAGATGACAAACGTTACAGTAAGCGCAGGTACTGCTGCTCCCAGCGGAAAAGTTTACTGGAGCGATGACGAGACAAAGACATTTGACCTTGATGCAGGCATCACAAAGATCAGAGTTTATATCTGGGCTGAAGGCAACGACATTGACTGCCGTGACAGCATCGCAAGCTCTGAACTTTCAGTAGCATTCAAATTCGCAGTTGTCGGAGCATAATTAATAATTTGCTCAGCGAATAAAAAAACATATTCCGGCAGGGCAGTTGCTCTGCTCTGCCGGACGAACTTGTCAGAAACTGCATGGGTGATTTAAGAGTATAGAAATATGCTTTTAAATGACTTATACAGTCAAAGTAATTAGAAAATAAAAGGTGGATAATTGTTATGGAACAGCAGCAAAAGGGAAAAAGCATTTTAGGGGTTATATCAGATGTATTGTTGATAATACTTATCATTGTCGCAATAGTTATAACCGTTATGACATTCACATCAAAGAGCTCGGGCACAGGCGTGGGTAATATTCTCGGCTATACTCCGTTCTCTGTTAAGACATCATCGATGGAGCCCACAATCGGTGAAGGCGACCTCATTATCTCAAAAGAGGTTACTCAGGAAGAGGCTCTTGACGGTAAAACTCTTAAAAAGGGTGACGTTATTACATTCTCGACTGTTATGTCCGATAATCAGGGCAACACAATCAGAGGATTCAACACCCATAGAATTGTAGATATAGTATTTAATGATGACGGAACTGTTTTCTCATATGCTACAAAGGGTGACGCTATAAGCACAGAAGATAATACACCCGTTACTCCTTATGAGATAGTTGCAAAACAGATAGGCGCAGGCGCTGAAATCAAAGACGGCCAGCCTGTAAATATCAAAAAAGGTATCACAATCATGGGTTTAGGTAAAGCTCTTGACTTCCTCCAGACTCAGCTTGGATTTATGATTTGTGTTATTATTCCTCTCGCATTGTTCTTCATCTGGCAGGTTTATAAGCTTATTGCCATGTTTATGTCTGCTAAATCAGAGAATATCTCTGACGAAGTTAAGCGTAAGGCAATCGAAGAGTATCTTGCTCAGCAGGAAGCAAAGAAGAACTCTGCTGATTCAAAAGAAGATAAATAACATAATATTCACCAAAACATATATACAAAATAATTCAAGAGGGTGACCTAAATGACAGTAACAGCATTTATTTCGGAATTCTTAAACCAGTTCTTCGTTCAGGGCTTGTTCGGTATCTTTAAGGGTATCGGAATGGGTATTGTCAATATGTTCAATATCCCCAAATACATAAATATTTTCAAGGCTAACTCAGGTAATTTCAAAGCAACAGACTGGATTATTGCAATCCTTACAGTTATTGCTACAGTTGCAATCCTTGCAGTTATCGTTATACTTATCGCCGTACTTGTTAAGAAATATCTCAGAGTCCGCAAGACTCTTGTTGACCAGGAAGAGCTTCTTAACGAAGTAAGCAACCTCAACAGAGAAATCATCAAGCTTTCTTCTGAAAAAGAAAGAATCCTTGCCATGAAGGTTTCACAGCTCGGTCTTAAGCCCGGTGAAAGCCCCTTCGTAGAGCAGGAAGAGAAAGAAGAAAACGAAGGCGAAGAAAAGTCTGACGATGTTGATATGACTGCAGATGACTACAGCCGTTTCTACAAATGTACTCAGGTTGACCTTGAAATCGTTGATTATGTTCCCCCTGAATTTGACAACGAAATCACACTTCCCGAAATCTGCGACAGATTCCGTAATTTTGCGTGCTCTCAGTTAGGTCTTTTCTATGAGCCCAAGCTTATAAGACTTTTCCTTTCAGCATTTGCAACAACAAGACTTATCATCCTTCAGGGTATTTCAGGTACAGGTAAAACTTCTCTTGCTTATGCATGGGGTAAGTTCCTGCGCAATCCCGCAATAATCGCTTCTGTTCAGCCTTCTTGGCGTGACCGTACCGAAATTTTCGGTTACTTCAACGAGTTCACAAAGCGTTTCAATGAAACAGAAGTTCTCAAGAAGATGTATGAAGCAACATATAAAGAAGAAATCTATATCACCGTTCTCGACGAAATGAACATCGCCCGTGTTGAGTATTACTTCGCGGAGCTCCTTTCAATCCTCGAGATGCCGACCAGAGAAGAATGGGTTGTATCCCTTGTTCCCAGCGTTTGGCCCACAGACCCCAAGCACCTCTTCGACGGCAAGCTTAAGCTTCCCGAAAACATGTGGTACATCGGCACAATCAACAACGACGACTCTACATTCGCCGTATCAGATAAGGTTTATGACCGTGCTATCCCGATTGACATTAACAGCAAGGGTAAATTCTTTGAGGCACCCTATACAGAGTGGCTTCCTCTCAGCTACAAGCATCTTGAGGAAATGTTCAGAGAATGCCAGGAAAAATACAAGGTTTCAGATGAAAACCTCCGTAAGCTTGAAGAGCTTGACGACTATGTTATTGAGCACTTCCGTCTTGCATTCGGTAACCGTATTGTTAAGCAGCTTAAGGAATTCGTTCCCGCATATGTCGGCTGCGGCGGAACAGAAATCGACGGTATTGACTTCGTTCTCTGCCACAAGATTCTCCGTAAATTTGAAAGCTTGAACCTTTCATTCATCCGTGACGAAATTGACGGACTTATCACTTACCTTAATAAGCATTTCGGTAAGTCAAATATGATGGAATCAAAAGAGTATCTCTTAAGACTCCAGAAGCTTATGTAATCAGTAATTAATCCCGATAAAACTTAGCAAAGGGGCATAAGGCGCAGATGGATAAATCATATCTTGAATTATTTTTAGAATATAAAAACAGCATGGATTCTCTTACAACAGATAATCAGTTCTATGATAACATGGGCGATATCGTTGAAAGAGGTAAGTCAAGCTACTCTTTATTCAACCGCTATTTCGAAAAGAAAATCGATCTGACATGGGTTGAAGAGATTGAAGCATGCATAATCCCGCTGGATAATATTATTCGAGTTCCGCGTAAGTTCATTATTCAGGAAGAGGAAATCGTTCCTATTGAAAGAGCGAAGAAAATTACGGCGGAATCTGTGCGCCATCTTGCCCAGCATACAAACATGATTGCCAAGGTTGAGGGTGATGATGTTACACCCAATGAAATCCTTAATGTTTTCAGAGAAGAGAGCTTTGAGGTTTATGAAAACCGTTTTGTATATACTCTTATGCAGAACCTTATCAGATTCATTGATGTAAGATACAACGTACTTTTCAATCTATCAGATGATGAAAATATGGCATCGCTGAAGATGGAAAATGAGACCTACCGCGGCAAAGAAAAAATCACATATAAGCTTGAAATTTCAACGCAGTCCGGCGGAAATGACCTTGAAGACAACGCAAATATTGACGGTGAAAACGCTTCCGCTTTCCAGCGAATTGAAAGAATCAAGAAAATTATCAATGAATATGCTCATTCAGGATTCATGAAAGAGCTTCAGGGATGCGTTCCTGTTCGTCCTCCCATCATGAGAACAAACGCAATCCAGAAAAACCCCAATTTCAGAGCCTGCCTTAAGCTGTGGCAGTTCATTCAGTCATACCGTGATGTAGGTTATGAAATCATATCAAAAGAATCAAACGAAATGGTAAGCGATGAGTATAAAAATGAGCTTAACCGCATGATCGCTACCAACTATATGCTTCTTAAAAACAATACAATTTCTGAAGATTCTCTCGGCAAAAAGGCCAAAATGAGAAAGATTAAGCCCAAAATGCTTAAGCGTCTGGCAGAAGAACTCGTTCTCGACTACGATATGGAAGAGGTTGAGATTAAGAGAGTTTTTGTTGACGAAGTCAGAAGAGTTGCAAAGCGCAAGCTTGAGGGCGAAAACAGAGTCAAAGAGGCTATTGACAGAGCTCTCAGCGCAGAGAATGCCAGAAAGAAAGCTATTGAAGATAAAATCAAGGCCAAAATTGCTCATGAAAAAGAGATGGAGCGCCGCCGCATAGAGCGCGAAAGAGCACGTATTGCGAAAGAAAAGGCTCTTGAAAAAGAGCGCAAGGCAAAGGAAAAAGCAAGACTCAAAGCGAAGAAAGAAAAAGAGCTTGCCCTTGCAAAGGAAAAGGCCCGCAAGGAGAAGGAAAGAGCAAGACTCGCCAAGGAGAGAGAGGCAAAACTTGCACTTATTGCAAAGCAGAAGGAAGAAGCAAGAATTGCCAAAGAGAAAGCCCGCAAAGAAAAAGAGCAGGCTGAAAAGCTTGAAAGAGAGCGCATAGCAAAAGAAAAAGCACGTCTTGCAAAAGAGAAGGCAATTCAGCTTGAAAAAGAGCGTGTCGCTAAAGCAAAGGCTAAAGAAAAAGCAAGAGCCGCCAAGGAAAAGGCAGACAGACTTGAAAAAGAGCGCATTGCTAAGGAAAAAGCCAAAGAAAAAGAACGCTTAGCCAGAGAAAAAGCTGCGCAGCTTGAAAAAGAACGCGCAGACAAAGCAAAGGCAAAAGAGAAAGAGCGCATCGCAAAAGAAAAAGCAATTCAGCTTGAAAAAGAGAAGCTTGCTAAAGAGAAAGCAAGAGAAAAAGAAAAGCTTGCCAGAGAAAAAGCGGCACAGCTCGAAAAAGAGCGTGTTGAAAAAGCAAAGGCAAAAGAAAAAGAACGTCTGGCAAAGGAAAAAGCAATTCAGCTTGAAAAAGATAAAATTGCCAGAGAAAAGGCTAAAGAGAAAGAAAAGCTTGCCAGAGAAAAAGCCGCGCAGCTTGAAAAAGAGCGCGTAGCGAAAGCTAAGGCAAAGGAAAAAGAAAGAATTGCCGCTGAAAAAGCAAAGCAGCTCGAAAAAGAACGCATTGCAAAGGCAAAAGCAAAAGAAAAAGAACGCTTAGCCAGAGAAAAAGCAAAGCAGATTGAAAAAGAGCGTATTGAAAAAGCAAAACAGCGCGAAAAAGATAAGATAGCCAAAGAAAAAGCCGCGAAAGCAGCAAAGGCAAAAGCAAAAAAATCCGGTGAAAAAGCACCGGCTCAGAGCGAAGAATAAGCTCAGGTGATTTCAGTTCATGCAGCAGAGAACAGAAAGAACCTATTATATGACCAGCGTGGAGGTTTTAATGATGAAGAAAAGAGTAACAGAAAGGGTACTGGTATTGATACTGTCAATAGCAGTGTTGTTATCATCAACGGGGGTTTACTCTGTATTTGCAGAGACATACAGCGATACAACTGTATCTTCAACTTCTACAAGTGAATCTTCTTCATCATCTACATCTGCTGCATCACAGAAAGAGACGCAGGGTACCACGGCCGCTGCGGACGAAAAAACTGCTGAAAAAGAAACAGCTGAACCCAACGTTATTTCCGAAGGCGGCGCTGTTGCGGAAGAAAAGATCAGCGGCGAAGGCACAACAGATAATCCTTATAAGATTATGAGCGCAGATGACCTTTTCAAAATGCAGGATATAATTAATGATTCCAATATCAGAAATAAATACTTTATTCTTGCAAATGATATTGACCTTTCATCCGTAAGCTACGCTCAGATGAAAGCAAATAAGGTTCTTCCCGGAACGATTGTATCTGTTGACAAGGCAAAGAGCGACTCTGCTCCTGAATCTGTTACATTCACACTTAACGGCAACAATCATAAGATTTACGGCCTTAATGTGGATAATACCGGTTCATATGCAGCAGCGATCTTCGGCTATATCAGCGCAAAATCAACAATCAAATACATTAAATTTGAAAACATAAAGGTTACAGCGTCTTATCAGAACGCTGTTGCCGCGGGTGCTGTTGCACTTTATAATAACGGCGAAATCAGAGACTGTACGCTGAATAACGTTTCTGTTAATGTTGCGGCATCTGATGATGCGGGCGCAGGCGCAAAAACAGTCAGCAAGTCCCTTAAGATTACACAGTCAACAGGTATTATCGCTGTTAATGCAGGCAGCGTAAAGAGACTTGTTATTAAAAAAGCTTCTGTAAGCGTTAATGCAGACAAGGTTAATATCGGCGCAGTTGTCGGTATTAATACAGGCACAGTATCATCAGTTATCAGCTCAGGCGCTGTTATTAAAGCCGCTTCGGGCAATATAATCGGTGCTGTAGCAGGCAAAAACAGCGGCAGAATTGAATCTGTTACTGCTGAGAATTTCGCGGCAACTGTTTCGTCAAAGGCTGTTTTCGGCGGAATTGCAGGTGAAAATTCAGGCACAGTAGTATCCTGTGTTGCATCCGGCAGAGCAACAGGTTCTGTAAATGCCGGCGGTATAGTCGGTAAAGCAACTACAACAGACGCTTCGGGCAAAACATCCAACGTTAAGAACTGCTATACATTTGTTAAGCTTGGCGCAAGCTCAGAAACAGGTGCGGTTATTGCATCAGGCGAATCAAGATACGGAGACAACGTATGGTCATCAGAAACAAGCGGAAGAGTCAGAGCATATGCAGACGGCAAAACCGACGGTGACCTTGTACGCGAAACAAGACTTGTTACAGTTAAAGCCGGAAGTACATTAACATTAAGCAAGGCTTCACTTGGTGGTAAGAGCGGCGATGTAAGCTACGCTCTTGATTCAGCGTCAGATATTAAGTGTGAAGGCGCAGGCCTTTCATTCAGCGAAACTGAGGGAAGCATTGTAATTGCCGCAAATGAGGCAGATACAATAGGAAAAATCACATATACGGCGAGAGTTGCAGTTCCTGCAGGCTACGAAGGTGCATCTTCTGTTTCTCAGAAATTTACAGTTGCAGTTTTCAGTGTTCCTGAGGGAACAGAGGGCAACGGCCTTACTGAAGAAACAGCTCTTGAAATAAGCAATTCCGCAGAGCTTCGCATGATTTCCGCGGCTCCGTTCGCACACTTTGTACTTGCAAAGGATGTTAAAATGCCTTCAGACTGGAATTCATCTTTCAGCCTTACAGGTTCACTTAACGGCAACGGCCATAAGATAACAGCAGGCGGCATATTCTGCTATGCTGTATACGGTAAAGTTGAAAATGTTAATTTCGTGCTTTGCGATGAAATCAACACCGCAATGTTCGGTAAGGCAGTTAATGCGAACTTCATTAAGGTAAGACTTACCAAGGGCACACCGAATGAAGAAAATGCATTTGTCGGCCTTTCAGCAAAGAAGAGCAACACAGCCGCATTCCTTAACAGAGTTGAAGGCAAAACAACTCTTAATGAATGCTTCACAAATATTCCTGTTAAGATTACATCTTCTGATATTAAGAATATCGCAGGATTTATCGGCGTTCTCAACAGCAAGGAAGCTGTTATTGCGTCCTGCGGCGCCGTTGCGTCAATCACAGCAGATGATGACAAATCCGTTTCATCCTGCTCGGCATTTATCGGCAGTGCAAGTGAAAACGCCAAGGGTGAAATAAAAGACT
Organism: Acutalibacteraceae bacterium; assembly: GCA_045641565.1. Classification (GTDB taxonomy): domain Bacteria; phylum Bacillota; class Clostridia; order Oscillospirales; family Acutalibacteraceae; genus CAG-488. The sequence goes on along the minus strand of JAZUHE010000111.1, from coordinate 14,348 downwards.
GCTATGCAACTCTTTACTCTGACCTTACATCAAATGTTCTTATCGGCGGCGGTAACAATAAGGTCGCAGTTAAGGATTCATATTACGGCTCATCAAATCAGAAAGCCACAGCAGCACCCAAAAAGTTCACAGATGTTAAGGCATCAAAGTGGATGTTTGAAGAGGGCGAACAGGGCTTTGTAACAGGAAAAGGCGGTTCTGTTTCAATTAAGGTTCCTTCAAATATCATAAAATCATCAGACATAGCCGCTGATGACTTTAAGGTTATGTTCAATTCTGAGGCATTAAGCGTTAAGCTTAAGGATGCTTCGATCGAAAACGGAAAGCTTACAGTTCCTGTTGCGATTGCAGGAAAATCCGCTACAGTTAAAAACAGCGCACTTGTTCTTATTCATAAAGAAACAGGACTTCGCGCGGAAATAAGCATTTCCAACGGCCTTGAAAAGGATTCAGACGGAAACTATATAATCACTTCTGGCTCAGATTTCCTGTTTGTAAGTGATAACTTTGAGCAGTTTAAGAACGCGGGCTTTGTCCTTTCAGGCGATATTGATATGACAGACGTTGACTTTGCCGCTGTCGGCGGTGCGGCCGGCGCATTCACGGGCAAGCTTGACGGTAAGGGTTATACAATTAAGGGACTTAAAGTTGACGGCGAAGCCAAGGGCGGACTTTTCGGTTCACTTGACGGTGCCCAGATAAAGAATATTGTATTCAAGTCAGCCGATATTAATGTAAACGGCAGTTATGCAGGCGTTCTCGCGGCTCAGATTATCGGCGGAACAAAAGTTACAAACATAATAATAAAAGACAGCAAGGTTTCATGCACTGAGAATGTTGCAGGTATCCTTGCAGGTGAAATAAAAGACAGCGTTATTTCCTCGGTTGAAATAAGCAGCAGCGAAGTTTCCGCACTTAATAATACAGGTGTTCTTGCAGGCGCGGTTTCCGAGTCAGAAATCAGCAGTGTCAAGGCTGAGGACGTAAAGGCTTCCGGCGAAAACAATGTTGGCTTAATCGGTGAAGCAGATAATTCACAGATTAAATCCGTAAGCATTTCCGGCGAAGAAATAACATCGAAGAGATTTGCCGGCGGTGTTGCAGGTAATGCTGAGAATTCAGTACTTGAAGGACTCAAGCTCAGCGGACTTAAAGTAAGTTCGGCGGCTGAAACCCTTGGTGCCGCTCCGTTTGCAGGCGGCATTGCAGGTTCCTTCAGCGGCAAAATCAATAAAGCAGAGATTGAGAAATCCGAAATATATGCAGATGGTAATGCGGCAACAGCCGGCGGCGTAATCGCGGTCAGTGAAAATGTCCAGATTACATCTGTTAAGGTTCAGAATGACGTAAAAGTCAAAGCATCAGTTGCAGGCGGTATCATTGGTGAGGCCTGTGAAGCAACAAAAGTTAAAGATTCAAAGGCATGCGCTCAGGTTATCGGAAGCGATAAGGCTTCAAAGATTGTTGAAGGCGCAGGCGGTATTATAGGCAGAGTTGCTGCTGACGATTTTGCATCAGTTAGTATTGAAAATACAAACGCGGCAGGTTCAGTAACAGCGGCAGAATATGTCGGCGGCATTATTGGCGCAGTTTTATCAGAAAAAGCAACAGGCGCTGCGGTTAATAATTGCGTAAGCGCCGCGAAGCTTGATGTAACAAATGAAGAAGGCATTGAAAAATCCGGTCATGTAATCGGTTTCGCTCCTTCATTCAAGGCTGACAATATAGCTGAGTCAGTAAGCAATGTTGTATTTTCATCATATGCATCTGAGCTCAATGCTTACGGCAATATTGATGCTCCGTCAACATATTGTGACCTTGATAAGGAAGTTAAATCTTCACTTACAAAGACAATTACAAACGGTGATGAAATAACAGTAGCTGTTTCAAATGACAAAGCGGCAAAGCTCGGCTTTGAATTTGACAAGAAGACAGGATGGAAATCAGAGTCTGAAAAGCGCGTTGCTGTAACAGATTCATCAGAGAATTCAGTTAAAATCAAGGCTTCCAAATCTGGCAGCGTTGGTATAGTAGGCACTTATGTTCTCACGGACGATGAAAGCATAGCACTTAACGTTCACTTTGATGCCGCGGCAAAAATCAATGCGGTGCTTAAGGGCGAGGGCACAGCTGAATCACCTTATATTATCAACAACGCATTTGACCTTGAGGCAATCTCAGATTACGCTGATAAGAACGCATTCTTTGCTCTCGCAAAGGATATAAGCTTCAAGGCAGAAGATTTTGAATTCGGCGGAGATTTCTATAATGAGGGCAAAGGCTTTACACCTGTCGGTACTAAGGATAAGCCCTTTAACGGTACATTTGACGGCAACGGTCATACAGTCAGCGGATTGACTGTTGCAGGTGCAGAGCTTGCAGGTCTTTTCGGATATGTATCAGATGCGGAAATAAGCTCCGTTGCATTTGATAAAGCAAATATTACAGGCAGCGATTTCGCGGCAGTTATTGCGGCAGGCGCTGAGAATTCAAAGATTTACGATGTAACTGTTGATAATTCGGAAGTTACAGCAGTTGAAACATCAGGCAATGCGGCAGCAATAGCGGCATATGCTGAAAACACTTCTGTATCAGATGCGGAAATTTCAGCAGTTGCTGTTAAGGCCTGCACTGCCGAAACAGAATATAACACAGCATACGCAGGCGCTGTATGCGCAAGAGCTGTTGATGTTGATATCAATGATGTTAAGGTCGACGGTAAGTGCAGTGTTGTATCTGACGGTTCAGCAGGCGGATTTACAGGATATTGTGAAAACGTCAAGGTATCGGATTCAGAAACATTCGCGGCTGTCAGCGGACTGAACGCTTCTGCTGTTGCGGCAAATGTCAGGGAACAGCTTGAAATCACCGACGTTATTGCCGGCGGAAATATTGAAGGCAGTGAGCTCGCGGCAGGCCTTGCGGCTGAAGCATATGCACCTGTTAAAGCGAATAACGTTGTTGTTTCCGCAAAGATAAGCAGCGATAATACAGCGGCGGTTGTCGCAGCATTCGCTGATGAAAAAGTCTTCACAGATTCCGCAAAGAGCGATGTTGAACTGAATAACATAATTTATTCAAGCTTCAATAACGTGTCAGAGCCTTTTGCAAGCGCAAAGATTAATGCGTATCAGTCAGCTGATTATATTAACGGTGTTGAGGATATCAACAATGTTAAACCTGCAGACGGCGAATTTGTTGTAATCGGTAAGGATAAGGCTGAGATTTCAAAGCTTATAAAGTCAGAGTACGATATGAGCGGCTTTGAAATTGAGAATGTATATACGGAACCCGAAAATCTTGTTTCATATGATAAGAGCAATGGAACAATATGCGCTGAAGCAACAGAAACCGAAGGCGCCGAGCTTATTATCAGATATAATAACGGCCTTGAGGTTGCAGTTCCTCTCGTATCTATTGAAGGTATGACAGGTAACGGCACAAACGCTTCACCCTACATCATTGACAGCAAAGATACTCTTAAGCTTATAAATATTTATCCCGATGCAGTGTTCCTTATGAAGAACGATGTTGTTCTCGATGAGGAATGGACTCCTGTTGAAAACTTCAGCGGTGTTCTTGACGGCGCAGGATATACAATCTCCGGACTTAATGTCAAGGCTGATAACGCCGGCCTCTTTGCAGCACTCAGCGGCAGCGCGGTTGTTAAAAACATTACATTCGCAGATGCTGTTATCGAGGGTAAATCCTCCGCAGGCGTTGTTGCGGCGAATGTTGCAGACAGTGCAAGAATAAGCAAGATTAATGTTGTTTCATCAAGCATTAAGGCTGAGGATTATGCGGCGGCAGTTGCAGGCAGTGTGAACTCAGCTGCAGCGGTTATAGATTCCTGCAGTGTTACAGGCTGCACTGTAGAAGCAAACAACGCGGCAGGTATTGCGGCCGCCGTTTCAGGCAAAGCCGTTATAGCTTCAGACAGCGTTGCAGCTACAGAAATCAAGGGCTCAGACGCCGCAGGCGGAATCATTGCTCTTGCTCAGGCAGATGAACTCACAGTTAAGTCTTGCGAATCATCAGCAGATGTAAGCGCTGACGACGCAGGTGCAATAATCGGCATCGCAGAAAAGAATACAGCGGTTGATTCCTGCTCAGCTGACGGAAATGTAAGCGGTAAAAATACAGAGGGCGGAATAATCGGTCTTGCTGACGGAAACGTATCTGTTAAAAACAGCAGAGCATTTGCTTCACTTTCAGGCAAGGCAAAGAATACAGCGGCTCTTGTTGCAAAATTTGTTACACGTCCGGAGGACAGCGAAGATTTCGCAAAGAACTTCTCAGGCAACGTAATCAGCGGAGAGTATGACGAATTTGAACCTGCTGTAATGAAGTATCAGAATTACGCTCCGGCAGTGAAAGAAGAAAAAGCTCCGGACCTTGAAGGAAAAGGTACTAAAGAAAATCCGTACAGAATCTCTTCGGCAAGTGATCTTGCGAAGATTCCCGATTCAACAACGGCTTACTATGTACTGAATGCCGATATTAAGATTACAGAAAAAGATTACGGCATTTCAATTAATAAAGACGGCGAAACAGTTTACGGCGTATTCAGCGACGGATACAGACCGATAAAGAATTTCGCAGGCGTATTTGACGGAAACGGTCATGTAATAAAAGGACTTTACATTGATTCAGATTCTGATTATGTCGGACTTTTTGCGAACATTACAGCAAACGGTTCTGTAAAGAATCTTCATGTTGAGCTGCTTGAAAAATCAGCAGGTCTCGGATATTACGGAATAAAGGGCAACGATTACGTAGGCGGTATTGCAGGTTACTGCGATTCAGTGAACGGAATTGAAAACTGCTCAGTATATGGCTCGTCAGTAAGCGGCAGAAGCGCAGTCGGCGGTCTTGTCGGCGGACTTGCATCATCTGAAATCAAGTCATCATTTGCCGTGAGCGAAATCAATGCTCAGAATAAAGCAGGCGGACTTGCAGGTGTTACAACAGGTAAATCAACAATTTCAGGAAGCTTCGCAGCTTGTGAAGTTAACGCTGCAGGCGGCACAATAGCAGGCACCAACAACGGTGAGCTTACACTTAAGAACGTTATGGTAAACGGCGGCTCCCACGGTACAGGCGCAGTTGTAGTTGCGGTTAACAACGGTACAATCAAGGCTGAGAAGGTTCTTATAGCAGGCGGCAATGCCGATGGCAAGACAGCGGTTCTCAATGCAGACGAAGCTGAATATGTGTACTGCGACAAGACATCACTCGGTATTTCAGATGCCAATATAACCGGTCTGACAACAGCACAGCTTACATCCTCAAAGCCCGAAGGTCTTGAGGACTGGAATCAGGATGAAGGTAAATATCCTGTTCCGAAGATGGCAGACGCTTACTCAGACAGAATGGCCGCATCAGCTGCTTCAGCATCTGATAAGGACAGCACAGAAGATATCGCCGGCAATGTAAAGATAAGCTATAAGCTTGTTAATAATTCAGGCAGCAAGGCTATGAATTCAAAGCTTACAGGTGTACTTATCAAATCGCACGTTAACGGAAATACCGTAACAGAAGATTTCTTTACATCCTGCTCAAGCACCGCAAAAACAGTCAACAAGCTTCTTGTTAAATCCGGCGGATTCTATGTTGACTCAAGTCTTCCCAGAGGTTACGGATTTGTTGTAACCGCAGCGGATTCAAGAGGCAGAGCTGTTAAGGTAACAGACGCAGGCGCTGAAGGCGTTTACGTTGAGTGCGGAATCGAAACAGAGATAAATCTTACGATTTCAATAGTTAAGACTGATATCCCATGGGGAATTTATTCCCTGTGGGAGAGTCTTGCAAGATAAATTAACCAAAGGATATGAGGGTTGAAAAATGAAAAAGGATTTCAGAACAATCAAAAATATAATACTGCTCATAGCTTCGGCCCTTACTTTGGTGGCTGTTACGTTTTCATGGTTTTCTTTGAGCAAGGTTGCCGGAAATTTCACTCTTAATCCCAATGTTTCCGGTTCGACTCTTTCGGTTAAATACTATGAATCAAAAGATAATGGAGTAAACTATACAAAGCTTGACGGCGATCTGGCTATGGACAATATGTCTCAGGGGCAGGTAGCGCATTACCGAATGGATGTTAAGACATATAAAGATGCGCTTATCAAACTTGTTATGAGCTTTGACGGACTTACAAATTCAAATACAACAGCAAAGTATGTGTATTTTGACTATAAGGTTGTCTGCAAAGCTACAGGAGATGTTATAGGTAACGGCGAAAAATGCAAGATGTCCGATTATACATCTTCAAATGTTTTTGCTTGTGATCTTTCAGCACATCAGAAAAATGGATATTATGATTTTTATGTTTACTATGATGTATATATAATTTCAGACGGCACTGATATTTCCGGCTCCGCCAGTCTCGGTGAAGTCAAGCTGACAGGTCAGCAAGTAGGCTGATATGAAAGAAAAGAAAGAAAAAAAGATTAATCCGAAAGCCGAAAAGGCAAAGAAAATCTTCAAACGGATTATGTCGGTTGTTACCGCACTTTCATTTGTTTTCGGACTGATAATTTTTATCAGCGTTTTAAGAGCAAATCAGGGTGAGGTCCCCAGCGTGTTTGGCTTCAGCGTTATGCGCGTTCAGACGGGCAGTATGGAGCCTGAGCTGAGAACAGGTTGTATTATTATTTCAAGAAAAGTCAGACAGGAAGAGCTTGAAATCGGAGATATAATAAGCTTTTATTCAAACGACCCTGACCCGAGAATCAACGGAAGAGTTGAAACACACCGAATTGTTGAAAGACATTATCTTTTAGGCGGTGAAAGAGAGTTCATTACAAAGGGCGATGCAAATCCGTCAGATGACTCCTCACCGGTATTATATAAGTCGATAATCGGCAAGGTTATTGTTAATTTAGGCGTTGCTTCAGGATCTGTTCTCGGAATTCTGCAGAATCCGAAAGTAATCTTTTTCCTGATAATTCTTCCGCTTATATTTATAACATTTTCAGAGGCAGTAAATCTTGTTAATTTAATTGTGAACAGAGACGAGTTGGAGGACCAGTTGACTGATGAATCGGGAAAGGACAGCGAAAATAAAGATACTGATTAGTTCAGTGGCAATCTGCGTTCTTGTATTTTTATTGCTGGTTGTTTATATACCGAAGTTCCTCGGTTATAAAACCTTTTATATTCAGACGGGCAGTATGAGTCCGACTATTCCGCAGGGCAGTATGGTCCTTGAGAAAAAAACAGAATTTGAAAAGATTGCTGTCGGCGATGTGGTTACATTTGTTAATGATAACGGAACGGAATATTTTACACACCGCGTGGTTGAGATAGACACACCAAATAAAATGTTCACCACAAAGGGTGACGCAAATAAAGAAAACGACCCGAAGGCAACAAGCTATTATTTCGCGGTCGGCAAGGTCGATTTTTCTGTCCCGATGATAGGTTATGTTATGGAATTTCTGAATTCCGTTGTCGGTAAAATTGTGACGGGCTGCATATATATCGCATGGCTTGCGATTGAAATAGAAATTTTCGTTATGAAGCGCAGAGCGCCTCAGGAGGATTAGTATGAAAAAAAGAATTACAGCTTTAATAGCTTCTCTTGCCGTTGTTATCGGCCTTATGGCCAGCCAGGGCTCAGGCGCATGGTTTGTTACAGCGGTTAAAAGGGCACAGAATATTAATATCGCCGTAGTTAATTTTGACAGCGAGGCGGAGCTTCTCGGAACAATGGAAGAGGATTATTACGGTAAAGCCTGTATTTATCCCGGCCAGAATCTTGTTCTCCTTAACGAAAAAGACGCTACACTTACAATGAACAACAACTCTTCAATCGATACTCAGATAAGAGTCAGAATAGAGTACACAAGCTATAAATCAGGTTCTGCAAAGACAGTTGTTTATTCAGCATCAGAAGATGATGACCTTCAGGTTGAATTCGCGAATCCCGGTCAGTGGCTTCCTTACAATAACGGAATGGATGATACATGCTTCTATTATGTCGGCCCTGATTACGGCGCGAAGACCCTTACAGATACAGACAATGTTTATTCAATCAGACCGGATGTTGCAAGCGTAGATATAATCAAGGGAGTCTGCTATAAAGAAGATATTAATACAGGCTCATATTCCGGCAACGAGGTTACGGTTAATATTATTTTTGAAGCCAAGCAGGCAGATTATGTCGGCTGGAGCGCATTGGCTCAGTATCAGGTGAATTCAGGCGTTAATTAATTATGAAAATTAAACCTTTAAACGTATTGTTTAACATTCTTGCAATAATCACCGCTGCGTCTGTCGTGTTCGTTTTGTTTAACGTAGTCAGCGGTGCAAAAGGATACGCTGTAATAACCGACAGTATGTCACCTGTTTTTAACAGAGGCGACGCGGTATTTGTAAAGCAGGTCGATTTTGATTCGGTCCGCGAGGGTGATATTGTTACGGTTGAGTTTCAGGACAAAAGCGGATTTTTCACCCACAGAATTGTTTCTGTTGACTATGACGCGGGAATGTTCAGAACAAAGGGCGATGCCAACGAAAACGAAGACCCTCAGCCCTCCATGGCAGAGCAGATAAAGGGTAAGGTATGGTACAGCGTACCGCTTTTAGGTTATATTTCTATATTTATTTCTTCACTTAATTTAATAAAAATCAGCGTTATACTTGCCGTTGTTCTTATCGCATTGATTACGCTGACGACTATAATACAAAAAACAAAAAAATCTAAATCGAGAGGTGACAGCAATGAACAGAGTTAAGAAAATATCCGCAGTTGTTATGGTTTTGGCTCTTGTTATGTGTACCGGATATTTTTCAGTGATGTCACCGACTACGGCATGGTTTTATCAGTCACAGTCGGTAAGCGGAGCAAACAATAAATTCGTATTTGCTGATTTTGATATTGACGGCGACTATTCATTTGAGCGTCTTCTTGTTTTTGACGGCGCAACTGCTTATGAAGATGAGAATGAGACTCAGTTTGATTCTGTAGTCAAGGTTATTGATGTGGAGGTCAAGAATGACGGCGGACTTCCCGCGAGAATCTATGCCACGGTTAAAAATGAATCAAAGGCAAAGGGCCTTAAGTATTTCTACTATACAGAAGATATGCTTGTTAACGGCAGTGTCAAAGAGACTATATATTCAGCTCTTAAGAATAATGTAAATGATAAGGCCCTTAACGATTATAATGTAGGCGCTGACGGCAACGGCGGTCACTATGTTTCTTTAAATCCCGGAGAGAGCAAAAATGTCAAAGTTGCTTTGTGGGTTGAATATGACGAATGCGAGTATGAGCTTGCGTTTGCAGATAATGTATGGAACACGATTGATTACAACATCAACATTACAATGACCGCAACACAGGACGTTGACGGCGCAATGGAAAGATAAGTTTTTTAAAGGGCAGGGTTGATTGATATGAAAAAAGGCAGAAAAAAAATAGCTGCAATTATTATAAGCGTGGTTGCGGTTATTGCAATCGTTTCAGGCTCTTTGGCATGGTACACAAGCACCAACTCACTGCAGCAGAACGGTAGGCTTTTCGGTTTTAACAGCAGTGCCCGCGTTTATTTTAAATTAAGCGACGGAAGCGAGTTTACCGCGGCGGCTGATAAAGACGGTCTTTATAAATTAAGTCTTGATTCAAACGCTAAGAACTATGTAGGAAATCTGAGAATAAATGTTGTTCAGAAGGGCTACGCAAAGTGCTACACAAGAGTTCAGATGAATGTTGAGTGGGTATTGCCTGACGGAACAGTAACTCAGAATATTATGCTTCCTTATAAATTTGCTGAGAAATGGTATGATAACCGCAGCGAAGATTACTGCGTATATTACACAGAAAACAGCAATCTTTACGAGCAGTACGACAAGTCAATTATTACCGGGTTTGACGAGGACGGCTTTATAAATGACAACCTTACTCAGTCAGCAACACCCAGAATCTCCATTTCAGTTGAATCGGTTCAGATAAACCGTTATCAGCAGCTCTGGGGAATAGATAAGCTTCCATGGGAATAATTCATCATAAGGGATGATGTATAATGGGCGGAAAAAAGAATAAAAAAGCTAAAAAGCCTGCGGTGGGTAATCCTGCCGCAGGCAGTAATAATAAAAGAGCCAAAAAAGATTTTCAGCAGAAGAAAAACAGCTCACAGCCTGTAAAGAATAAAGGCAATAAAAATCTGAAAAAAGAAGCAGAGCTTAAGAAAAAAGGAAATACTTCACAGAAGCAGAAAAAGATTCCCGAAGCTGAAAAGATAAAAAAAGAAAAAGTTGATAAAAATCTTAAATCTGAGAAAATAAAAAAAGAGAAACCCGAAAAAGCTCCCAAAGCCGAAAAGGTAAAAAAAGAGAAGACTAAGAAAGCTGATAAGCCGAAAAGAGAAAAGAAAGAGAAAAAAAGAGCTTCTCTTAAAAGCAGAATTGATGAATTCAGCAAAAATTACAGTATCAGCAGAATAGCGGCAGTACTTTCTGCTGTGATAGTTTTTGCCGCGGTTATTATTGTGATTATTACCGCAATATGCGGAAAGAATTATACCGTACCGGATTATGTGCGTGACGCTCAGTTCAAAGGACGAATGGAGCCTGAATCTTCGGCGTTCAGCATGGACATCTCTGAAAATCAGCAGGAAACACTTGCAAAAGCAATTAAAGCAAAAGGCGACAGACGCGCTTTTGATTTTTTTGTGAATGATACGGTGGTTATGACTGAATCTGATGACCCTGCGCTGATAGAGTTCGGAAGCATAAGCTCAAATGACTGTGTGCTTCTTATATTTATGCTTGACGAAAAGGGCAATGAAATTTATCGCTCTCTCGGCATTGAACCGGGCGAACAGATAAGTTCAGTATCTCTTTTTGATGAGTTACCATACGGAACGCATGACGTTACCCTTGCTGTTTTAGGCTATAATACTAAGACTTACAGGCAGGTCGGAATGCAGACGACTAAGATTAAGCTGAAAATCGGTGTTGATTGATTTGAATAAAACGAAAACTAAAAAGAAGTTTGCCGCATCGGCTGCAGCGGCAGCGATTCTTATTATCGGTGTTGTACTGATTCAGCTGCTTACTCCCGGAATTAAGTGGTTTTTTACACCAAAGGCTCGGGCTAAGGACGGTATTATTGAATCAGTTGCAGAAAGTGAACATATAAAAAATGTTCCGAAAGGCGAAATAAAGTATCTGATAAATAACAGCGTCGCTTTTAAAGATGACAGTTCAAAAGGAAACTTTATGTTTGAGAATCCCGAGTCCTGCGAATATACGCTTCAGTTCAGTGTATATCAGGTTGTGGGGGACGGCAACGAAGAAAATCTTCTGTACACTTCTCCTATGATAGCACCCGGGCAGTACGTGATTAAAGATAAGCTTGATAAAGAGCTGACGGCCGGTGAATATGCGTGCATGTATTTTGCGAGGGCGTATCTGGATGGAAAATATGTCGGCGAAAGAAGCGGAGACATGGTGATTTCCGTTTCAGAGTGAATTATTTCTGATACGTTCAAGTTCGCTTTTGTAGTTTAACAGAGCTGTCTGCTGATTCTGTCTGATGTTTAACGGCAGCTTTTCGTTTTTCAGAACGGATTCAATATCTTTGATTCTTGAGAGAAGGTATTCTGTTTCGTTCATTTATATCACCGTAATTATGATGGGATTTGTTTATCGGAATATTAAATACAATTTCGGGTTCTGAGGTGATTTTTTGGAAATGCAGGATGAATTAGAAAAAATGCTGTATGACAGCGGTGTGTCAGATGTGGGCTTTTCACGTCTTCCCGACGGACCGTTCGGGGAGAATTCCTACGCGCTGAGTGTTGTCGTCAGGCTTTCAGACGCTGTTGTTGACGAGATTGATTCGGAACCGACGCATACATATTTTCATCACTACAGAACAGTAAACACTTTTATTGACAATGTCTGCCTTAAAGCAGGGCTGATGCTCCAGCGGGCAGGTTATAAATATATTCCCGTGGGAGCTTCTCAGAGCATAAACAAAGACGGCTGGAATTATAAGGGAAGATATTCTCATAAAAAAGCAGCATCCCTTGCGGGACTTGGCGGAATAGGCAAGAACTCACTTTTTCTTCATAAAGAATACGGCGCGAACGTCAGACTCGGAACAGTGATTACAGATTGCCCGTTTGAAATAACAGAGACAGAGTATAAATCTCCCTGCATTAAATGTGACGCCTGCGTGAACGCATGTCCGTCGGGAGCGATAAAAGGTACTTTATGGAGTCCCGGCACGGAGCGTGAGGCAGTATTTGACCCCGAGAAATGCAGTGAATATATGAAAAAAGCATTTAAACATATCGGCAGAGGCGCTGTTTGCGGAGTATGCATGAGCGTATGCCCTGCCTGTAAAAATAAGGAGTAATTATGGAACAGTCGAGAATAGACAGAATAAACGAACTGGCAAGAAAGTCTAAATCCGAAGGCCTTACGGAGGCGGAAAAAGAAGAGCAGGCAAAGCTCAGAGCGGAATATATCGCGGCGTACAGAGCGAGCCTTGTTTCAGCTCTTGAGAGCACCTATATTGTTGACGAAAAAGGCAACAAGAAAAAAGTTACTAAAAAAAATAATAAGAAAACAGTTAACTGATAAAGCGGGTACGGCAGCGGATGCCGTACTTTTTTTATTGAAAATCCAAAACAATATAACATTCACTGCACATAATATTGTGTATTTCAAATAAAAAACTTGACATCAGTCACAAAATGGTGTAAAATATCCGAGATAGTAGTCTAATATGCCGTATTAGATGAAATCAGCGGATATTTCCGTTTATGATAATTTCCTGAAAAGTTATTATAGTTAAAATTTAACAAGGAGGTGTTGTTAACTTTGGAAATTAGTACAGGAATTTTTGTTGTAATTATTCTTGCCTGCATAGTTGTCAGCCTTGCGGTCGGCGTTGCAATCGGTATTGTTTACCGTAAAAAAGTTGCCGAAGCGTCAATCGGCTCAGCCAAGCAGGAAGCTACACGAATAGTTAATGAAGCGGTTTCAAAAGCTGAATCCGTTAAAAAAGAAAAGATTCTTGAGGCCAAGGATGAAATCCATAAGCAGCGCTCAGAGGTTGAGCGTGAACTGAGAGACAGACGAAGCGAAGTTCAACGGCAGGAACGTCGTCTGAATCAGAAAGAAGAATCTCTTGATAAGAAAACAGAAAACCTCGAAAAGAAAGAAGAAGCCCTTGCAGAGAAAGTTAAGGCTGCAGAGAAAAAGGAAGAAGAAATTGAATCCTTAAAGCGCAGTCAGCTTGATATGCTCGAAAGAATTTCAGGCTTCACCAAAGAACAGGCAAAAGATTTCCTGCTTAAAGCACTTGAAGATGATCTTTCACATGAGAAAGCCGTCAAAATTATGGACTATGAGCAGAAGACCAGAGATGAATCCGATACTCTCGCAAGAGAAATTATTGCTACAGCAATTCAGCGCTGTGCGGCAGACCACAGTGCCGAGGCAACAGTTTCGGTTGTTGCACTGCCCAATGACGAGATGAAGGGCAGAATCATCGGCCGAGAGGGCAGAAACATCAGAACTCTCGAAACAATCACAGGTGTTGACCTTATTATTGACGATACTCCCGAAGCAATCACAATTTCGTGCTTCGAGCCCGTTCGCCGCGAGGTTGCACGCAGAACTCTTGAAAAGCTTATTGCAGACGGCCGTGTTCACCCTGCAAGAATTGAGGAGCTTTTTGAGAAATCACGCAAAGAAGTTGAACATACAATCAAGCAGGCCGGTGAAAGAGCCGCTATTGACGCGGGCGTCAACGGAATTCACCCCGAGCTTATCAAACAGCTCGGTAAGCTGAAATTCCGCACAAGCTACGGCCAGAATGTTCTCAACCATTCTCTTGAGGTTTCATATATCGCAGGTCTTATGGCCGCTGAACTCGGCGCAGACGTCAAGCTCGCAAAGCGCGCGGGACTTCTCCACGATATAGGTAAGGCTCTTGACCACGAGATGGAAGGCTCACATATTGAGCTCGGTGTTGAATACGCTAAGAAATACAAAGAAAACGAACAGGTTGTTCATGCTATTCACGCACATCACGGTGATGTTGAAGCGAAAACAGTTGTTGCGTGCCTTGTTCAGGCTGCGGACGCAATTTCAGCCGCAAGACCCGGAGCAAGACGTGAAAATCTTCAGAACTATATCAAGCGTCTTGAAAAGCTTGAAGAGATTTCCAACTCCTTTGACGGCGTTGATAAGTCCTTCGCAATTCAGGCAGGCCGTGAAATCAGAATCATGGTTAAGCCCGAAGCTGTTTCTGATGACCAGATGGTTCTTGTTGCAAGAGACATTGCTAAGAAGATTGAGGATGAGCTTGAATATCCCGGTCAGAT
>JAZUHE010000110.1:0-11685 GCA_045641565.1 Acutalibacteraceae bacterium | reverse complement strand
ATCTCTTAAATTCTCAAGCTCTGTAAGGAGCTTTTTTATTTTTTCATAATCTCTTATTATTCCGGCGCAGTCAGACATCTTAAGCGAAAATTCTTTTTTATATTTTTCAAGCGTGGGATTATCAGAAATTACCGGCATGGGAAAAGCCGTTTCCTCCGCTTCTGAAAAATTAATTTCACTAAGGTTTTTCTTAAGATATTTCGCCGCCGCCAGGCCGCCTGTCTGGGTGTCATTGAGAGCGCTTCCTCCCGGTCGGTAAACACCGAATTTACCCGCGGCCTCACCTACGGCAAAGAGATTCTCAACAGAGCTCTGAGAGTTAATGTCGGTTCTTATTCCGCCGTTGTTGTGCTGGGCGCAGATGCTTATTTCAAGAGGCTCGGTTTTCAAGTCAATTCCGTTGTCAAGATAAAGCCTGACCGCTTTCGGATTGAGCTTCATAAGCCTCTCATAAGGTGTCGGGGCGAGGCTTTCCGTGTTTTCGATATATTCTCTCGCCTCACGGGAAAGTCTGTTAAAATCATAGCCATCGGGATTTCTGGTATAGTCAAGGAAAACTCTGTTTCCTTTTTCAAGCTCTCTGAAAACGAGCATGTCTATCATCGAAGAGCCGTCGGTTTTTCTTGAATCAAAGGGCCACTGATAGCCCTTGAGAAAGACAAGCGAATACATCTCTTCTGTAAGGAATTCTTTTTCTTCCCCATTAGGAGAAACAGAGTAATATCTCGGCACCACCTGCTGATAGCTGCCCGAAAGATTCCATCTGAATTTAACCGAAGCCATGCCGTACTGCCATTCCTGGAAGTTTGACAGCTCGGCTCCCGCTTCAACAGCGAGACCTGTCGCGCCCTGCTGACTTTCGGGGTAAACCGAGCGGCTGTACATCGCCGCAGGCGCACCCGTGCAGAGTATAACAGCTTTGGAATATATTGTTTTAAATCCGTCTGCGGTGAAGCACATGACACCGCGGCATTTTTTATCGCTGACAAGAAGTCTGACGACCTTGTATCCGTCAAGGATTTCCGTACCGTTTTCCCTGACCTTTTTCTCAAGCACTTCGGTCATGTATTTTGAGGTAAGCGGCCCCGCGGATGTGGCTCTCATGGTATTGTCGTGGTCAGTTCTGTAGCCTGCGTATCTGCCGAAGCTGTCCGCAGGGAAAGGCACGCCCAGCTGAACAAGGCGCATAAAGCACCTTGTACTGTTGGCGGCCTCAAGAAGAGCGTCACTGCCGTTCATAGAGCCGCCCGAACGCAGATCCTTCGCCATTTTATAAACGCTGTCGCCCTCGTCACTGCAGATGTCAAGCTTATAATAAGTCTGCTTGTCGCTGCCTGTGTTTCTGGATGTACCGCTGTTTATATTCTCGGTCACAACGCATATATTTTTAATTCCGAAAGTGTAAAGCCAGTCGGCCGTGCTGAACCCCGCGGCTCCGCTGCCGACAACTATAACATCATATTTATCTCTCATAATCTTCTCACGCTGAATCCGCCGTCGGCGTTTATCACGGTGCCTGTGCAGAAATCAAGCTTTCCCCCTGCCGCGGCCTCAACCGCCGCCGCAACATCATCAGGCTGACCCATTCTCTTTATGGGCGTCAGACCGCCGTCAATAAGAGCATCATATTTGCCCTTAACGCATTTTGTCATATCAGTTTCGATAATTCCCGGTGAAACCTCAAACACGCTTACGCCAAATTCAGCCATTCGGGCGGCAAAAAGCTTCGTATACATTGATATTGAAGCCTTTGAAATGCAGTACTCCGCACGCTCGGTGGAGGCTGTATACGATGACAGAGAGCTGATGAATATAATACGTCCGCTCCCCTGCTTTTTCATGATATTAGCCGCAATCTGAGAAACGAAAAACGTACCTTTCTGATTTATATTAAGCACATAATCAAAGTCGTCCTCGCTTATCTCGAGCATATCTCTGCGTACCTTCGGCGCAACGCCGGCGCAGTTGACAAGCAGGTCGAGCCCGTTTTCTTTTTCGAGTCTTGATTTCAGACTTTCTCTGTGTTCTTTATCTGAAATATCGCAGGCAATGAATTCAGCCTTACCCGAATCCACAAGCGCTCTGACCTCGTCAGTTTCGCTTCTTGCCGCGATAAGGCATTTATATCCGCAGTCAACGAGCCTTTTAACAATAGCGAGACCGATTCCGCGGTTTCCTCCTGTTACAAGCGCAAACATATTATCACTCCTTATTGAGAACATACTTTCTGTATATGGGCAGATAAACCTCTGTATCTCTTACAGGGCAGCCTGCCACAGCGCCGTGGCGCATAAGCTCGGTGCATTTGCCGCAGGCAAGACAGCATTTTGATTTATCAAGCTCGCCGTTCTTAAGATAATCGGCGTAAAACGTCGGATAGCAGAAGGACATGCGGCCGAAGCCTGCAAATGTAACCGCTCCGTCTTCAAGAGCTTTCTCAGCGTAATCTATTGAGTCCCTGCCCATAAACGAGAGGCCGGACATAATGAATTTCATATCGGGAAACGCCTGCTGAAGCTCTTTTGTGACGCCGTAAATTCTCTTTTCGCCGACCTCGCCCGGTTCGGGAGAATTAAGACAGGGTCTGTTGATATGAGGGATGAGATACGGGTTGCCGAGAGTCAGATTGATAAGCTCTATACCCATATCAGAAAGAGCGGAAATAATCTTTTTTGTCTCTGTCAGGTCAATATTATTATCTTTATCAACGCCGAAGCCGTAGGGATAATCGAAGCAGTCGCAGGCATTCAGACGTGTTGTAACAAAAAGGCTGTCGCTTTTATTATCAAAAACAGCTTTAAGGCAGTCAAAATAAAGTCTCGTTCTGTTTTCAAAGCTTCCGCCGTATTTCCCCTCTCTGTCATACGCGCTCAGAAGCTCGCTCATAAGATAGCCGTGGCAGCATTTAACGTCAATTCCGTCAAATCCCGCGTAAGAGGCAAGTCTCGCCGCCTCGGCGTATTTTTCAACAATTCCGTCGCAGTATTCATCGCTCACAACTGTATAGGGCAAATCCTCCTTGCCTTTTTCCCACAGTTCGTTATGATAAGCGATAAGCGGCTCGGGATATCCGTTGGGCTTGCTCCATCTGCCGCTGTTTGTGGCCTGCATTATAATAATCGGCTCGAAGCCGTTCTTTTCAAGAGCTGTCTTTTTTATCTCAGCAACAAGATTTTTATAGCTCTCTTTGTTGCCCTCGTTTATATAAAGCTGACGCGGATTCGCGCGGCATTCATCAGAAACAGCCGTAGCCTCAAACCAGATTATGCCTGCGCCGCTCTCAGCGAAGCGGAGATATCGTCTGCGGGTCAGCTCGCCGATACTGCCGTCGCTGTTTCCGTCACAGCCCTCCATAGGATGAAGCACCACTCTGTTCTGTACTTCTCTGCCGTAAATTACCGTTTTTTCATTAAGAAGCATATACGTCACTCCCGTTCACAATGGGTATTTCTGTCGATATGGATTATATCATACTCTCAGACAAAAATAAACATATATTTTCTCTGTCTTGAAAAACTCATATAAAAGCACTATAATAAAAACGATAAAAGCGCGGAGGTGGTTTTATGCTTAAAAGAATTATCGCAGGTCTTATCTCTTTTCTCACTTTTATTTCTCCGTCAGTCAATACTTTTTTCGGTCTGCCTCAGAAAATCAGCGACAGACAGATTAACATGAGCAGATTCACTCTGACGTGGAGTGATGAATTTGACGGAGATTCCGTTGATAGCTCCAAATGGGGTCCAGAATGGTGGGTTGTCAAGCGCAAGGGCGGATATTGGCACGAGGACATGGCGAGAGTCGAAGACGGCAATCTGATTATTTCAGCGCAGTATCTCTCAGAGCCTCTCGAAAACCGCTATTATGAAAAATGGCACGATTCCATAAACTTTGACGAATACGGCCCCGGATACTATTCTACAATACTCACAACAAGAGATAAATTTGAGCAGTGCTACGGCTACTATGAGGTGCGCTGCATACTGCCCGCGGCAACAGGTCTGTGGTCAGCGTTCTGGATGATGAACGAGGGCGTTTACAATATTGACGGATTCGGAAACGACGGCACCGAGGTTGACGTGTTTGAGTCAATGTATTATAAAGACCACTGGTGGGGCGGCGACGCCGTTGTAACAGGCATACATTATGACGGCTACGGCGAAGACCATTGCAGTGACTCAATCGGCAAATACTTTATAGAGAACAATCCCTATGAGGAATATAACACCTACGGCGTTGAGTGGAATGAGGACGAATATATATTCTACATCAACGGCTTTGAGACAGGCAGACTCAGCACCGGCGGAGTTTCCGATAATCCGGAATATCTGCTTCTGTCTGTTGAAATCGCGGGAGAGAACGGCATTGCCGACGCCGACCGCCACGGAACGGGAAAAATCACCCATACTCCGAAGAAAAACTGGCCGGTTGAATTCAAGGTAGACTATGTCAGATGCTATCAGTACAATGACAAGCTGTAAAAAATAACAGATATATTAAATCAAAATGATTTTTATAAAATGGGGTGATGTTGTGAAAAAGGAAATTTACACTGCTTTTCTGAACATTCTCAAAGAGGAGCTTGTTCCCGCCATGGGCTGCACCGAGCCTATCGCCGTTGCATACGCCGGTGCTCTGGCCAGAAGCACTCTCGGCTCACTGCCCGAAAGGGCTGAGCTTTACGTCAGCGGAAACATAATAAAAAACGTCAAAAGCGTTATTGTTCCCCACACGGGCGGAAAAAAGGGACTGAAAAACGCTCTCGCCGCAGGTATGCTCTTCGGCAACGCGAACAAAAAGCTTGAGGTAATATCCGATATTGATACGGATATTTCAGTGGAGCTTGACGATTACGTCGAATCAAAAGGTATCACCGTTCTCAAATCGGACTCGGAATACCCGTTTGATATAGGCGTTCGTGTATTCAGCGGCAGTGACAGCGCTTATGTGCGTATCATTGAAAGACACACAAACGTTGTGCTCATTGAAAAAAACGGCCTTACGGTTTTTGAAAAATCCGCAGGCGGTTCAGAAGAAAAGCATGAGGACAGAAGTCTTCTTTCGATAGAAAGAATAGCGGAATTTGCCGACGAGGTTGACATTGACGACGTACGTGAAATACTCGACCGTCAGATAGAATACAACCTTTCCATTGCCGAGGCAGGACTCAAAGGCGGCTACGGCGCAGAAATAGGTAAAATCCTCCTGGCGTCCTACGGCAGCAGTATTCACAACAGAGCCAAAGCGTGGGCGGCGGCAGGCTCGGACGCAAGAATGAACGGCTGCGAAAAGCCTGTAGTAATAAACTCCGGCAGCGGCAATCAGGGCATCACCGCCTCTGTGCCCGTAATAGTTTATGCTAAAGAAAACGACGTGCCCCAAAGCACTCTTTACCGCGCGCTCGTTGTCTCGAATCTTGTTACAATTCATCTGAAAACCGGTATCGGCTGTCTTTCGGCTTACTGCGGAGCAACAAGCGCGGGCGCAGGTGCAGGCGCAGGAATCTGCTATCTTTTCGGCGGAAAATTTGAAGAAATAGCCCATACCGTTGTTAACGCTCTTGCCATCAACTCGGGTATGATATGCGACGGTGCAAAGGCAAGCTGCGCGGCAAAAATCGCCTCGGCCGTTGAGGCGGGACTTTTAGGCTGGCAGATGTACAGCCACAACAGCCAGTTCTACGGCGGTGACGGAATAATCGTAAAAGGCGTCGAAAATACAATCCGCGCCGTCAACCGTGTGGCTCATGACGGCATGCGTTCAACAGACGATGAAATCATACGCCTTATGATTGAAAATGACTAAACAGATATTATAGCAAAGGAGTCAGAAACATGAAGCTTACAGTTAAAATTCTCGCTTTTCTTATGTCGCTGCTTTTCACCCTCGGCGGCTCGGTTCAGTCGGTGATAAACTACACCCACGGCACTCCCATAAGCCCCGAAAAGAAAGAATACTGCTTTGACAACAACAGACTTCTCATAGGCGCTTACTACGGCGACATTGACCACGTTAAAGAGGCTAAAGAGGCAGGTATTGACTTTATAATCGACAGCAGTGTTGATAACGATTTCCTTGACGAATGTCAGAAATACGGCATAGGCGTAATCGCCAACGGCTATAACCTGCCCGGCGGCTACAGCTCGCTTTCTCCCGACAATGAAAACGGCTGGGTAAAATTTGACTATTCAAAGTATAAGAATCATCCCGCTCTCTGGGGCGACGATTTTATTGACGAGCCGAATGCTGACGCTTTTGACAATATCGCGAAATCCCTTGAGGTTTATAACGCCAATACAAGCGGTAAAATCGGCCTTGTCAATCTTTTCCCCGCGTACGCAAGCGAGGAACTGCTCGCCGAATACCCCGAAAGAACAAAGAAAGAAGATTTCTGGCTTGAAAAGACAAACGCCGGCAACTTCTATGCTGAATCATACAAAATGTACATCTCCGACTACATCAACAAAATCCCCACAGATTATATCTGCGCGGATATCTATCCCTACAGGTCAAAAAAG
Organism: Acutalibacteraceae bacterium; assembly: GCA_045641565.1. Lineage (GTDB taxonomy): Bacteria > Bacillota > Clostridia > Oscillospirales > Acutalibacteraceae > CAG-488. The sequence goes on along the minus strand of JAZUHE010000110.1, from coordinate 5,167 downwards.
AATGTATTTGACAAAGAGGTTAAATCCACAATCAAGGACTGGCTTTTTAATCTTGACGTAATGGCGGAGGCCTGCCGCGGTACAGGCCGCGATATGTGGATTATCACTCAGGCCTCGGGCCAAACCAAAAACGGCGAGCGCAGCGGCAACAATCCCAGATACTGCGATGAAGTTACAGATATCAGCCAGCAGTGCTATGCCTGCCTTGCGTTCGGAGCCAAGGCGATAATTCACGCTCAGTTTGCCGCCAAAGGCTGGTGGGACCCAGAGCATTCCCATATGATAGATATTGACGGCAACACAACGGAAACATATGAAGCAGTTAAAACCGTTGACTCATACCTCGCGAATTTCGCACAGGTTTACGGCAGATATACCTACGAGAGCACTTATCTTGTGCATCCCTTAAGCGTAACAGGTCACAAGGACATTACTCTTGCCACAACCGTACCTGATAAGACAATAAAGCTCACAACACTCAACGGTCTGCTTGTGGGTACATTCGCCTCAGACGACTCAAATGCTTATGTCATAACCAACATGGAAGAGCTCAACAAAAACATGACCGCTTCGTTTACATTCAGAGTACCGAAGGAATGCGGCGTTACGGTATACAAGAAAGGTGAGACAAAGACCTATTCCGCAGGCTCTCTCGCTCATATAAAGCTTGACCCCGGTGAAGGTATATTCATGACAACAGATTCAAAAATCTGACATTAAATTTAAAAAATAAAGCAATCTTACTTTCGGCAGATTCCTCTGCCTGCTTTGTAAGATTGCTTTTTTATATCTGTTTTATCCGTAAATTCCTATGCCTAATACAGCCGAAATCAGTATGAGGACTACAGGTGAAAGCTTCTTTTTGAAGATTAGCTTTGATACGGCCATAATTATTATCAGAACTGCCGCTGTAATTAAGGCTCTGAAATCAAATGCTGTCGGCGCCGACTGCTTCATAACGCTGCAGATTACCATATAAAGTCCCGTAGCGGCGATTATGCCCGTAATGCACGGCTTTAGCCCGTCGAGAACTGCCTGAACATACTGATTTTTAAGAAGCGTTTTCATGGCGGCTGTTATAAGAATTATAATAAAGAATGACGGCAGAATAACCGCGAGCGTCGCGATTGCCGCGCCCAAAGCTCCGCCCTGCTCCGTACCCACAAACGTAGCGAGGTTTATCATAATCGGCCCGGGAGTGCTTTCACTTACCGCTATCATGTATGACAGCTTGTCGTCACTCAGCCAGCCGTAGGCAAGCACGGTGTCGCGTATAAGCGGTATCGCCGCGTAAGCCCCTCCGAAGGAAAAACAGCCTACCTTGAGGAAGCCTATGAACAGCTCAAGATAAATCATTTATCTTCACCGCCCTTCTTAAGCTTTGTCGTCACGGTGAAAAACACAAGGCTGAAAACCGCGGCGATAAGAAGCAGCAGCACAGACGAAAAATTCAGCGAAAAAATATTTATGCACATCATGGCCGCGAGAGAGCAGATCATTATGCCGACCGGAAGCGGCTTTTTCGGCAGCTTTTTTATCATTGAAATACCCACGTCGAGTATCAGAATTCCGACGGCGATTTTAATGCCCTTAAAGGCGTTCGCCACAATGGCTATGCCGAGGAAATTATTAAAGAAAAGTGAAATAAGAAAAATAATCACAAAAGACGGGAGAACCATACCGATAGTCGCAAAAACCGAGCCGAGAACGCCCGCCTGATTATAGCCGACAAAGGTCGCGGCGTTGATTGCCACAGGACCCGGAGTGGACTCGGCCACAACGGTTATGTACATCATTTCGTCGTGAGTTATCCATTTTTTCTTTTTAACACATAAATCTTCGATAAACGGAATCATTGCGTATCCGCCGCCGAATGTAAATAGACCTATTCTGGCAAAAGTCAGAAACAAATCCGCTAATATACTCATTTCTCAACATCCTTCTGCTGACATTACAGCCATATTATATACGCAGAGGATATTTTGTCAACATAAATAAAAAATTCCCCGCGGCAAAAAGAAAATCTTTGACATATTTTGCAGATTATTATATAATTGATGTGTTGTAAATAAAACTTCTTACGGAGGAATTATTATGAGTAAATATACTATCGGCGTTGACTTCGGTACTGCCTCGGGCAGAGCCGCGATTGTTGACGTTAAAACAGGCGAAGAGCTTGCGGACAGCACCTTTGAATATCCCCACGGCGTTATGGACGACACTCTCCCCGACGGAACAAAGCTCGGCTTTGACTGGGCACTTCAGTATCCTCAGGACTATCTTGATGTTTTCTATAACACAATCCCCGCTGTTATGAAAGAAAGCGGAGTTTCACCCGACGACGTTATCGGTCTTGGTGTTGACTTTACGGCCTGCACCGTTCTCCCCGTTAAAAAAGACGGTACACCTCTGTGCATGATGGAAAAATACAAGAGCGAGCCCAACGCTTATGTTAAGCTCTGGAAGCATCACGCCGCTCAGGACAAGGCAAATCTCATAAACGAAAAAGCCGACGAAATGGGCGAGGAATGGATTAAACGCTACGGCGGCAAGGTTTCCAGCGAATGGGAGCTTCCCAAGGCATGGCAGATTCTCGACGAATCCCCCGAAATCTATGACGAGGCGGATTATATCGTTGAGGCGGCTGACTGGGTTGTATGGCAGCTCTGCGGCGTTCTCGGCAAGAATACCTGCTGCGCGGGATATAAGGGAATGTGGCATCATAAAGAAGGCTATCCCTCAAAGGAATTTTATAAAGCTCTTGACCCCCGTCTTGAGAATTTCGTTGAGGATAAGCTTGACTATCCCATCGTTCAGCTCTGCGACAGAGTCGGCGGACTCACAGCCGATATGGCCGCTAAATTAGGCCTTAACGAAGGCATGACAGTAACAACCGCTATTATTGACGCGCACGTTGCGGTTCCCGCGGTTAAAATCACAAAGCCCAACATTCTTCTCGCTATTATGGGCACATCCACCTGCCATATCCTTGTTTCCGAAGAGGAGCATCTTGTTCCCGGAATCAGCGGCGTTGTTGCGGGCGGCGTATATCCCGGCCTTTACGCTTATGAAGCAGGTCAGGCCTGCGTAGGCGACCATTTCTCATGGTTTATAAAGAACTGCGTTCCCGCGTCTTATGTTGAAGAAGCTGAAAAACAGGGAATGAACATACATAAATATCTCCGCTCCAAGGCTGAGAAATACAAGCCCGGTGAAAGCGGACTTATCGCTCTCGACTGGTGGAACGGCAACAGAAGCATTCTCGTTGACGGCGACCTTACAGGCATGATGCTCGGCATGACGCTTCAGACAAAGCCTGAGGAAATGTACCGCGCTCTTATTGAGGCGACCGCGTTCGGCACAAGAAAGATTGTTGAAACATATCAGAACAACGGCGTTAAGGTTGACGAAATCATCGCTTCGGGCGGTATCAGCCAGAAAGACCCGATGACAATGCAGATTTACGCTGACATTCTCAACAAGCCTATCAAAATCGCCGGCACAACTCAGTGCGGCGCGCTCGGCAGCGCTATTTACGCCGCTGTTGCCGCAGGCGAGGAGAACGGCGGTTACGCTGATATCTTCACAGCTTCAGGCGCAATGGGCAAGCTTAAGGACACAGTTTACACTCCCATTAAAGAAAACGCTGAGATGTATGATAAGCTCTATGAGGAATACAACATTCTTCACGACTATTTCGGCACAGGCGCAAACGACGTCATGAAGCGCCTCAAGAATATCAAAAAGAGCATTAAAAAATAATTACAGTCGGGGCATCCGCTCCGATGCTCAGAATATAAATAATCCCACGGTAATGACTGCGTTACCGTGGGAATTTTTTATCCGTAAGAATGTTTTATTTTTTCGGGTCGAATTTTCCGCTGAGCACCCCGTCGATAATAACCGACGAAACGTCAAAGAGACTTTCCATCGCAGGCTCAAATATATCAAGAGCCGCGCTGCTTTCGCTGCCTAAATTATTATTGTAGCCGGCAGACGCGTTCCACAGCTTTTCGGGGCTGTCCTCGCCCAAGAAAACATCGAGGTCGACAACCGAGCGCAGAGATACAACTCTGTCGAGCATCCCGAAGCATTCCGCTGTATTTGCGACGGTCAGCTCCTCCATTTCGGTGACGGCGTAGGGGTCGGGCATTTTGTAATTCTCAATGATTTTCACAGCGTTATTGTGTCCTGTTTCGCCCTTCCAGAAGCTGTCGCCCGAAAGAGCCGTTCCTCTGATTACCTGCGGCTCGCGTGTAGCCCACTCCTCGTCGGGGAAGTTTGCTTTCAGAACCTTCTTTGAAATATCCGTGGTCTGCGGTTCAATATCTTTAATCATATCATACGCATAATCTGCAGTCTGAGAGGAAAACAGCTTGCTTGAGGTCATGTCGTATGAGCTGTCGGGGAACCATGTGGTCTTCGAATTCTTATTGTCAAACTCTCTTATGTCAGCGGTATGTCCCAGCTCGTTGTCGCAGGCGCCGGTAACGAGAACGATATCCCCGAGAGTGCAGTATTCCGCGCTTCCTCCCGCGCAGCCGACAGATACAATATAGGCGTCTGAGAAATCATAGCTTTCATCAGAAAGGACGGCTGTCATCGCAAGAGCGCAGGCGGTTTTGCCCGAGCCCGTAACCAGTATTGCCGCGCCGTTTTTTTCATTGATATAAAAATGCGCTGTCTGAGGCATATGCGGTATCTCGGTTTCAGCCGCTTCCGGGCAGTATTTTTCATAAAAAAGCTGAGCCTCGCCGATATCGTCGCCGCTCATTTCACCGATTTCAAACTTCGGAATAATCAAAGCTTTTATTTTAACCGGCGCGGCTGATTTATCCGCTCCGCAGGCCGCCGAGCAAAGCAGAACGGCAGCGGTAAGAATTATTGCTGTTACAGGTTTCAGTATCTTTTTCATAACGCTTTTCCTCCGCAGATACAATGTTGCATATATAATATCATAAAGGTGCTCATAAAGCAATTTTACATTTCAAAATAATGCTCCGCTCTTGACTTTCAGCTCTCAAAGTGATATTATTAGTGAGGATACAATTTTCAGACCTGCCCCGCGGCAGGTCTTTTTTTGCGAAAAAATAATTATAAGGATGATGTTTTATGAATTATGACGTTATAATTGTCGGAGCAGGCCCCGGAGGAATTTTTTCCGCTT
>JAZUHE010000109.1:0-9522 GCA_045641565.1 Acutalibacteraceae bacterium | reverse complement strand
ATTCTCAGCGGATTATACATACGGCGCTGAGATTGAGAATCCCACAGCCGTTATGGTCCGCTCTGCTTCAATGCACGACATGGAGCTGAGTGCAGACACAATCGCCATCGCAAGAGCAGGCGCAGGCACAAACAACATCCCTGTTGAAGCGTGTGCTGAAAAAGGCGTTGTTGTTTTCAATACTCCCGGCGCAAACGCAAACGCTGTTAAAGAGCTTGTTATCTGCGGACTTTTCATGGCTTCAAGAAAAGTTGCCGCGTCAATCGACTGGTGCAAGACTCTTAAGGGCGAGGGTGAAAATGTCGGCAAGCTCGTTGAAAAAGGCAAGTCAAACTTCGCAGGCCCCGAAATCGCAGGCAAAACTCTCGGCGTTATCGGCATGGGTGCAATCGGCTTCAAGGTTGCTCAGGCAGCTGAAGCTCTCGGCATGAAAATTGTCGGCTTTGACCCCTACCTTTCTGACGCTGTTAAGGCTCAGCTTTCAGCAGAAACAGAAATCGTAACCGATATCAACGACATCTTTAAAAAGAGCGATTATATCACTCTTCATCTTCCGCTTCTTGATTCCACTAAGGACACAGTTAATAAAGACACTCTTGCTCTGTGCAGGGACGGTGTAAGAATCCTTAACTTCGCCCGCGGCGGTCTCGTTAACAGCGACGCTATGATTGAAGCACTCGGCACAGGCAAATGCGCCGCATACGTTGTTGACTTCCCCAGTGATGAAATGATTGGTGTTGACGGCGTAACAGCTATTCCTCACCTCGGAGCTTCAACTCCCGAGAGCGAAGACAACTGCGCAATTATGGCGGCTGACCAGCTCATGCTCTACATTGAAAAAGGCGAAATCAAAAACTCCGTTAATCTTCCCAACCTCACAGGCCTCGGCGAGAAGAACGGCAAGCGTGTATGCGTTATCTGCAAGGAATGTGCCGTTGACACAGTCAAGGCGGCTCTCGGCGCAGATGCAAAATCCGCGGCAAAGAAAGGCTACGGCTATGTTGTATGCGACGGCGCTGACGAAGCAAAGCTTGACGGCATTGACGGAATAATCAAAATCAGAGTTATATAATAATTATATAAACATTATAGCGGTGCAGTCTGATTGCTGCGCCGCTTTTTGTTGACTATTGAAATAACAGGCGTTATAATATTAGCTGTAAATTTTACCGAAAGACGGAGATATTATGAAAAAACAATGTGAAGGCTGCTACAAGCGGTTTGAAATAATAAGAGACACATCCGTTCCCATTTCACCGGATTTAAAATCCCCTGCCGAGCACATTTATTGCCCCTGGTGCGGATGTGAAAACGGCTGTATAGAAAAAGGCGCGCTTATCAGCACACGCCGCTGCATATCAGAAAGCGAGTTTTGATTATGAAAGATTTGCTCAACAGATATTTTGAATCCCACAGACAGGAATTAATCGGCGATATTGCCGTTCTTACTGCAATACCGAGTGTAAAAGGCGAGGCTGAAGACGGAAAACCATACGGCGAAATGCCGTTTGCAGCACTCACAAAAGCTCTTGAAATTGCTGACAGTTTCGGATTCAGCACTAAAAACTATGACGGCTATGTGGGCGCGGTTGATTATAACGGTAATGAAACAGAGCTCAATATTTTCGCTCACCTTGACGTTGTTGCCGCCGGTGACGGCTGGCATACCAATCCCTTTGAAATGATTGAAAAAGACGGTGTGCTTTACGGTCGCGGAGTCAGCGACGACAAAGGCCCCGCAATGGCGGCGCTGTATGCGATGCGAGCCTTAAAGGAATCAGGGATCAAGCTTTCAAAAAATGTACGTCTCGTTTTCGGCACAGATGAGGAATGCGGCAGCAGTGATTTAAAATATTATTTTTCAAAAGAAAAGCCTGCTCCGTGGTCTTTCACCCCCGACGCTAACTTTCCCGTTACCAACGGTGAAAAAGGCAGATTCGCGAAAAACTTCTTCGGCAGATGCTCAGAAGGCTCAGCCTCACGCTATGTAAAAAGTATTCACGGCGGAGTTGCAGGCAACGCCGTTCCGTCAGTCTGTGAAGCCGAGGTATGCGGAATCACCGACAGTGAACTTTCGGTCTTCGCCGAAAAAGCGCACAGTGAAACAAAGGCTGATTTTAAAATCGACAGCGGCAGAATAGTCTGCACAGGCACTTCGGCTCACGCTTCACTGCCGTTCATGGGCAACAATCCGATTACGGCAATGCTCGCTTTTCTTTCCTCCCTGCCCCTTGATGAATGCGAAACCACAGAGAAAACCAGGTCTCTTTCAAAGCTTTTCCCTCACGGCGACTGGCTCGGTAAATCTTTCGGCGTAAATATGGCAGATAAACTCGGCGAGCTGACTCTGACTCTTGATATTCTCAACCTTGCCGACGGCAGAATTCAGGGATATTTCGACACACGCACCCCTATGATTGCCGACAGTCATAATTGCGCTGATGTTATAGAAAAAGCTCTTAATGAAGCTGGTCTGACTCTCGAAAGCAATACTATGACCCCCGCTCACTATGTGGATGAAAATTCTCCGTTTATTAAAATTCTTCTTAAGAATTACGAGGATTATACAGGCGAAAAAGGTGAATGTATCGCCATGGGCGGCGGCACTTATGTTCACAATGTAGACGGCGGTGTTGCCTTTGGTGCCATCGCGAAGGATGTAAATACAAATATGCACGGAGCAGATGAATTCATGCCCGTCAATGACCTTATAACTGCCGCAAAAATCTATGCAGGCGTTATTTATGATATGTGCAGATAAGGAGCAGATTATGGATCTTGAAGAAAAAACTCTGAAAAAGAACTATATTTATAACGGAAAAATTATTAATCTCAGACGTGATGACGCAGTTCTTCCCGACGGCAATCCGTGTATTCGAGAGGTTGTTGAACATCCTGGCGGAGTCTGCATTGCCGCATTGACCGAAAACAATGAACTCATTTTTGAGCATCAGTTCAGATATCCGTATATGGATGTTCTCGTCGAGCTTCCCGCAGGCAAGCTTGAGAGAGGTGAAGACCCGCTTATCGCAGGCAAACGCGAGCTGCTTGAAGAAACAGGATACGAAGCGGACGAATATGAATTTCTCGGCAAATTCTATCCCTCATGCGGATATACCGATGAAATCATTTACTTATATCTTGCAAAGAATCTTAATTTTAAAGGTCAGAAGCTTGATGATGACGAATTTATAAACATATTCAGGATTCCCGTAGAGGACGCCGTCAGAATGGTGCTCAACAATGAAATCCCCGACGGTAAAACTCAGGCGGCAGTGCTTAAAACATATATGAAGATAAAAGGCGGCGAAATCATATGAAACAGATTATCCTCGCCTCAGGTTCCCCCAGAAGGAAAGAACTCCTTACTCTCGCAGGAATAGAATTCACCGTAAAAACTGCTAACACGGACGAATCTGTTCCCGCTTCCTTTTCACCCGAGCAGACAGTGAAAACTCTCGCTCAAAGAAAAGCAAAAGCTGTCGCGGAGCTGAACGGGAACTCGATTGTTATCGGCGCCGATACTGTCGTCGCAGTTGACGGTAAAATTCTCGGTAAACCCAAAGATTCAGAGGAAGCCTTTTCGATGCTTTCCTCTCTTTCGGGCAGAAGTCATTTTGTGTACACAGGTGTCTGCATTATTGACGGCGAAAAAGAAATATGCTTCTGTGAAAAGACCGAAGTGTCATTTTATGAACTTACCGACGATGAAATCAATGCCTACATTCTTACCGGTGACTGTTATGACAAGGCAGGCGGCTACGGAATCCAGAGCAAAGGCTGTACGCTCGTCAGAAAACTGAACGGTGACTATTTTAATGTTGTGGGGCTTCCCATAGCTGAAACCGTCAGACAGTTAAAAAACTTTAATTAGCGCAAAAAAATACCGCTGCTCTTTCGAGCAGCGGCTTTTTAATTCATAAAGAATTATTTGTTTGCAATGTAATCTGCATACCAGTCAGCGGGAGCAAATACTTTTGTAAGAAGGAGAGTGTTGATTGTCTGATTAAGAACGATAACAGCACAGATCTTACCTTTGATCCATTCCCAAACTCTTTCGAAGAAGTTGGGCTGATAGGGCTTAGCAGAAATTGTAAGTGTGTCACCGTACATACCGAAAACGTCTACTGAGTTTTCGCCGTCAACGATTGTGCACATTTCGCAGTATCCGCCAAGGCTTCCGCCGTCACTACCACTAACAACATCGATATAGGGTTCAAATGTTGCAACATAATCTACAACTTCCCAGTTCTCTGAAACTGTAGTGCTTACTGTAAGAACATCAATAGCCTCGCCTGAGAAAAGATACTCAGCGGGAAGACCAACCTTACCGAAGATCCATTTGAGTTCAGGATTTTCGTCCCAGATTTCAGCAAGCTCATAGTCATCATAAAGAACAAGTGTAGCGCCTGCCTTCTTAGCAGCTTCTGTAAGCTCACAACCTGCTAAGGGAGTAATGTCGATATCACCGGCTGCGATATTGAAGGGGATGTAAATAATTCCGTCACGGAAATCTTCTGTGATGCCCTGAACCTCAAGGTCTTCAACTGAAACAGCTGACTTGAACTCAACTGTGAAAGAAACTTTTTCACCGGGGTTAGCCTTGATGTTCTCTTTGGGTCCGAAATAAATTCCGAATTCTACATCGTGTGCAAATGCAGTTGTTGCTAATGAAAGCATCATTGCAAGAGCAAGTACGATTGCTACTACTTTTTTCATGGTTTGTTTACTCCTTTCGCACATAGTGCGTAATAATTCACAGAGTATATACTCTGCTGTATAAAGTATGATACCATATGCATATAATTTTATTTTTCTAAATTAGAAATAAAAATTATTTTTTGTTAAAAATTAGCCTCTTCATTTTGTATAAAATAACATAATAAAATGTATTTTTTGCCAACATAATCAGCGTCCGGCAGATTAATGTCATTTACTTCAGAGCCTGCATAACACTGTTGGCAACTATGGCCGCCGCCGAAAGTCCCGAGCCTCCGTTTTCCACAACGCAGGCAATGGCATACGGGGTATTCGGATTCTGAGAATACCCTACAAACCATGAGTGAGGCGCGCCGTCTTCAATTTCGGCGGTTCCCGTTTTGCCGCACATCATAAGCCCGGGGAATCTGCCGTCTCCGTAGTAATCTGTGATATTTGAGCGGAGCATATCGTTTATTCTGCCGGCAACCGTCGGGGAGAGTGAGATATTCTCATTAATAACTGTCTTTGTTTCTTTCTTTAATCCCTGAGGGGTTTCGACATAATCAATAAGATACGGGGTAACCGTCTGTCCTCCGTTGGCAATGCATCCCATTATTGACACCATATGATACGGATTTACGAGGGTTGTAAACTGACCTATACCGGCCCAGCCTAAATCAACTTTAGAGGTATTGGCAATATTCAGCGCTGATTTTGACGGATTCGCGATTCCCGAAACATTAAGCTGTGTATTGAAGCCCAGCTCCTTTGCGGTTGCGGTGAGCTTTTCGCTGCCCAGTTCAATGGCAATATCCGCGAATGCGCTGTTGCACGACTGATTGAGAGCCTGCCTGAAGCTGACCTTTCTGTGCACATCGTTGCATATAACAATACCGTCGCCTGTTTCATACTTGCCGTCGCAGTCATATTCTCTTGAATCAATATCAGGAATATTCTCTATGGCGCTGACGGCTGTTACCACCTTGAAAGTAGAGCCCGGAGTGTAAAGACCGGATATCGCTCTGTTAAGATATACGCCCTCGTATATCGGGTTATCATTTATATCGGTCGGTTTGTTTTCAGGGTCATATGCGGGGGTTGAAACCATGCACACAATTTCACCTGTTTTATAGTTGTATGCGCACACCGTGCCTTTTCTGCCGTTGAAGGCGTTATACGCCGTTTTGCATACAGCCGAATCAATGGTAAGATGAATATCGTTGCCCTTACCGTACTGAACTATCGACGCAATACCGTTAATCGGGCTGTAGCCGGCAAGTGTGTTCCTGTATGCATACTGAACGCCTGTGGAAATATATCCGTTCAGGTCGCCCACAGCGTGAAGAGTAGCCTTTCTGAGGATTGAATCTTCACTGTATTTTCGTTTTCCGTCTGTTGTTGCGGCGAGCACGCCGCCGTCGCGGTCATATATATCACCAAAGGTGGAAATACTGCCGTTAGCGGAATATAGATGCTGATTTGCCTTGCTCGTAGCCCACTCGGAGCCGTGAACAACAAAGCTGAAAATCAGAATACACAGGCCCGCAAAAAATCCGGCAATAACGGCAATGAGCGCATACGCTCTTTTTGTAGCATTATCCATTCACATTCCGCCTCCTTTTGAAGCTTATGGGAATGTCCTCCGGATACAGCGGGTGGTCGGGAAGAATTGTTTTTGAAAGCTTCGGATATGTATGAATATCAGCCGACTTTATAAACGCAAGCATTCCCCAGGAGCAGAGCATACTCGTACCGCCTCTGCTGATAAACGGAAGTGTAACACCTGTGAACGGCAGTAAATCCGTTACGCCGAAGACATTAAGCGACATCTGGAAAAGAAGCATTCCCGACGCGGCGCAGGCAACGATTGCGTAAAAAGCCGAGCGTGTGTTTCTGGCTGTTTTGATTGAATAAAAAACGAGAAACGCAAAAGTAACGAGAACCGTACCCGCGATAATGAATCCCCATTCCTCACACAGCATACCGAAAACGAGGTCGGTTGACGCGGCGTATGTATATTTAAGCATTCCCTGACCGATACCGAGGCCGAAGAATCCGCCGCTCGCGGAATAAATCAGAGTTCTTGTCTGCTGCATGCCTTTGCCGTACATATCATCCCAGATATGGCGGTATGTCTCAAATCTTGCGGCAACGGTGGACTTGAACAGAATTACCATGGCCGCGCCCAGAACTGCGATAGCGCACACAAGTGCAATGGTTCTGAAATCGCCCGAGCGCATAAAAGCGATTATTACAAATGTAAAAAAGAATACAAGCGCTGTACCGAAGTCCCTCATGAGGAAAAGGAATCCTACGCAGGCAATGGCAAACACGATATATTTCGTGATACTCTTCGTCATCTGAAGCTTGTCAAGGGTAGCTCCGCCGACAAAAACGAACGCGATTTTTACAAGCTCTGACGGCTGTATGGAAACGCCCGCAATCTCAATCCAGTTAAGAGTTCCGTTGGTAACCTTCGCCAGCGCAATGTTCAGCGCAAGAATACCGATTGCGCAGGCGGCAACAGGAGTTCTCAGCTTCATAACAATATCCGTTCTTCTGAGAACAGCAAGCATTGTAATATAAACAATCAGACCGAGCGCTATGGCAACGCCCTGCTTCATAGCGTAATTTTCGCTTATGCTGGCGCAGATTATAATTCCTATTCCCGAAAGAAAAAAGCCGATTAATTCAAGTTCCATATGTCTCTGCTTGAAAATCGAGCCGGCGCATACAACATAAACCCACTCTATGAGCACATAAGCTCCGACTGTGGCGGCCGTGATGAGCTTGAATTCACCGTCCATATAGACAACAAAGCTCGCCGAAATAAGCTGAAATACACTGATAAGGAGCAAAGGCGGAAACCAGTTGAACGGTTTCTGCTCAGCTTTTGCCATATGCTTCACCTCCTGAAAAAAGTTACATATAGATGATTATATTATAAAAATGTTAAAAAATCAAGCATAAGCATATTGCGGTCGTCTTGACTAAACTACGCATAAAGAATATAATCATTTTAATTCCATCAGATTTGAGGTTTTTTTATGAATAATATTTTCAGCATGTTCAGAAGCTTCGGCGAAAGTGCAGACGATATATATGACTGCAGAGAAGACTGCTTTATGAAGCTTTATGAATGTGACAGCGCAGAAAAATACAAAGACTATGTATCCGCTCTTGTTTCGGACGGATTTGAAATAATGCAGGAAAGAGAGCTTGACGGCAATATTTTCGCCGCGCTGAAAAAAGAAATATATATCACACTCTTTTTCACCCCCTGCGACAGTAAGCTCAGAGTCACCGCAAGTGCGAAAAATCAGTTCCCGTCTTTCACAAAGAAAGAATGCGTCGGCCCGTGCGCAACAACATTTTTCGGTTTTGAAAATGACCAGACCTTAATTGACTGCGGAATGTGTCTTCTTATTCAGTGCCCCGACTACAGCTTTTTCATAGTTGACAGCGGTCATTATTTCCAGTTTAACGACAACGACAGAATCCACAGCTTCATGAGAGAGCGTACCCCCGACGGTCAGAAAATAGTAGTAAACGGCTGGATGATTACCCATGCTCATACAGACCATATCTCAAAGCTCATTGATTTTCTTAAATACAACACAGACGACGTTGTTATTGAGGGATTTTATCAGAATCTTCTCCCAGCCGACTATGACACCAGCAGCGATAATCACGAGGAATTTGAAATGGCGGCGAAGCTCTTTGATATTCTCGAAAAATATCCCGCTCCTGTGTATAAACTGCATACAGGCATGAGATTCTACATAAGGAATCTTGCCTTTGACGTTCTCGGCACGCACGAGGATATCTTCCCTGAGCATATTGCCGATTATAATGATTCATCCTGCATAGTTACCGTCAGTGCAGATAATTCAAAAATATTCATCCCCGGTGATGCCGCTATTGCGGCGAGCGTACAGCTTGAAAAGCGATACACAGACGCCCTTAAATGCGATATCGTTCAGGTAGCTCACCACGGTCATACAGGGCTGAGCAGAAAGCTTTATGAGCTCGTCGGCGCGGATACAGCCGTTTTCCCTGTTACAAGAATCTTTTACGAAGACGACATGGCAAAAAGAGACGCCAACAGATATATCGCGGACACAGCATCCCACTGTTTTGTCACGGGCGACGGTACTGTCTGCGTTCCCCTTCCTTATAATAAAGAAACAGTTTACACACTGCCCGACGAAACCTTTGAGGACTTCGGCAAAATTGAAAGACTGTGGAAATACACTTATACAGACGAAAGGAAAGATGAGCTTTATAATCTTTTCCTTAAGAACGGAGGAAATCCCGACAAACTCCTGCTGCCAACAAGCAAATTCGGCTGGATAGAACCAAAATAAAAAACCGCCCAAGGGCGGTGCAATTCAGAGAGAAAACGATTTTGAATGGCTATAATCGCCTTATACTTGCTGAAAAGCCTTGAAATACGCCGGTATATCTGCGGCTTTGTCAGCGGCGTTTAAGTCTGATTCTATTTCATTCAAAACTACTGTGTATCTTAAAACAATATATTTCAGATGAAGAACAATGAAAAAGCGGGCAGCATACTGACGTATGTTGCTCGCTTTTGAAGCAGTAATTCGCTGAAAGATGTGTTTTAAGACGATTTATCCCTGAGTTGCACCACCCAGGTTTTATGTACTCTGTTATTACTATTATGCAAAGAGACCCTTGAAGAAATTAATAATCATCTGGAAGAATGAAACAATCGCTGCAATAAGTCTTGCAAAAAATGATGTGCCTGTACCCTCAACAACAGTGTTGCCTGTAACGTTTATGTTTTCGGTGCCGTCA
>JAZUHE010000108.1:0-4264 GCA_045641565.1 Acutalibacteraceae bacterium | reverse complement strand
GTTTCAGATTATCTGAATGAAATAAAATCTTGCGGAGTAAAGGCCGCGGCAGAGAAGCTGATATAAATGAACGGAATTAAAATTAATACAGAAGATAATGTTGCCCTTTGCGTTGAAAATATCGTTAAGGGCGATATTATTATGGGCGTAAAGGCGCTGGAGGACATCCCCGCAGGCCATAAAATCGCTCTTGAAGATATTGAAAAAGGCAAAAATATAATAAAATACGGCAATCCCATAGGTCACGCGTCAAAGGATATCAGAAAAGGCGAATGGGTGCACTCACACAATCTTGAAACCAATCTTGACGGGATTCTGGAGTATACGTATTCTCCTGTTGATTCCGATGAGAAACCATATGAGGATATGTATTTTGACGGCTATGTGAGAACTGACGGCAGTGTGGGAATCCGCAATGAAGTATGGATTATCCCGACTGTCGGCTGTGTAAACAAAACCGCCGAAGAAATCTGTCGGAGAGCGAATGAGCTTTACGGCGGAATGTGCGACGGAATTTTCGCTTTCACTCATCCCTACGGTTGTTCTCAGCTGGGTGATGATATGGAGTGCACACAGAAAATTCTAAGCGGACTTGTGAGTCACCCCAACGCTTCTGGCGTGCTTCTTCTGAGTCTCGGATGTGAAAACAATAATCTCGACGCTTTTCTTCCCACACTCGGAGATTATGACGGGAAAAGAGTCAGAACGCTTACAGCGCAGAATGAGGAAGATGAAATTTCAGCCGGAGTTGAGATTATCGGCGAGCTTTGCGGAAAAGCCGCTTCAGAGAAAAGAGAGCGGGTCAGCGTTTCAAAACTTAAAATCGGCTTTAAATGCGGAGGAAGCGACGCTTTTTCGGGGATAACGGCGAATCCGCTGTGCGGAAAAATTACGGATAAGCTTACCGCCTGCGGTGCTTCGGCGATTCTAACAGAGGTGCCGGAGATGTTCGGCGCGGAGACGCTTCTTATGAACAGAGCTCAAAGCAGAGACGTTTTTGACAGCGCGGTCAGAATGATAAACGGCTTTAAGGACTACTATAAAAGTCACGGGCAGACGGTGTATGAGAACCCGTCACCGGGCAACAAGGCCGGCGGCATTACAACCCTTGAGGAAAAGTCCCTCGGCTGCATACAGAAGGGCGGCAAAGCACGGGTTACTGCTGTACTCGGTATCGGCGACAGATGTAAAAAGAGCGGTCTGAATCTACTGACGGGCCCCGGCAACGACATGGTTTCCGTCACAAATCTCACCGCCTGCGGAGCGCATATGATACTGTTCACAACGGGCCGCGGTACACCACTTGGCGCGCCCGTACCGACGCTTAAAATATCCACAAATACGCCGCTTTATAAAAAAAAGCCGAACTGGATTGATTTTGACGCGGGGCAGATTCTTGACGGCGCAGATTCCGATGTTCTTCGCGATATGCTGATTGAAAAAATAATCGCCGTTGCTTCCGGCAGAGAAAAGACTCTCAACGAAAGAAACGGCTTCAGAGAAATTGCAATTTTTAAAGACGGCGTTACGCTGTAAAACGGAGGGTAAATATGGCAAAAATAATACTGTTTATTAAAAAGTCTGTTTCGTGGATTCTTGTGCTGATATCCTTAATCGGCTCGCTGTTTGTGGGTGAACCACTTGAAAAAACGGATGACTATCAGCTTATTGACAGCTTTACGTTTACATACGCCGACGGAATGTCCTTCGGTCAGGGCGTTGCCACAGACGGCGAATATTTTTACGGCTTCGGCGCGGTGAAAGTTGTAGGCTACAACGCCATAACAAAGATTGACGCCGAAACAGGTGAAATCGTCGCTAAAAATGAGATGTGCATACCGCCATATCTGATGAATAAGGGTTACTCTCATCTCGGTGACGGCTGCTGCTATAAGGGCAGACTTTATATCGGCTGTGAAGACAGGAATTTTGAGAATCCTGCCGTTATGATTTATGACGCGGAGACTCTTAAATTCATCGAAAGCAAGGTTATCCCTGCTGAATGCAAAGGCGACGGACACCTTCCCTGGTGCACGGTATATAATGATGTTCTTTATTTCTGCTCATTCAGCTTTGTCGAAGAGATAAAAATGCTCGATATAAATGACAACATGAGCTATATCGGCTCGATTCCCATTGATACGATGCTTGCCTGCGTTCAGGGCGGCGATATTGTGGATAATATCCTGTATCTTTCAACAGATGACGGAGAAAAGGACAAGCCCACATACGCTATTGACCTTGAAACAGGAAAAACAGAGCTGATGTTTATGAGAGACACGGGCAGTAAAATAACTGAGGCCGAGGGCCTTACGGTTTATCCCTTTGAGGACGGCTCAAATTTCCACTACGTCGACTGCACCACGTCAATCAGCATCAGAAACTATAAAGTTGACCTGTGATTCAGCGCAGAACGAAAAGTAAAAATATTATAAAAAAGCAATTCGGAGATAACAAAAAATCTGAAATCTCTGAATTGCTTATTTTTATATTTTAGAATATTATATTTACTTTTCTAACCGTGCTTCTCCGTAAGATATGTTTTTTATTTCGCCGCTTTCGGTTCTGACTGTCAGCTCGCCGCCGTCTCCGATTCCGACGGCAAAGGCGTCCTCCTCGCTGAGCGGTGAAACAAGTCTGACTTTTTTATTTAATGTCAGACAGTTCTTTCTGTAAAATTCAAGATATTCTCCGCTGTCGGCTGATTCGAGTTCACTGCTGAGATTTCTGAGAATGCAGTCAAGCAGATAATCTGATTTTCCGGCGTCTGCCGACAGGCTCCCGGCGATGTCCTTGATGTCGTCCGGGAAATTTTCTGTAGAAAGATTTATGCCGATTCCCACAACCGCGTAGGAGAGCTTATTGCCGAGGAATCTGCCCTCTGTGAGAATTCCGCAGACTTTTCTGCCGTTATAAAATATATCGTTGACCCATTTCACCTGAGTCTTTATGCCGAAAGCGTCATAAATGCCCTTCATAACGGCCGTCGCGGCGATAAGCGTGAGCGTTGAGGTGGTTTCTTTGATGTCTTTCAGCAGAACGGAAAAATACAGCCCTGTGGGCGGCGAGTAAAAGCTTCTGCCTGTTCTGCCTCTGCCGTCAGTCTGTTCCTTAGCGGCGATAACCGTGCCGCAGGGCAGCTTTTCGGCGTCACGCTTTAAAATGTCGTTTGTTGAAGTTACATGTTCTTTTTTTATAATATTGAATTCCATTTTATCTTCCGAAAATCCTGTTGAGCTTTTTAAAATATTCGCGGTCAATGGAGTTGATTGTTTCGGCGGTTGTGCGCACTCTCCAGTTAAGGTCGGGAACGCCCGGAATGTTCATTCTCGCGTCACTGCCGAAGCCGCACATATCCTGAAAAGCGATTATCACCGTGTCCGCATTTGAACGCCAGACGGTCTCAATAATTTTACGGCAGGCGGGCGCGTGAAATCCGCCCTCGCCCCAGTTGCCGCCTGTGAATCCGCAGTAGTCAAAAACATATCTGCGGTCTTCTTCGCTTAATTCATAAAGCCAGCCTAAAAGTGTGTTGTTGTCGTGAGTGCCAAGACAGGCCACAAGATTGCTTTTGTAGTTGTGTGGCAGATGCTCGTTTTCGCTGCTGCCGTCAAAGCCGAACTGAATGACACGGATTCCGGGAAAGCCTGTGTCCTCAAGAAGCTGAACAACGTCCTCGCCGAAAGCGCCTAAATCCTCAGCAACAATTTCGCCGTCGGAATAAACGTCTCTCACGGCGTCAAAAAGCTTCATGCCGGGGCCTTTTTTCCATTCGCCGTTTTTAGCGGTTTTACTGCCGAAGGGAACAGCCCAGTAGGATGCGAGACCTCTGAAATGGTCGATTCTGACTATATCGTACATCTTAAGCTCGCAGCTGAGACGTTTCTTCCACCAGGTGAAGCCGTCTTTTTCCATAGCGTCCCAGTCATAGAGGGGATTGCCCCAGAGCTGACCGTCCTCAGAAAAATAATCGGGCGGAACGCCTGCAACCTCATCAGGCACGAAGGTATCCTTGTCAATCTTGAAATTCTCAGCTTCGCTCCATACATCAGCGCTGTCCATGGAAACATATACGGGCATATCGCCTAAAATTTTTATGCCGTTCTCAGCGGCGTATTTTTTAATTCTGTTCCACTGCATAAAGAAAAGATACTGAGCGAAAATCCAGAAATTCATCTGCTCCTCACAGCCGCTTTTATCTGAAACGCACAGAGCGTAATTCTTTTCGTTCTCATCCCATTTCCACCACGGAAGCTCTTCATTT
>JAZUHE010000107.1:0-8972 GCA_045641565.1 Acutalibacteraceae bacterium | reverse complement strand
CTCGGCGAGCTTAAGGATGTTCCGGACGAAAAGCGCACGGCAAGATTCGTATGCGCGGCCACCTGCGTATTTCCCGACGGGCGCAAAATCTCCGTTCGCGGCGAATGCGAGGGCATGATAGCTCACGAACGTCACGGAAACGGCGGCTTCGGCTACGACCCCGTTTTTATGGTGAACGGCAAATCATTCGGTGAAACCTCTCCCGAAGGAAAAGACAGTCTCAGCCACAGAGGCAAGGCTCTGCGCAAGCTATTTGAAGAATTGGAGAAAATTATATGACAGAAAAAATGACAAGCAAAAGAAGAGCTGAGCTCCGCGGACAGGCAAATACCCTTGAGCCTCTCTTTCAGGTAGGCAAGGGCGGCGTATCAGATGCACTTATCACTCAGACGGCCGACGCGCTGAGAGTTCACGAGCTGATAAAGCTCAAGGTTCTTCTTGAATCTGCACCCGACACGCCCAGAAACATCGCTGAGGAAATCGCTGAGAAAACCGGCTCCCAGGTTGTTCAGGTTATCGGCGGCGCGATGATTTTTTATAAAGAAAATCCCGAGCTTCGCGAAAAAGAGGCTCAGAAAAAGAAGGAGCAGAAAAAAGCTGCTTCCACAGGCAAAGGCGCCAAGGATTTTTCAAAAAAATATAAAATGAAAAAACAGACAGGGAATAATTACGGCAAAAGATAACAATAATCAGAGAAGAAAGGAGTTGTGATTATGGCTGACAATAAAAGCACCCCCGTTGCTCAGAATAAAAAAGCTTATCACGACTACTTTGTTCTTGAAGAGTATGAAGCGGGAATTGAGCTTTTCGGCACGGAGGTTAAATCTGTCCGCCAAGGTAAGGTTAATCTTAAGGATTCCTGGTGCAACATAGTTGACGGTGAGATTTTTGCCAACAATATGCACATCAGCGCGTATGAGCACGGCAATATTTTCAACCGCGACCCGCTGAGAGTCAAGAGACTTCTCATGCACAAGAAAGAGATTAACCGCCTTTACGGTACCGTGAAGCAGGAAGGGCTTGCCCTCATTCCCCTTTCAATATATTTTGTCAACGGCAGAGCCAAAATGAAGGTCGGTCTGTGCAAGGGCAAAAAGATTTATGATAAGCGCGAAACCGCGGCTAAGAAAGATGCGGCGAGAAATATAGAAAGAGCTTTAAAAAATAAATAAAACAGTAAAAGTTCTTCAGCACTCAAAAGTCGGCATAAGGTGCGGGTATGTTTTTGTCAGTCAAGGCTGACGACGCAGATTGTGTTGAGTTTCGGGTAATAAAATCTTTATGGGGATGAAAGGATTTCGACGGGGATTTTGAACCATGATAAGCGGGTAGTGGTGCGGAACCACTTAAAAAGCCGTAGTTTATTAAAATAAACGACAACAATACTAAATTAATGGCTGCTTAATGCGGCCCATCCTGCTCAGAAGCACCACGGTCTGAGTGAGGGTGTCAATCAGTGGTGAACGTGAATGCGAGAGCAGCCTTGTATCGCATCACGGCTCAAAGGCTACCGTAGGAGAAAGCCTGTTTACCGGCGGTCTCTGAGGGGAATCTCAAATGATAAACTACACCCGTAGAAAGTTGTGGGAATAGGTTTTCGGACGCGGGTTCGACTCCCGCCATCTCCACCAAAAGCGCCGCTGATGCGGCTAAGATAATAGATAATAAGTAATAGATAATAGTTTATAATGATGCACTATATATTTGCGCTTTGTATTGTTATCTATTCACTATTATCTATTATCTTTTATTTAAAAAACGGCAGAGCTCGTAAGAACTCTGCCGTTTGCTTATTAATAATTATAATCTATTGTTTTGTTGTATGAGTAAATCGACCAGAAGTGCCTGCCGTCAACTTCTTTTGCGGCAACAGTCGCCTTAACATTGCCTATATAATTCTGAGGCTGACCCATTTCATCAGATGAGCATATATTCAAGCTGATTTCATATTTTCCGCCGACCAGCTGTTTCTTTATTATATCACTCGGAACAACAAAGTTTTCATCACCCAGATACTGGCATCCGGCGTAGTAGAAGCCGTCCTGCGCATACAGCACAACACCGCTGTCTTCATATTTGATTTCGGGAACAGTTTCAGGCTCGATATTCATTATATTTTTCAATATCCAGTTAACATTTTCCACAGGATATTTTGCATATCCGAGCTCAAAAATACCTTTCGGGTCTTTGACATAGTTTTCTTCAGCATACATATGGCCTGTCACGTCATTAAAATATTCATCGTAAAAGCTCAGAAATCCCATTCCGTTATATATAAGGTTCAGCGCGTCTGCGGAATCTGATTTACTGCAGTCATACGGCTCATTCGCCTGACTTAAGCTGAACAGCAAAATATCATTCAGATTATCCCAGTCAACATCAGACGGTTCAACAATATTTTTATCTGACTCGTCATTGTCCGCAGGCTCCGATTTATCGCCGGCAGATTTGACGTTCTGAGCCGCAGCGGTCACAGATTTTTCGGATTCAGACGGACTGCCCGAAAAAGCAAAAATCATAATCACCGCCGCAACAACCGCAATTACCGCCGCTGTAATACCGATGATTTCGCCCTTGCCGAGACCGGAGGATGATTTTTTTGGGGGCTTCTTTGCGGGTGCCGCATCTGTATCATTATTTTTAGGCGTGTCGGCAAGAATCTTTTTTATTCCTGCAATCAGATCCTGCAGAAATCCGATTTTTGACATATCCTGCGCCTGAAGATAAGAAAACTCTTTAGGCAAATCATAAGCTGACATATTCTGATACGCGGGAATCAGCGTTTTATTGCTGTCTTTTTCCATCAGCTTAAGGTATCTGCTCCATTCGTTTCTGACCCATACAGAATTGAAATATTCAGGCTTTGTGCCGACGGCAACCATAACCCTTGCCGAATTGAGCGCCGCAAAAATGTACGGTTCATAAGCGGAGCCGAGCTTACTTTCAAGAGTAATTCTCGAAAAGAATACCTTAAAGCCCTCCTTTGTAAGGCGGTGGTAAAGGTCAGTCGCAATTACGCTGTCCTGCGTTCTTTCACCGTTTTCATCAGTTTCTTTATAGCAGATAAACACGTCAAACGGTTCTTCTTTATTTGAAATATTAAGAATACCGTTCTGAATCTGCTCGATTTTTGCGGCTTCTTCATTATAAATAGCCTTCTGATTTTCATCGGCGTATTCAAGGGCCATTTTGAAATTTTCATCAGCAAAAACAGACGTACGCTGAGTACGGTGTATAGTCGGGATTCTGCTGCCCGTGCCGGGGTCTTCAACATACTCTATGCCGTATTTGCACAAAACAAGCGACCAGTATATTTCGGGGTCCGTACCGTCCTCTGAAAGAATCTGCTCATAAACCGCGGACGCCTTGTCGAACTCATTCTGTCTGCGCAGGTTGTTGGCTCTGTCGAAAAGCCCCGTTTTTTTATCTCCGGTGAGCTTCGGCAGCGTCTGCTTTGTTCCGCAATACTCACATTCCGCAACAGATGAGCCTTTCTCTATATGCAGGTCTCCGCCGCACATTTTACATTTCAAAATATCCATATTTTACCCCTGCTCATTTAAGCATTTTACATTTTTTATTTCTGTTTTCAATGAGAAGAATAAGTTCTTTGGCAAGCTTCTCTGTATCACCGTCACCGCCGTTTACCGCTTCTGAAAACTCGCTGAACTTAAGTGAAATCTGAGTCTCCGCCGCGGCAAGCGCGTCATCTGACATCGGGTCGCTGTAGCGTACCGCCTCATAAACTTTTTTGCATATTGATTTCGCTTCATCTGTTTCAGCGCCCGCCATAAGAGTTTCGGCATCTGCTGTGAGTGATTTGATAAAAAACGTCTGAGCCTTGACTTTCTTTTCGATTTCTTCAACCATTTCAACAGATGTGTCTATTTTTACAAATGCGGTTACACCGATTGCGATAAGAATTACAATAAACACTGCTCCGAGCCATACAGAAACGTTGAAAAGCTTCGGGAGAACAAACATATACACAGCCGCCAGAATAACTGACAGCACTGAAACAGCATACGCTGTTGTAAACACTGAAAGACGAAGCACGGTCTTTTCTTTTGTATCAACATTCACCTTAAGCACTGCGGCGAGGGCAAGAGCAAAGCCCACAAGGCAGATAAGCAGACCGATAAAGAACACTGCGTCATATCTGGGTGTATAAAGGTCGGTTCCGATTTCGTCAACAGTTCCGGGAATAAGTATGCTTGAAGCACCCTTGGAAAGAGCGTCTACGTTAACGGATTTTACTTCTTTTCCGTCTATTGATTCGGGAATGATAATATTCTTATCTTCTCCGTTATACTCATTAATCTTTATTTCTTTGCCTGAAAGTTCATCGTATGAATACGGGATTTCGGCGGAATAGAAATTCACATAATAAGAATCTGCGTATGTAACAAAATCATAATTTATATTTTCATATGCATTGTTTACAAGCGTGTCCGCGTCCGCATACACATCAATGCCGCTGAGATTCTCAGGGAAGAACGCAATCATGGTATCGGGCAGGTATATCTTTTTAACTCCCGAAGCTTTATCAAAAGCATTCTCCGCAACGGAAATTATCTTTGTGCCGTTTATTTCATCGGGAATAACGATGGTTTTGTCAACGCCTCTGTATTCGGTAATCTGGCCGTGTTCGTTATAATCAAAATCTTCATCAAATGACGCGGCGAGAGAGCTGTGGTCGGTATCCCATGAGAAATCGACCTTTGAATTCTTACCCTTTGCGTATTTATATGCTTCGGATTTTGATGAAATGAAGAATTTTACATTTGCAACACGAACGGGCTCAAATTTTTCAAGGCTGTCGGGAAGATAGACCTTTGTAAGACGTTTTGCGGTTATAAAAGCGTCCTTTGCGATTGACCTGATTTTAACACCGTTGATTTTTGCAGGAACCGAAATTATTTTATCGTCACCTGTATAAGCTTCAACAGTACCGCCCGCTGAAACCTCAAAATCGTCAAAATCACAGATTACGGTATCGCCTGTGTATTTACCCTCTTTGAAATCAAGTTTATTGTTTTCTTTCCACTGCAGAAGATTATATATGAACGAATCCTCGGGAACGTAAACTGTTACGCCTCTCATGTCGGTCGGCTCAAACAGCGCAAGCGTCTTTGAAAGATATATTTCCTTTACATTTTTCGCGTTGTCAAAGGCATCTTCCTTAACTCTGAGAATCTCTGTTTCACCGATAGCCTCGGGGATTGCAACCGTTTCGCTTTTGCCCTCATAGGAAACTATCGTTCCGTCCTCATTGTATTTAAAGTCATCCAGATTAACAAGGCCTATATTCTTGTCAGAATCAGATATAAGCTTGTAATCAATATTGTGTTTCTTGGCGTACTTTTCGGAATACGAATCTTTTTCGCATATAATATTCACAGATGATGAATTATCATAGGCAAAAAATGAAATGAGCACAGCGGCAACAAATAACACTGTAAAAACAACGATTGGTACTCTTTTAATCTTCATAACGATTCCTCCTCAGAATAATTAAAACTTCTCTCCGCATTCAAGGCAGAACTTTGCGCCGTCGGGAATATCGGCTCCGCATTTAGGACATACAGCAGCGAACTTATGTCCGCATTCGGGGCAGAATTTACCTTTTATAACCGTATTGCCGCATTCGGGGCAGACAATAGTTCCGTCAAAAGCCGCAGCTACTTTTTCACCGCACTGCAGGCAGAACTTTGCGTTTGCGGGCAGTGCCGCTCCGCACTTTGCGCACTTTGACAACGTCTGATTCGCGGATGCGTTAACAGCACTGTTTACAGCTCCGCCGACCATTCCGCCTATCGCCGCGCCTGCTCCCGCCATTGTGCCCAGGCCGATACCCATATTGGTAAACTGACCTACGGCTTCATTCTGCACAGCTATTCCCGCTACATCAAATCCGCGCTCCTGCTGGTATGTGTAGCCCTCCTGCGCACGCTTCTGAGCCATTGCCTGTGACTCGATAACAGTCTTCTGAGCTTCGGTCTCTGCGCCTATTATGCTTATCTGCTGCTGAAGCTTTGCCTCGGCAACATCAGCATACTGTCTGAAATGAAGAGACTTGAATCTTTCATACTCGGGCTCACCGTCAGGCTTTACGATAGTGGTAACAAAAAATCTTTCAAGAGATATTCCGTAATCAAGGAAAACGTCATACAGTCTTGACTTAAGGTCTGTGGAAATCTCTTCAAGGTGCTCGTCAATTTCAAAAACACTGATTGATTTTTCTTTTACAGACGCGGCAATGTATGACTTGACTTTTGTCATAAGCAAAGCTCTGAAATAAGCAACAAGCCTTGCTCTGTCAAAATCTCTGCCCGTGCCCACAAGCTTAACAAGAAGCTTTCTTGAATTATCAACCTTTATGTTCATTTCTCCGCTGGCGCCAATCTGAATCGGGAACTGATACTTCGGCTCCATAAACTGAACCTTGCTGTCTGTTCCCCATTTAATCGCCATCTGCTCATTCAGATTGATAAAATACACTTCGCAGTGGAACGGAGTTTTTTCATCAAACGGTTTTTTAAGAGCTTTGCCGATTTTCGGAATATTCTCTGTCTCAAGAGTATATCTTCCGGGTCCGAACAGGTCAAGCGCCTGTCCGTTCATAAAGAATATCGCTTCCTGCGACTCATGAACTATGAGCTGAGAGCCGAGCATGAAATCTTCTTTCGGGTGCTTCCACACAAAAGTTGAATTGTCGCCGTCATAACTGATTATTTCTGCAATCGCCATGTTTTTTCCTCCTGAAACCGTGAATTGTTTTAAATAACAAGTAATTTTTATGTCTGAATCAGAGTATAAAAATACCTTTTCTGATATAAATATACATAATAAGTATATATCCAACAGTCTTCATTTGTCAACACTGTTAATCTTATCATATAATGATTATTTTTTACTTATTACTGCATAAAGCAAAAGCAGCCTTCATAACAGCTGACCTGTCATTGAAGACTGCTTTTATTATTATTTTAATTTACGCAAGCTCGGCTGTTACCGTTAAATCCGCGGCAACCTCAACCGTCACAGTGAGCGTGTCCGCCGCTCCGGGTTCCCAGCTTCTCTCATAGCTGAATGTAATCTCTGTTTTACCGGGTGCCAGTGCTTTGAATGTAAATACTCTTGTGCCGGGAACACCTGCCATTCCGTTTGATTCGGGAGCGATAAAGCCGTCCTTTTCAAGCTTAACAATGCTTTCGTCGGCAATTTTCATATTCCATCTGTAGCCCGTTGTGCCGTTCTCTTCAAGAGCAACGGTGAATGACTTTTTATCACCGCTGTATTCTATTGTATCCTCCGGAGCCTTAACATTCTTGCCTGTAATTCCGAGAAGTGAACCTAAAAACATAATAATGCTCATAATAAAACCGATAATTTTTGACCACATAATTCAGTCCCCCTTTTGGATTATTATAGCATTGTTAAAAACAAGTTGCAACAGTAAATCGTAAAATACCGCAAAGGCTGTAAAATAACATTTGACATCTGCCTTATCTCAAAATATAATAAATTCAGGCGGTTCGCCGCTCAAAGGAGGAGTATTATGGAAAAACATATGAATTTTAAAGAAATAGTCGCGTACTCTCTCGGCCTTTTCGGATTTCAGGCTATAGTAGGATTTCTAAATTCCTATCAGGCGGAATTTTACCACGCTCAGATGGCGGCGGATTTAGCTGTTGTCGGTATTCTCATACTGATTGTCAAGGTGGTTTCTGCCGTATTTGACCCTGTTGTAGGCAATAT
The DNA here is from genome assembly GCA_045641565.1 of Acutalibacteraceae bacterium. Classification (GTDB taxonomy): domain Bacteria; phylum Bacillota; class Clostridia; order Oscillospirales; family Acutalibacteraceae; genus CAG-488. The sequence goes on along the minus strand of JAZUHE010000107.1, from coordinate 1,211 downwards.
GATTGAGCGCAAAAACAGCAGTAATGGCAAGCTCAAGCCTTTCATCGCCTACTCGATTATCCCCCTGCTTGTCATGACGGTGGTTCTCTTTATAAAGGTTCCGTTTACAGGCGCAGGCCTTTACGCTTACATATTCGTCACGTTCCTGCTCTGGAGCATGGCCATGACTCTCGGCGACGTACCCTCGCAGGGCATCGCTTCCGTTCTGACTCCCAACCCCGAGGAGCGCACTAACGTCATTTCAATCGCGAACACATTAAAGCAGATAGGCTTCTCCGCGGCGGCGGTAATCGTTCCCGTAGTCTGCATGATAATCCCCGGCGGTTCAAAGGTTTTCGGAATCGAAGAGGGAATGAAGGATGACCCCATCAGCTCCACGGAGTATCTTGTAACAGCAGTTGCCGTCGGCGTTTTAGGCTGTCTTCTGTTTTCACTCATTTATTTCTTTAATAAAGAGCGTGTCCCCTACTCAGCCGAAAAGATGTCTTTTAAAGAAATGTTTGCCGCTCTTAAAGAAAACAAACCTCTTATGCTTGTTATCATCTCATATTTTCTCGGCTCGGGCAGACAGATGGCAATGGCCATTCAGGTTCAGGCTTCAAACGTGCTTTTAGGCAGTGAGAACTATGTTATCGCCTTAGGCATAACCACGGCCGTCGGCTCAATGATAAGCATGGCGGTTACTCCGATGCTTATCAAGAAATTCGGCGAGAAAAAGACATTTATCGGAATGTCCCTTTACGGATTTATTATTTCAATGGCGGCGTTCGCGGTTTACGCGTTCATCTCAACCAACATGGTGGTCATGCTCGTTATGCTGTTCCTGACAGGTCTTCAGTTCGGCGCGGTAACGCTCATGCCCATGATTATGGTTGCCGACTGCGTTGACAACTACGAATATGAAACAGGCAGGCGCGTTGAGGGCCCCGCGTTCTCAATTCTTACCCTCACTATAAAAGTATGCCTTGCCGTCGGCGCGGCTCTCGGTCTGATTTTAATTCAGGTATCGGGCTATGACGCGTCAGCAAGCATAGAGAGCATTACGGATTCAACGAGAAATATCGTTTACTTCGCTTATGTTGGCGCACCCGGAATATTCAGTCTCCTCGCCGCAATCCCCATGTTCAGATACGACCTTGAGGGCGAAAAGAAAGCGAAAATTTCCGCGGCGCTTCAGGAAAGAAGATCAAAATAAGATTAATCAAATTCAC
>JAZUHE010000106.1:0-11917 GCA_045641565.1 Acutalibacteraceae bacterium | reverse complement strand
TGTTGTTCCTCAGATGAGCTTTTACAGCCATTGTTACACTCGTGTCAGTTATTCCCGAGGCAAGCTTTCCAAGGGTATTCCCAGTACAGGGCGCGACAATCAGAATATCAAATAGCTTTTTCGGGCCGATAGGTTCTGCCTCTTTAATAGATTTTATAGCCTTTTTTCCACAGACATTCTCTGTAATTGAGATAAAATCATCCGATTTATAAAATCTTGTGTCTGTATTATATGCGAATTCAGAAAAAATCGGGGTTATATCATAGTTTTTTTCTGATAATATTTTTATCTGTTCAAGAGCTTTTGAAAAGGTACAAAATGAACCGCATATTGCGAATCCTAATTTGATTTTTTCCAAAGGCCCCCCTCCTCTATTATGTTTATTATTGTTTCAGCTATAATTTTTCCAGCTGATTCAGGAACGCATTTTCCGGGCAGCGACGGGAGAATATTTACTTTTTTTCCTGTTGACTCTGCATATTCAATATTAAATCCGTAAGGTTTTGAAGAAACATCTATCAGTAATGTATTATTATCTGTTACATCAATAAGCTTTTTGTCATATATGACAGACGGTACTGTGTTGATAATTACATCACTTGATTTAATACATCTTTCAATATCCTTTAAATGGCAGGCGTTAATACCTACTGATTCCGCATCAGCAAGAGTAGAATACCTTCTCGAAACAGACGTTACATCTGAACCGAGCTTTTTAAATATTCGGCATATTGCTTTTCCGCATCTGCCGTATCCTATAACAGTAACTTTAAGTGAACTGACGGTTACACAAATATTTTCAAGTACAAACTCAAGCACTCCCTGCGCTGTTGGAACGGCGTTTTTCTGTGCAAACTCATCGCGCGAATTATAATCAAAAAATATAATGTTTTTTTCATTAAATCTATCAGAAATATTTTTATCTGCTTTTCCGATAAAAATAATCTGATTATTATCAAGAGTATTGAAAAAATCATTAATACTTATATTTGTTCCTTTTATATGAATATTGTCTGTTGTAAAAGGAAGCGGAAGAATTACAGCATCAGATGATTTTATATTGATTAAATTATCTGATAATTCTGTATAATATCCTGAATATGTTAGCTCAGAAGCCATGAATTCTGTCCTTGCGTCCCCTCCGAGAGCGGTAAATTTAAGCATTTTTTCACCTCAAAACAGGTAAGAAGATCTAATTGATCATCTAATATAACATATGTAAAAAAATTATTTCTGTGATTAAACACAAAGGAGTTTTTATTGTGAACGAAATAAAAGAACTTTTAAAAAAGATTAAAAGAATACATTTTATCGGCATAGGCGGTTCCGGAATGTGTCCTATCGCCGAAATACTTCACGCCCAGGGCTATGAGCTTTCAGGTTCAGACAATAATGAAAGTGATACTCTCACTCGAATTAAGAATATGGGCATACCTGTTGCTATGGGTCAGCGTGCCGAAAATATAGAAGGAGCAGAAATGATTGTTTACACAGCGGCTCTTTTAAAAGATAACCCAGAGCTTGTTGCTGCAAAGAACTCCGGCATACCTACCTTTGAACGTGCTGAAATGCTCGGAGCGATAACTGAAATGTTTTCAAACTGCATATGTGTATGCGGTACTCACGGCAAAACAACCGTTTCTTCAATGATTACACAGATGTTTATTGAAACAGAAAATGACCCTTCTGCTGTTATCGGAGGAAAACTGCCTCTTATTAACAGCAACGGAAGAGTTGGTCAGAGCGAAAACATGGTGTGTGAAGCCTGCGAATTTGTTGATACATTTCTGAAGCTTTACCCTGATATTGCCGTTATCCTCAATATTGATGAAGATCATCTTGATTATTTTAAAACTCTTGATAATATTATCAAATCATTCAGAAAATTTGCAGGAATGGCTACAAAAGCACTTATAATTAATGGCGATGATGAAAATACATTAAAAGCCGTTGAAGGTATCAATGATAAAGACAGAGTAACATTCGGTATTAATAAATCTAATGACTTTTACGCAGATAGCATTAAAATGGTACACGCTTATGCTCATTTTGATGTATATCACAGGAATGAATTTATCGGAAAAGTTGAACTTAATGTTCCCGGATATCATAATGTTTACAACGCACTCGCTGCAATAGCAACAGCTGTTTATAACGGAATTGATATCGACAAAGCTATTACAGCGCTTGAACATTTCGGCGGAGCAGGCAGAAGATTTGAAAAGCTCGGAACATACAACGGAATAGATATTGCAGATGACTATGCTCATCATCCTGCAGAGCTTAAGGTAACACTTGAAGCCGCCATGGAAATGGGATATAACAGAGTGTGGGCTGTTTTCCAGCCGTTTACATTCTCAAGAACAGCAATTCTTATGGATGATTTTGCAGAAGTTCTGCGTATTCCCGACAAATGCGTTATGACTGAAATTATGGGTTCAAGAGAAGTCAACACTTACAATGTATATACCTCTCAGCTTGCCGAAAAGATTCCAGGCAGTGTATGGTTCAACACATTTGAGGAGGTTGCTCAGCACGTTTTTGAAAACGCTGAACCGGGCGACCTTGTAATAACCCTCGGATGCGGTGATATTTATAAGGCAGCAAAAATTCTCATAAAAAAATATCAGAATAAATAAAATAAATCAGGACAGGAAATACCTGCCCTGATTATTTTTTTATAAGATGTATAAAATATATTCGGTGATGTTTTTGCTTATTACGCTTGCAAGAGGACTTATTCTTTATATTTTTATAATAATATGTATGCGCTTCATGGGTAAACGTCAGCTGGGAGAGCTTCAGCCGACCGAGCTTGTAATAACAATTCTTCTTTCTGAAATAGCATCTATTCCAATGCAGGATAATGATGTCCCCATGATTAATTCAATTCTTGCCGTTTTACTGCTTGTCTGTCTTGAAATTATTAATTCAGTTATTATTATGAAAAGCAATAAAATAAGATATCTGCTGCAGGGAATGCCTGCAGTTGTAATTAATGACGGTAAACTTGACCAGAAAAAGCTTAAGGCATTGAGATTTACCGCTGATGATATTCTTGATCAGATGAGGCAAAAAGACGTGTTTGACATCAGTACCGTTCAATATGCTGTTGTTGAAACTAACGGGAGTCTCAGTGTTATGAAAAAGCCGCAGTATGACCAGCCTGTAAATAAAGATTTAAACATCAAATCAAAAAAACAGGGAATTCCTGTGCTTGTTGTAAATGACGGGGAATTTATAAATAAATCTATTCGGGACTATAAGATTGATAAAAACAAAATTGAATCTGTTTTAGAAAATGAAAAAACTGATGTCAGCGAGGCACTGATAATGCTGATTGACAAATATAATAACTATACATTAATTAAAAAGACAAAATGAAAAGATTTTTTTGCGCATTAGTCGTTCTGATAATAACAATAACATCAGCAGTTTTATTAACATATAAGCTTAATAAAACTGCTGATGAAATAATTAACTATATTGAATTAAACGGTAATGAGAATATTATGAACTGTTGGGAAAATAATAAAATCATTTTTTCGGTTCTTCTCGACCAAAAGAAAACAGAATCCTTAAGAAAATCCTTTTATTATGCTGAAAAACATATCAGCAATGACGATGCACTGTCAGAAATAATTGATGAAATGAAAGAAATAAAAAACTCATCAAAACTTTGTTTTGAAAATATTTTTTAATCATTTCAACCCTGTTTCCGTGAATCTGTCATAATCATCATCGGATGATTTCGCAACACCCTTCAGCCTGTATCGTATGCCTCCGCTGCTTTTAAATAACGTTGAAATAATTCTTACAATCCAGAAAACAGGTAATAAAAACGGAAGTTTTTTAAGTAAACCGTACCGTGCTTTCATATAATCTGAATCAGGAAAAACTGTTCTGATTATGTATTTCTTTTTTGATTCATTACCGTCTATCAGAAAAGCATTTAATTCATGATTCTCAAATTTTCCGTAAACACCACCGGAAATAATATATTCCCCTACTGAATCAAACTCACCGCTGAATTCCCCGCTGAACCAGTCATACGATAAATCTTTGATTTTTTCTTCGAATTTCAGAAGTCCGATTTTATTAAGTTCATTACTTAAATAATTTCTATCCATTTTATTCTTATAATGCTCATTATATATGTAAATATCGCATATGGAACGAATTCCTGTACCGTAATGTTCATAATGCTTCGCTAAATGAGCAATCATAAAAATATAAAAATCTTCTGTAGAAAGATGGTATTTATAATTAAAGCCGTCACATAATACAGCCCTGTCAAAGCCAATTCCAAAATAGCTGTAATATTTATCAATACTTTCATCAATTAATGATTTATGAAGCTCAACAGCGAAATTATTATTCTTTATAAAAATTGAATGAAGAAATGCTTCACCTGAAAATATAAACCCATGCTGCTTAATGATTTCAGATGCATCATCAAGCTTATCACCCACAAGAATATCAATATCACTCATAGAACGAAGATACGGCTCAGGATAAATATTTTTAATAACAAATCCTTTCATTATCATATGAGGAATCATATTTTTTTCAAAGCTATCACTTAATGCTTCAATTTCAACATTACGCTGAGCTTCTTTAGCCATAGACTGAAGTAAAATATCATTCAATCGTTCTGAAATGAATTCGGGAACTGTTCCGTAATAATTACTTATTCCATATGCAATAAGATTTAATATTTTATGTTTTGAGCAAAACGAAACAAACGATTTCCAGTCAAAATCATAGGAAAAAGACGAAATATGATTACCGCTGAAAACAGAAGAAATAATTCTGATTGCGGCTGACGCATATATATTAATTTCTTTTAATTCAGCGCTCATAACATCTTCCTCCTTTTGTTATATTCTATAATATTTTTTGTCTGTTGTAAACTGTATTTTCAAAAAACTATTGACATTATATTTTATAAATTGTAAAATAAATTATAAATTTTTTGTGAGGTGAATTTCTTGAACAGCGACGGCAGTCACGTGCGATTATGCACATTATCAAAAAAAATGAGTAAAAGTGTATTGGCTGTTCAGGAGATTTAAATTCTTCTGTTCTTGGATTTTATGCCCTTACGCTTTTGCGGAAAGGGTATTTTTTTATGGAAACAAAAGCATTAACCGAGATAATTAATAAAATGCTTATCAACAATAAATTCTCTGCATTAAAAGATTTATTGTCAGAAATGAATGTTGTTGATATAGCCCAGGCAATCGAAGAAACAGAACTTCCGGAAAATCAGGTTCGAATTTTCCGTCTTCTCCCTAAGGATTCATCAGCGAATGTATTTTCTTATCTTGACTCTGATTCACAAAGCGCTATTGTTGACGCAATAACAAATACAGAGCTTAAATTTCTTATGGAGGATATGTTCCTCGACGACGCTGTTGACTTTCTTGAGGAAGTCCCGGCAAATTTAGTAACAAGAGTTTTAGCACACACCAACCCTGAAACAAGAAATCTTATTAATAAATTTTTGAATTATCCTGAAAACTCAGCCGGCAGCATTATGACCATTGAAATGGTTTCATTCCCCGAAACATATACAGTTGACATGGCTGTTTCAGAAATAAGAAAAACCGCGCTTGATAAAGAAACAATTTACACCTGCTACTGCACTGATTCACAGCGCAAGCTTGTTGGAGCCGTTCCTTTAAGAAGACTTATTGTTTCTAAAGGTGATTCGGAAATAAAAGACATCATGTATGATGATGATCAGCTCCTTTATGTCAACACGCTTGACGACCAGGAAACAGTAGCTGCACTTGCAAGAAAATATGACCTTCTTTCTGTTCCTGTTGTTGACAATGAAGAAAGACTTGTCGGCATTATCACTATCGACGATATCGTTGATGTTATCGAAGATGAAAACACCGAAGACTTTGAAAAGATGGCTTTGCTTCTCCCCTCTGAGGATGAATATCTTAAAACGGGAGTTTTTACGCTTACCAAAAACAGAATTGTCTGGCTGCTTGTTCTTATGATTTCAGCGACATTCACAGGTCAGATTATCGAGGGCTTTGAAGATAAGCTTTCTGCTATCGCCGGACTCACCGCATCTATACCTATGCTTATGGATACGGGCGGAAATTCAGGCAACCAGGTTTCTACTCTTATTATCCGTGGACTTGCTCTTGGTGATATTAAGGTTAAAGATTATTTTAAAGTTCTCTGGAAAGAAATACGAGTTGCGCTTTTATGCGGTGTAACACTTGCTCTTGTTAACTTTGCACGAATGTACATTATCAGAGCTGTCACAGGCGGAGAAACCGCAACACCTGTTTTTATTGTTGTTTGTCTTTCAATGCTTTGCGCAGTTATTGTTGCCAAGATTATCGGTGCGTCTCTGCCAATGCTTGCAAAAATTCTTCATCTTGATCCGGCTCTGATGGCAGGTCCCATGATTACAACTATTGTTGATGCACTGACGCTTCTTATCTATTTCGGATTTGCAAGTCTTATATTAACTGTATAATAATACAAGCGACAGTTTATCTGTCGCTTTTTTATATGTAAAATGCACATAATATTCAAAATTGCTAATAAATGCTTGACTAATTTTTTTATTTAATTTATAATATCGTACATGGAGAATTTTTCTCTATTAAAGTATGAAAGGATTTGATACCAAATGAAAAAATTTATCGCAATCATGTTATGTCTTGCAATGACTCTTTGCCTCTTTGCAGGATGCTCAGGTAAAAAAGAAGAAAACAAAGAAACAGAAGAAAAAGTTTGGGTTATCGGTACAGACACAGCATTTAATCCCTTTGAATATACAAACGCTTCAGGTGAATTTGTAGGTATTGACGTTGACCTTCTTGCAGCAATAGCTAAAGATCAGGGCTTCAAGTATGAGCTCAAGAGCTGGGGCTGGGACGCATCTATCACAGCATGCAATGCAGGCCAGGCAGACGGTATGATTGCCGGCGCTTCAATCACAGAAAAGCGCGTCAGCGAAGGCTGGATTTTCTCAGACAGCTACTACACCTGCACACAGACTATGACAGTTGGCGCTGATTCTGAAATCAAAGGCTTTGAAGACCTCAAGGGACTCAAGGTTGCCGTTAAAAGAAACACTCAGGGCGCTGAATTTGCTGAAAGCCTTAAAGATAAATACGGTTTTGAAATCACAACATATGAAGATTCTGACACAATGTATCAGGCAGTTCTCGGCGGACAGGAAGTTGCATGCTTTGAGGACACACCTGTTATGAAAGCTTCAATCAAGACCGGCAATCTTGCACTTAAGGTTCTTGACAACACAGCCAACGAAGGCTCAGGCTACGGATTTGCAATATTTGATGCAAACAATCAGGAACTTATAGATATGTTCAACAAGGGTCTTGCAAATATCAAGGCTAACGGAACATATGACAAAATCCTTGCTGATTATCTCGGCTGATATATCACGCAGAATGTTTAATAAAAACAGGGCACCTGTATGGTGCCCTGCTATTTTAAAAGGAGTTAGGACTTAATGACAGAACTTATTACTGAATACGGTAAGCTTTTGCTCGAAGCGATGGGTCAGACACTGATTATGGCTCTTTACAGCTTGCTTTTCGCCTGCGTTGTCGGTTTAATATTCGGCATGCTCAGTGTTCTGAAAAATAAAATATGTAATTGGATTGCACAGATTTTTGTTGATGTTATTCGCGGCGTGCCGATGATAGTTCTGGCATTTTTCGTTTATTTCGGAATTCCGTACGCGTTCAAAAATATCTTTGATGTAAGATTCACCATTGAACCTCTTCAGGCAGGTATAGTTTGTCTTTCACTTAACTGCGGTGCGTATATGGCTGAGATTATCCGTGCAGGTATTCAGTCTGTCGACATCGGTCAGATGGAAGCAGCAAGAAGCCTCGGTCTTACATACTGGAAATCAATGCGCAAGGTAGTACTTCCCCAGGCGATTAAAACTATGATACCCAGCATAATCAATCAGTTCATAATCACTCTTAAAGATACTTCCATTCTTTCAGTTATCGGATTCCCGGAGCTGGTTAACACTGCAAAGAGTGTTATTTCAATCACCCACGATTCATTTAAGGTGTGGATTATTGTCGGAATAATGTATCTTATTGTAATAACAATACTCTCCAAGGTTGCAAAAATTCTTGAAAGGAAACTGAACCATAATGAAAAGAAATAATGATAATATAAAAATTCATGTTTCCCATCTTAAAAAGAATTACGGCAAACTTGAAGTACTTAAAGATATTAATGTTGATATTTATGAAGGCGAAGTTGTTGTTATTCTCGGGCCTTCAGGAAGCGGTAAATCAACATTTCTGAGATGCTTAAACCGAATTGAAGATATCACCGACGGTGAAGTTGTTGTTGACGGAAACCACATTGATTCTAAAAAGATTGACATTAACAAAGTTCGCGAAAAAATCGGAATGGTTTTCCAGCACTTCAATCTTTTTAATAACCTTAATGTTATGCAGAATCTTATGCTTGCTCCTGTTGAAACAAAACAGATGACAAAGGAGCAGGCAAGAGAACAGGCTCTTCATATGCTCAAAAAGGTTGGTCTTGAGGATAAAGTGAATTCATACCCGTCTCAGCTCTCAGGCGGCCAGCAACAGCGTGTGGCCATTGCCCGTTCACTTTGCATGAATCCCGATATCATGCTTTTTGATGAGCCTACATCAGCTCTTGACCCCGAAATGGTCGGAGAAGTATTACAGGTTATGCGTGACCTTGCTGCTGACGGAATGACAATGGTTATCGTTTCTCACGAAATCGGTTTTGCAAGAGAAGTTGCTGACAGAGTAATCTTTATGGACGGCGGATATATTGTCGAAGAAGGAACTCCTCAGGAGGTTATTCTTAATCCCAAGGAAGCGCGAACAATAGATTTCTTTAATAAAGTTTTATAATATATAAAAATAATGACACGGTAAGCTTTTTATTAAGCCTGCCGTGTCAATTTTTTATATGTTAATATATTGTACCGGTATTCTGTGCAGTTGTGTTTTCAGTTGCGGTTGACGTATCTTTTCTGTTAAGAATAAGATAATCACCGAACATTTCTGTAAAGAATTTATTAATTCTTTCACATGAGAGATTACCCGCACCGTGAATCGCCGCAAGATCATCAGTATAATTTTCAAACTTCATAATTTTAACGTTTGAACGTCCGTATTCATAATGAACAAGCGTGGGAATAAATCCAACATCACTGATTAAAATTGTTCCTGCATCATAATCCTTTTCGATTTTAATATCAGCAATTCCGCCGAGTGTATTCGGGAAATCAGCCTGAGTTGAAATGAGATTACCGAGTGACCATATTACAAGTGTTTTGCCGCCGTCTGCCCTGTCAATATATTCGATAGGCTGTAATACGTGCGGGCCTGTTCCGATAATAATATCAGCGCCGTAATCGGCAAGCTTCTGAGCAATTTCTTTCTCTGAAATATCAGGTTCTGTAATGTTTTCATCAATCCAGTGCATTGAAACACATGTTACATCTGATACAGCTTTATTCTGCTTTATAATTTTCTCCATAGCTCCGTATAACTCTTCTTCAGTATGATTTGTGCCTGCGAGAGATACAATGCCAAGGTCAGAATCCTGAGGAATCTGATTGCCGTTAAGTGACTCAGTGAAAGCGCAGAAAGAAAATGTAATATCATTCTTTGTTATAAGCTGAGGAGTGAACATTTCATCCCATGTTTTATATAAACCAGTAAGAATAATATTGTTTTTAGTATGGAAAAGGTCATAGTCTTCAACAGCTCCTGAAGCACCTTTATCTATAATATGATTTGTTGCCTGATTGAAAACATCAAAGCCTAAATCAATCATATTATCAAGAAGCTCAGGCGGTGCATTGAATGAGGGATAATGAGAAACAGGTAAAGAGGGAACAATTCCGATTTCCATATTCAGGAATGCAACATCAGCGCCGCTTACGATATCAGCAATTTCAGCGTATGCGGGAGAAAAATCATAGCCGCCTGTTGTGGACCTTGCTCTGGCCTGATTAGCTATCTGCAGATGAATAAGGTTATCGCCGGCACATATGAGTTCAGCAGTTGTTTTCCCTGTTTTAACATTTTCTGATTGAGCTGCCTTTTCTTTTTCAGCGTTTTCTTTATTAATCTTTTTAGTTTTAATTGTGCTTACACATCCTGTAATAAGAACAAGACACAGTGCGAGAGTTATAACCCTCGTAATGTTATTCATCAGATTACTTTTCTTTTTGTTATTCTCCATTTTTACACCTCATATTATTTTATTGTCTACAGCATACTCTATAAACTCAGCAAACAATGAATTTGACCATGCAAACCATTCTCTGGAAAATTCAGAGGGATTATCAGCGTTAAAACCCTCATGCATAAATCCTGTATCCGCATCAGTTGAAACAAGCATATCAATAAGCTCTTTAATTTCTTCAGGGTTATCTGATGTAAGTCCCTGCATTGATAAAGCAATGTGCCATATATATCTGTCGGGTGTATGAGGACTTCCGACTCCCCTGCCGTACTTCCCTTTATAAAAATACGGATTATCTTCGCTGAGAATAAAATTTCTTGTTCTGACATACATTTCATCTTTTTTATCACAATAACCGAGATAAGGAAGTGAAAGCAGGCTCGGAACATTTGCGTCATCAAACAACCGTCTGTTGCCCATACCGTCAGTTTCGCAGGAATAAATCTTACCGTATTTTGGATGGTCATATACAGCATAAGTCTGTATTCCGTTTTCGATTTCATCACGAAGAATCTTACATTCAGATATAAAAGATTCCTCATACGCATAAAATGTATTGAATATTTCAATGATATATCCTATTACAACAACAGCAAACATATTTGACGGCACAAGATAGCCGAATACACAAGAATCATCGCTTGGACGAAATCCCGACCATGTCATCCCTGTATAGCTTACAGGCATTCCCATGCCCTCATTATGAAGCGTATCGCTCCAACGGCAGCCAAGACGGGTAAATCTGTAAGGAGACTTTTCAAAATGACGCTGCTCGGTTTTCCATAAATTTATTATAGTTTTTGCAGCTTTTTTAAAGCTATCATCAAAAACAGAACTATCGCCAGTTCCCTTCCAGTATTTATAAATAAGCCTTAAGGGATAGCACAATGAATCTATTTCATATTTGCGTTCAAAAACCCAAGGGTCATTTCTCGGAATATCCTTAATATGTCCGTTGCTGTCCGCTGCTTTGTTAAAAGCATTGGCATACGGGTCAATAAGTATATATTTAATTTGTGTTTTTATTACTTTTTTCAGTATCTCTTTAACTTCATCATCATATGACGCAACAGGAATATAATGAGAAACCTGCGCAGTGGAGTCTCGAAGCCACATGGCGGGAATATCACCTGTCAGGACAAATAAAGAATCATCTTCTGTTTCAATAACCGTTGTTTCCAAAGTGTTCGGATAACAGTTTCTGTATAATTTCTGAAGCTTCGGGTTATTCTTAAGCTTTTCAGAATATTCATCAATTCTGCGGTATATAGAATCAGGAACTCTGATAACACCACCCCCTGATTTGTATTTTATAATATTTTATAATATTTTATAACAATTTGCAACCAAAAGGAGTTTTTTGATTGAAAAAAGTACTGTGTGCATTTTTAGCAATAATACTTTCTTTTATATTATGCTGCTGTAAAACAGAACATATAACTAAAGAAAAGATAAATGGCGAACCGCTTTCAGACGGAAGCGAAACATATTATATTAATGAAATTGATAACAGCGGAATGAAAATCCGAAGCACAAGATTTAACAGCAAAGATGAAGTAATTGAAGAATATGAATATTCTTATACACTGGATCTGAACGGTAAGTTATCAAAAATAATTGAAAAAAACATTAAAACAGAATCAATAAAAGAAAC
>JAZUHE010000105.1:0-14585 GCA_045641565.1 Acutalibacteraceae bacterium | reverse complement strand
ATGATGTAGCGAAGAGTGATGAGAATTACAATAAGCTTGATGCTGTGATGTTCTCGGGCGATATTACAGACGACGGATATAAATTCGAGTTTGTTGATTTTCTTGCGTCGGTGAACAGCGTTATTGATTATGATGAGACCGAGCTTCTGACAGTTACAGCCAAAAGTCATGACGGCTACAGAAGAGACAAGGGTTCCTTCGCGTTCTTAGAAGGTCTCACCGGTCAGGAAAGTGATTTTCATAAGGTGATAAACGGCTTCCATTTTATCGGAATTTCCGCGTCGCCGGTTATGGGTGAGCATTATACCGACGCTCAGCGTGAATGGCTCACAGCGCAGCTTGAAGAGGCTGTAAAGGATGATCCGTCAAAGCCTGTATTTGTAACGCATCACGAGCACGTTTATGATACTGTTTACGGCGGCTGCGAGGTTGACGGCTGGGGCATTGATTATTTCAAGGATATATTTGAAAAGTATCCGCAGGTTGTTCATTTTTCGGGACATTCTCATTATCCGATAAACGATCCGCGTTCCGTATGGCAGGGTGAGTTCACCGCAATCGGTACAGGCGCGCTGAAATACGCTGAGTTTACTGTTGACGGTGAGAGCAGAATTCATCCCAATGATTATAAAAAGATGGCGCAGGTGTGGATAGTTGAGGCCGACGCTCAGAACAATCTGAGACTTCGCGGATATGACGCTTTAAGCGGTACGCTTCTTTGCGAATATTACATAAATAATCCGGCTGATGTGAACGCGAGACAGTATACTCCAGCTCAGCAGGAAAAGGCGATGGCTGTTCCGAAATTCAAGTCCGACGCCGAGCTTAAGGTTAAGAAAACCGGCGGTAAGTATAAGGTTACCGTTCCTGCGGCTGAAGGCGGTAAAAACAGTCCTGTTTTCCTCTACAGATTTTATGTTTATGATAAAAACGGTGAAGAGGTAAGCTCTGAGTGGGTGCTTAATAATTACTGGCAGGGTGAAACATATAAATCGGTAGCCCAAAAACTTGAAGCTGAAAAAGGCTTCACGATAAAGGTTGTTGCCGAGAATTCCTACGGTGCTCAGTCCGAGGCGCTTGAATATACGGTTAAATAAGAAAAACCAGTCTGAAAGGAATACCTCTCAGGCTGGTTTGCTTTTATGTATAGGTTATTTTATCATAAATACATATTTCTTAAAGAACGGGATTTTTGAAAGGGGAGCGATAATGATTATGCTTCCTATAATGGAAATCGCTTCGAGGAATATAAGCTTTACAGGCTCAGCCATAACAGTCTGATGAATCTCCATATATTTTACAGCGGCCTGCATTATGGCGATGTGAACGAAGTAGATTCCGAATGAAATTCTCGCGATATATGTAATAGGCCTTTTGGCGAATGACAGTTTATTGCCGCCGCGGCGTATAAGCTCAAAGAGGAAAACGGAGCAACAGAGAATGCCAACTGACTGATAGCCTACGTGAAGCTCCTTGACTCTCGCGTAAGCAAGAAGCTGGAAAGCGCAGGTGACAATAAAGGTAACCACTGTTCCGGCGACTACCCAGAAATTGCTCAGCTTTTCCATAATACCGTTGCTCAGCCAGTAGCCGGCGATAAGATATATAACATACAGAGAGCAGATTATCGGATAGTCCATTGTAGCCATGCCGAAATGAAAATCAAAGTTGGCCGCAACTTTTCCTACTTCCGCAAATGACGGGATTACAAAAGAAACGTAAAACAGCGGAATCAGAAAAATAAGCGAGGTCTTGCGTGAAATCTTATCCTTTACCATTATGATAAAGGGAACAAGCAGATAAACGCCGAAAACCATCGGCAGATACCAGGTGCTGTTGTATGAACGCTGGTTTACAAAAAGGCTGTTTGAAACGCAGAGGATAATCTCTTTGACTATGTGCCTGAATGTAAAAACGTGTTCGTCCTTGAGGGCGGTAATTATAATATAAAACAGGAAATACCATATTTCAGACGTGATGAAAAGGCTCAGCAGATTATGCTTATAAAATTTCAGTACGCCCTGCTCGTCCTTTATATCTTTTTTCAGAAGCAGAGCACCCGATATCATCATAAACAGCGGTACGCCGAGATTGCTGAAAACAAATATTACCGCCTTGAATATTGACGACGCCAGCGGAATGCTGAAGAATTCAGTCATCTGGTCGTGATAGGCATACGAACGGTTAACTGCGTGATTGAGGGAAATTGAAATTATTGCGAGCGCTCTCGCAACGTCGAGCCACAGTATGCGGTTCGGCTTTGATAATTCAGTCTTACTTTTCATTATAAATCCCTCCGATTTACTGCTCAAATATGATATTGATTAAATCGTCTGTGTCTTCAGCGATAAATTCCGCTTTGTGCTTGATGAATTCCGCTTCGCTGCCGTAGCCGAAAAGCACCGCCGCGCAGGGAATACCGACGCTGTGAGCTCCGTCAATGTCAAACATACGGTCACCTATCATAAGAATTTTTGCGTCTTTGTCAAGACCGAAGCGCTCAATGCAGGTGCTGATTATTTCAGTCTTGCTGCTCTCAACTTTTTTAGGGTCAGAGCCTACAATTACGTCAAAATTCTTTTTGATTCCCACATCGTCAAGAATAATTTTGACAAAATCCTCAGGCTTGGAGCTGCCGATTCCGGTTTTGATTCCCTCTTTATTGAGAAGCTCAAGAAGCTCCTCAATTCCGTCATATATGTCGAATTCAAAAACACCGCTGACGGAATATACCTCTCTGAACTGCTTGACGAGAATATCCGCCGTGTCAAAGTCGACACCGCACTCACGCATGAAGCTGTCGTGCAGGGGAGGGCCGATGAATGTACGAAGGCTCGCTTCACTCAGCTCGGGTAGCCCGCTTTTCTTTACGGATTCTCTTATACAGCGGAATACGCCTCTGCCTGTGTCAGCGACAGTTCCGTCGAAGTCGAATATTACCGCGTCAAATTTATTTTTCATAATAATCACCGTTTAATATAATATCATAAAAAACGAATGTTTACAACAGCATATTTATGTGTTATAATCAAAAAGTACTGTAAAAAAAGAGGTGCTTGTATGCATTACAGCTTTTCAGATAAGATAAACGCTTTGCAGTCATCTGCCATAAGCGAGATTTTGAAGTCTACGAATTCGCCGGGAATTATTCCCTTCGCCGCGGGTAATCCCGCTCCCGACGCTTTCCCCATTGACGCAATCAGAGAAATTGCCGGGTCGATTTTTCGCGAGAGATCTATTGAAGCGCTTCAGTACGGCATGACAGACGGTTACGCTCCGCTTATCGCCGCTGTCAGAAAAATGCTTCTTGAAGATAAGAAAATCGGCTGTGAGGATGACAGCCTCGTTATCACCAACGGCGCGCAGCAGGTTATGGATTTAACCACAAAGATTCTTTGCAATGAGGGAGACGTTGTAATAGCCGAGACTCCGTCTTTTGTCGGTGCGCTCAACTGCTTCAAGGCATATAACGTTCAGCTTCGCGGCGTAGGCTGCGAGAGCGACGGAATAAAAATCGACGAGCTTGAAGAGGTTCTTAAAAAAGAAAAAAGAGCAAGATTCATGTATCTTATTCCCAATTTCCAGAATCCTCTCGGCGTGACCATGAGTCTTGAAAAGCGCAAGGCTGTTTACGCTCTTGCCTGTAAATATAATATAATAATTCTTGAAGATAACCCCTACGGTGACACCCGTGTTGTGGGGGAGGATATTCCCTCAATCAAGAGCATGGATACTGAGGGCAGAGTTATCTACTCCGGCTCATTCTCAAAGATAATGGCTCCCGGCATCAGAGTCGGTTACGCCTGGGCAAATAAAGAAATAATCGCCAAGATGGTCACAGGCAAGCAGATAAGCGACGTTCATACATCCATGTTCAGCCAGATGCTTGTTGAGCAGTGGCTCAGAGAGTACGATATTCCCGCACATCTTGAAAAAATGAGAGACTGCTACAGAGTCAGACTCAACTATATGTGCGACAGAATTCAGAACGAAATGTCCGATACTGTTAAATTTGTGAGACCCGACGGAGGACTTTTTGTATGGTGTCAGCTCAATGAAAACATCGGCATGATGGATTTTACAAAGAACTGCGCCGCGCGAGGTGTGGGAGTTGTACCCGGAAGTGCGTTCAGCGTTAACGACAGCGATAAATTCAACGCTGTAAGACTTAACTTTACCACTCCTACAATGAAGGATATGGAAAAAGGAATAACCATTTTAGGCGAGCTTGCCGCCGAAATGAACAAATAAGAGGTATATTATGGAAAACGAAAAGAAATCAATAGTTTTAAGCTGTATTCAGCCCACATCAGTGCCGACTATAGGCAATTATCTCGGTGCGCTGAAAAACTGGAAGTATATGAGCGATGACTATGACTGCTACTACGCTATCGCTGACCTTCACGCGATTACAGTCCGTCAGGAGCCTGCGAAGCTTCGCAAACAGTCCATGGAGATGTACGCTCTCCTGCTCGCCATAGGTCTTGACCCGCAGAAAAATGTTGTGTTCGTCCAGAGCCACGTACCCGAGCATTCACAGCTTTCGTGGATTCTCAACTGTTATACCCAGTTCGGTGAGGCCTCGAGAATGACTCAGTTCAAGGAGAAGTCTCTCAAGCACGCGGACAACATCAACGTAGGACTTTTTGATTATCCCGTTCTTATGGCGGCTGATATCCTTCTTTATCAGGCTGACTTTGTTCCCATAGGCGCTGACCAGAAGCAGCACCTTGAGCTGGCGAGAAATATCGCGGACAGATTCAATCAGGCATATTCACCCACGTTTACAGTTCCCGAGCCCTTCTTCGGCAAGGTCGGTGCGAGAGTTATGTCTCTTCAGGACCCCACAAAGAAGATGTCCAAGTCAGACCCCAATCCCAAGGCGTCTGTCAGCATGCTTGACACTCCCGACGCAATCGCCAAAAAATTCAAGTCAGCGGTTACCGATTCTGAGGCGAGAGTTTACTACGGCGAGGGCAAGGACGGCATCAACAACCTTATGTCGATTTACTCAGCCTGCACAGGTCTTGATTTCGCTCAGATTGAGAAGGACTTTGACGGTAAAGGCTACGGCGATTTCAAATCCGCTGTCGCGGAAGCGGTTATTGAGTGCATAAAACCCATTCAGGATGAATATTCACGTCTTATTAATGATAAAGCGTATCTTGAGGAATGCACTAAAATCGGCAGAGAAAAGGCTTCATATACCGCTCAGAAGACCCTGCGCAAGGTTATGAAAAAGGTTGGCTTTTGGCAGGTTTAATAAAAACGGCATATTTTTTTCTGCGAATTCGTCAAAATGTACGAATTTACAGGAGTATGTATAAATATTCAAAAATCTCTTGACAAATATGCATTTTAGTGTATAATAAGTGCATAAATATTGAATACTGATTCGGAGGAAAATAAAATGAAAGAAATTAAAAAAGTTGTACTTGCTTATTCAGGCGGTCTTGATACATCAATCATCATTCCCTGGCTCAAAGAGAACTATGACGGCTGCGAGGTTATCGCTGTTTCCGGTGACGTAGGACAGGGCACAGAGCTTGACGGACTTGAGGAGAAGGCTCTCAAGACAGGCGCTTCAAAGCTCTACATTGAGGATTTAAAAGACGTTTTCATCAACGATTTTGTATTCCCCTCACTTAAGGCCGGCGCTGTTTACGAAGGCGAATATCTTCTCGGTACAGCATTCGCACGTCCCATCATCGCAAAGAGACTCGTTGAAATCGCAAAGGCTGAGGGCGCTGACGCTATCTGCCACGGCTGCACAGGTAAGGGCAACGACCAGGTACGTTTCGAGCTTGCTATCAAGGCATTCGCTCCCGATATGCAGATTATCGCTCCCTGGAGAATCTGGGACATCAAGTCAAGAGAAGAAGAAATCGAATACGCAGAGGCAAGAAACATTCCTCTTAAGATAAACAGAGAAACATACTACTCAAAGGACAAGAACCTCTGGCATCTTTCACACGAAGGCCTTGACCTTGAAGATCCCGCAAACGAGCCTCAGTACAATAAGCCCGGCTTCCTAGAGATGGCTGTTTCACCCGGGCAGGCTCCCGCCAAGCCCACATATATCACAATCAGCTTTGAAAAGGGCGTTCCCGTTGCAGTTGACGGTAAGAAGATGGGCGGCGTTGAGATGGTTGAGTATCTTAACGACATCGGCGGCAAGAACGGCATCGGCCTTGCGGATATAGTTGAGAACCGTCTTGTCGGTATGAAATCAAGAGGCGTTTATGAGAATCCCGCAGGCTCAATCCTCTATAAGGCACACGAAGTTCTTGAGACAATCTGCCTTGACAGAGAGACTCAGCATTATAAAGCACTCGTTGCTCAGAAGTTCGCAGAGGTTGTTTACTTCGGTCAGTGGTTCACTCCCCTCAGAGAAGCTCTTTCAGCTTTTGTTGACAAGACTCAGGAAAAT
The DNA here is from genome assembly GCA_045641565.1 of Acutalibacteraceae bacterium. GTDB lineage: Bacteria > Bacillota > Clostridia > Oscillospirales > Acutalibacteraceae > CAG-488. The sequence continues at coordinate 8,155 of JAZUHE010000105.1, read as the reverse complement.
GTTACAGGCGACGTTAAGCTCAAGCTCTATAAGGGCAACATGATTAACGCAGGCGTTACATCACCCTATTCACTTTACAGTGAGGACTTCGCAACATTCGATAAGGATGAGGTTTACAATCAGAAGGATTCAGCAGGCTTCATCAACCTCTTCGGTCTTCCCATCAAGGTAAGAGCTATCCTTGAAGAGCAGAGAAAAGCAAAGAAAGACTGATAAAACTTTCGTATTTAGCGCATAAAATTAACTCCCGTGATATCTGAATATCACGGGAGTTTTTGGCTATTTATTCTTTTTTACATTCTCATAGAAGTTGTTGATTGCAGCGATTCTTGTTTCTGCGTTGAAAAATTCAGACCGCTTTTCAGCTTCGGCAGCATATTTATTAAGAAGCTCGGGGCTTTCAAGAACTTTTTTCATGGCAAGATATAGCGCATCCTCGTTATTGTCACAGATTATTCCGCATTCCATTCCACCGAAAATTTCCTCCATACCGGAGCATCGTGTGGTAATAACGGGTTTGCCCAAGGTGATTGCTTCGGAAACAACCGTACTGTACCCTTCGGCATAAGAGGAACAAACAAAAGCATCAGCATTTTTGAAAATAGCATACGGATTTTTCTGATATTCATAAAGTGAAATTACCTCTTCAAGTCCGTTTTCAGCGATTAAATCTTCAATGCCCTTGCGCTCGTACCCCATACCAATAATCAGAGCTGAGAAATTCAATCCGTCGTCTCTGAGCCTTGCGGCAACACGGACAAATCTGTCAAAACCTTTGACAGCTAAGAAACTGCCCGCAAGCACAAAAACGGGTTTTTTCATTGTAGTTATAGGAACGGACGGCTTATCATTGCTCATAGCTCTGATTTTTTTGTCATCAATTATGTTATACAGTACTGCGGTTTTCTCTTTCATACCGTATGTAGCGACAAAAGCGTCTCTTATGCTTTCGGAAACGCATATAATGTAATCAAGCTTTTCATAGCAGTTCCTTTCCTCAGCTGTGTCTTTGTAAGCCTCGGTACTCCAGTGATTACATGAAAAATCTGTATGAATATATGCAATTTTTATACTTTTTTTATTTGTTGAGGAGGCTATTATTTTTGTAGCATAACCCTCGCAGGCGGCAACCTCAATATTGTACCTGCCGCGGAGATACAGCTTTCTTACAACTGACGGAGGAAGCCTTACTGAACCGGTAAGAATTATACGGTTAATGAGTTCTCTGACGGGATTATTATTAATATTTTTATGAATAAACGGATGATATTTTGTACGTTCTTTCATGAATGGAACGCGCATCTCACCGTCCGTTTCGGATACAACGGAGATTTTCCACTTTTCGGGGTCGAGATTCCTGACAATTCCTTCAAGTGCACCTTCGGCACCGCCGCCGTCAAGAGATTCGATAAAAAACTGAATTGATTTCATAATATCTTTATTTAATATTGAATGCAAACTGAGATGTTGTCAGTTCTTCACTGTTGAAGTCATATTTATATCCTTCATTTCCACGGGTGAGGTCAATTACTTCAACATCAGGTTTGCCTTTTTCGATTTCATCTTTAATAAAAGAGTAAAGCTGCGTTTTACCTGGACCGTACCACTGATACTTCTCATTGACACCTGCAATAAGCTGATAAATCGTTTTATTCTCAGGACGGTAAACATAGTGAAAGAATGCGGCGATTTCATCGCCACATCTGGCGATAAGACACCAACAGTTTTCTATTTCGGAAAGAACATCTATCGGTTTGCCTGAAAAATCAACGATAGCGTTTCTGACTTTCATATAAAGCTGCGCTTTTTTAGACATATCACTAATTGTTTGCTGATTCTTTTTATTATATCGCGGAAGATATATTTCACTTAATTCACTGATTGTTTTTTTATCAAGAGTTTTTGCTATTTCATAAGTGAATTTCAAACCGTTTTTTTCAGCACGGTTAAATGCCGTTGTCATATTTCTGCGTACGCTTTTAGCAAGTGAACTGCGGTATTTTTCAAAATCGTCATCGAGTTTAATTCTCATACATATGGAGTCGGTTCGTGAGCAGTCAGGTATAGAATTAATATATTTATAAGCAGCAGTTTCTGAGGAGATATTTTCAAAGTAGCAATAAGTCATTGAGTAAGTGTTTTTTAAATATTTGAGTATTTCTTCCAGATACTCATTTTTAAAATCATTATAAATAAAGTTAAGATAGTCCGAGTATCCTTGTCTGCCAATAAAATAGAAACCTTTTTTCAGCCCAAGACCTTTAAAATAAAAGCTGGTTTTAATTATCTGGATCGGAGCAATCATAAGCGGTACACCATTATCATCACTCAGAAGAATATAAGTGCCTTTTCTGAACGGTGCTTTTTTCTTTTCTGCCATGAAATGTTCATTGATTGTTTTATACCAATCAAAGGTTTGAAACCAGGTCATTTCAGGCCCTTTTTCAAGCTCTTTCCAGACCATCTCAAGATCATTGAAATCAGACGGAGAAAACTCTTTTATTTTCATTGACAAAACTCCCAACATATATTATTATGTGCATTATAATACGTTTGAAAAATAAAGTCAAGTTGTATCAGATCTTAGAAAGGCGGAGAGCAAATGGAAAACAAAATTGAAAAAAATGACATAGCTTCTTATGATATATTGAAATTATTACTCTCTTTTTTAATACTTGCAATTAACTGTATGAATCTCGGACTCGGAAAAGCTGATTTTTATATTACAGAATATATTGCAAGACTTGCTGTTCCGCTTTTCTTCTGCATGTCTGGATTTTTCCTTTTCCAGAACTATAATTCTCAGAGCTATGAGAAATCAAAAGAGAAGTTCAAAAAATACGAGATAAACCTTCTGAAAATCTATATTATATGGAACGGAATATATCTGGTTATAATGGCTTATCACTGGTGCAAGGATAAAACGCCGTTGATAGATATTATAAAATACTTTTGGTATGTTTTTATCGGAATCCAATATCAGCAGTTATGGTATATCGGAGCTTCAATTGTCGGTGCGTTTATAGTTTGGATCCTTTTAAAACGGTTGCCAATTAAAAAAATCCTTGTTATATCTTTGCTCTTTTATATTGTCGCGCTGTTCTTTTTTACATATTCGCCGCTTACTATCGGTCTCATCGAAAAAAGTCGTGCAGTCAGCTTTCTGTTTATAACTTATAACAGGGTTTTTTCAACCTTCAGAAACGGAGTGTTTTTTGGTTTTCCGTTTATCGCAATAGGTGCGTATTTTTCAATCTGTCCGCCGAAGAAAACGCCGACGGCGGTTGTGCTGCCCGCTTTCATTGTGAGTATGATGTTTCTGCTCTTTGAAACGCGCTATCTTTCTGAAATATCCGCTCCATATCACGGCTTGATGCTGTTTCTTGTGGCAGCTGTACCCTGCGCGTTTATTCTTGTCGGCAAAATAAAAATAAAAAGTTCCGGGTTTTACAGAAACCTCAGAAAAATCAGTACATATATTTTTCTTGATTCATTTATATCAATATTTGTTTTCGATGAGATGCTTTTCAGAAACAGTACCAATCACTTGTTCCGATATATTTTCTGCGCAGCGTTCAGTACTGCATTAGCTGTTCTGATTGTTTTTGTGAAGAATAAAACAGGCTTTGCTCGAAAAACATAAGAATTGCGAAAGCTTGTATGCAATATACAATAAATAACATTATTGTTTTGGTAAGCCTATACAAAAATATTTCTCAATTATCCTTACAAATTTTTACAAAATAGTATAGACTTTTTGCGGAAAGATATGGTATACTATAAAACGAGTGTTAGGGGATTATTATTCCCCGTTCAACATATTTAATTGGAGGTAATTAAAATGGCAAACAAATGGGTCTACATGTTTGACGAAGGCAACATGTCAATGCGTAACCTTCTCGGCGGTAAGGGTGCTAACCTTGCTGAAATGACCGAGATCGGTCTTCCTGTTCCCTTCGGCTTCACAATCACAACAGAAGCTTGTACTCAGTATTATGAGGACGGCAGAAAAATCAACGACGAAATCATGGCTCAGGCTATGGAAGGCGTTAAGAAGATGGAAGAGAAGAACGGCAAAAAGTTCGGCGATCTCAAGAATCCTCTTCTCGTATCAGTTCGTTCAGGTGCCCGTGCATCAATGCCCGGCATGATGGACACTATCCTCAACCTCGGTCTTAATGATGAAGTTGTTGCTGCTATGATCGCAGGTAACGATGACCCCGCTTTCGAGAGATTCGTATATGACTCATACAGAAGATTCATTCAGATGTTCTCTGACGTTGTTATGGAAGTCGGCAAGAAGTATTTCGAGCAGCTTATCGACGCAATGAAAGAGAAGAAAGGCGTTAAGTACGACGTTGAACTTACCGCTGCTGACCTTAAGGAACTCGCAGAGCAGTTCAAGGCAGAATATAAGAATCAGCTTGGTGAGGATTTCCCCTCAGACCCCGTAGAGCAGCTTAAGCTTGCTATCGAAGCTGTTTTCCGTTCATGGGACAACCCCCGTGCAAACGTATACCGTCGTGACAACGACATTCCCTATTCCTGGGGTACTGCAGTTAACGTAATGCCCATGGTATTCGGTAACCTTAACAATGAATCAGGTACAGGCGTTGCTTTCACACGTGACCCCGCTACCGGCGAAAACAAGCTTATGGGTGAGTTCCTCATCAACGCTCAGGGCGAAGACGTTGTTGCTGGCGTTCGTACTCCCATGCCCATCGCTCAGATGGAAAAAGAATTCCCCGAAGCATACGCTGATTTCGTAAAAGTTTGCGACATTCTTGAAAATCATTATCACGACATGCAGGATATGGAGTTCACGGTTGAAAACAAGAAGCTCTATATGCTCCAGTGCCGTAACGGTAAGAGAACAGCTCCTGCAGCTCTCAAGATCGCTTGCGACCTCGTTGACGAAGGCCACAAGACTCCCGCAGAAGCAGTTGCTATGATCGACCCCAGAAACCTTGATACACTTCTTCATCCCCAGTTCGATGCTAAAGCACTTAAGGCTGCTACACCTCTCGGCAAGGGCCTCGGCGCATCACCCGGCGCAGCTTGCGGTAAGGTTGTATTCACAGCTGACGACGCAGAAGCATGGAACGCAAAGGGCGAGAAGGTTGTTCTTGTTCGTCTTGAGACATCTCCCGAAGACATCACAGGTATGAAGGCTTCTCAGGGTATCCTCACAGTTCGCGGCGGTATGACTTCTCACGCAGCAGTTGTTGCTCGTGGTATGGGTACCTGCTGTGTATCAGGCTGCGGCGATATCAAGATGGACGAAGCTAACAAGAAGTTTGAACTCGGCGGAAAGACATTCGCAGAGGGCGACTATATTTCAATCGACGGTACAACAGGTAACATTTACGGCGAGCTTATCCCCACAGTTGACGCTCAGATCGCAGGCGAATTCGGCCGCATCATGGCTTGGGCAGACAAGTACAGAAGATTAAAAGTAAGAACAAATGCTGACACACCAAGAGATGCTAAGAAGGCATTAGAGCTCGGTGCAGAAGGTATCGGACTTACCAGAACAGAGCACATGTTCTTTGAAGCAGATCGTATTGCTGCATTCAGAGAAATGATTTGTGCTGATACAGTTGAAGAAAGAAAAGCTGCATTAAAGAAGATTGAATCTATGCAGCAGAATGACTTTGAAGGACTTTATGAGGCAATGCAGGGATTCCCTGTTACCATCAGATTCCTGGATCCACCACTTCATGAATTCGTTCCTACAGAAGAAAAGGATATCGAACTTCTCGCGCAGGCTCAGGGAAAGAGCGTAAAGCAGATCAAGGACATCATCTCATCACTTCACGAATTCAACCCAATGATGGGTCACCGTGGATGCAGACTTGCTGTTACATATCCTGAAATTGCTGAAATGCAAACCACAGCAGTTATCAAGGCTGCACTTGCTGTTAATAAAAAGCATCCAAGCTGGAAGATCGCTCCTGAAATCATGATTCCGCTTGTTGGAGAAGTTAAAGAGCTCAAGTATGTTAAGGATGTTGTAGTTAAGACTGCAGATGCTCTTATCAAAGAAGCTAAGAGCAAAATGACATACCATGTTGGTACAATGATCGAAATCCCAAGAGCTGCTCTTACAGCTGATGAGATCGCTAAGGAAGCAGAGTTCTTCTCATTCGGAACAAACGACCTCACACAGATGACATTCGGATTCAGCCGTGACGATGCCGGAAAGTTCCTCGAAGCATACTATGACAAGAAGATCTATGAAAACGATCCGTTCGCAAAGGTTGACCAGATCGGTGTAGGAAAGCTTGTTAAGATGGCAGCAGAGCTCGGACGCAGCACAAGACCTGACCTTCACCTCGGTGTTTGCGGAGAACACGGTGGAGATCCAAGCTCAGTTGAGTTCTTCCACAAAGTAGGACTTGATTATGTTTCCTGCTCACCATTCAGAGTTCCTATCGCTCGTCTCGCAGCAGCACAGGCTGCTATCAAAGAAGAGGCACAGCCAAAGGAAAAGCTTAAAGCGAAAGCTACAGCAGCAAAGGTTAAGAAAGCTGAAAAGAAGGCTGATCTTAAGACAAAGGCTGCAGAAAAGGCTAAGAAAAACAGCGCTGCTACAAAGGCTGAGATCAAGAAGTCTGTAGAAAAGAAAGCTGATTCGAAGAGAAAAGCAAGAGTTGCAGCAGCAACAAAGAATGCTGAGAAGAAGAGCGAAGCAAGAAAGAAAAACGTTAAGGAAGCTGTAAAGAAGGCTACAACAAAAGCTAACCTTAAGAAGACTGCAACTACAGCAGCATCAAAGGCTAAGAAGGCAGCTCCTGTTAAAAAAGCAGCTCCTGCAAAGAAAGCCGCAGTAAAAGAAGCTGTAAAGAAAGCTACAACAAAGGTTGCAACAAAGGCTACAAAAAAACCGGCAGGTAAGATTGCTGCAAAAGTTGCAGGCAAAGTAGCAAGCAGAAGAAAATAATGAACTGAAATTCATTTAACGTTGCTTTCGACGACTTCTTTATCAAGGAGTTAAAAAAAGACCATTTCACATTTTTTGTGAGGTGGTCTTTTTAGATGACAATTTTGTAAAGAAGCAATTATTCATTACTTTCTTCAAATAATAATGAATCCACGAATAAATCCTGAAATTCTGTCCGAGAAGCAAGTTCTAAAAAATCTGCTTTTTTGGCGATGTCTTTACTATACTCGAATTCTTCACTGTTTACTGCACAAAGCCTTGATCCCTCACATGCTGCGTTACCGATTCCTTGGATTCGACTTAATAGAGTAGGTGGGATTAATCCGATATTACATGCAGATGCGGGATTTAGATAGTTACCAAATGCCCCTGCTAATAATACTTCATTTATATTATCGGTATTAATGTCTCTGTGTTTTGCAAGCAGTTCGATTCCTGCACGTATTGCTGCCTTTGCGAGTTGCACTTCTCGCACATCCTGTTGGGTTATAACTACATTTGTTTCGGGAATTTGATAACAGTCATTATTTTGAATTTTTCCGGATTCATCAATTATTCCTATGTCTAACATGCAGCTTATCGCGTCAAGTAACCCTGATCCGCAAATACCTATCGCTTCTTTCTCTCCAATAACATGGCATTTTATTTTCCCCTCGTTGACATAGACATGGTCAATCGCACCATTTGTTCCGCGCATTCCCATACTGATTTTTGCCCCTTCAAATGCGGGGCCTGCAGCAGTAGAGCAAACAGTAAATCCATCTTTGTTTCCGAGAGCCATCTCACCGTTTGTTCCTATGTCTATAAGTAATGTGTACTTATCTTTTTTGTTAAACCTTGTTGCTACAAGACAGCCAACAGTGTCAGCCCCAACAAATCCTGCAATATTTGGAAGTATTCGAACTGTTTTAAGTTTTAGCTTAGGGAACAATGCTGCCAAATCGTCTTCTATTGCATTAAATACCGCGGGCATATACGGAGGGATTATTAGAGTGGATGGATCTATGCCAAGAAGTATATGATGCATTGCAGTATTTCCTACAATACTTGCAATTTGTACATCCTCAATATTAAGGCCCGTTTTGTTTAGATTTTCGTTTGCCAATTCTTGCAATGCTTTAAGCGTAATAGATTGTAATTCATTACTGTTATTATCAACAACATATTGAATTCTTGAGATAACATCTGCACCATAAGAGATTTGAGGGTTAA
>JAZUHE010000104.1:0-4596 GCA_045641565.1 Acutalibacteraceae bacterium | reverse complement strand
GAAACGGAAAATGTTGTCGATGAAGAGCAGCACGTCCTGATTCATTTCGTCACGGAAGTATTCCGCCATGGTTAGTCCCGACAGACCGACGCGCATACGGGCTCCCGGAGGCTCGTTCATCTGACCGTACATGAGGGCGGTCTTGTTGATAACGCCGCTTTCCTGCATTTCGTTGTACAGGTCGTTGCCCTCACGGGTACGCTCGCCAACGCCTGTGAAAACGGAGATACCGCCGTGCTCAGTCGCGATATTATTGTTAAGCTCCATGATAAGAACTGTTTTGCCTACGCCTGCGCCGCCGAAAAGGCCGACTTTACCGCCCTTTGAATAGGGGCAGATGAGGTCGATAACCTTGATGCCTGTCTCGAGGATTTCGGTGGATGTCGCAAGCTCCGAATACTCGGGAGCGGGGCGGTGGATATTCCATCGCTCGCAGTCCTTAACCTCTTCTCCCTCGTCAACAACCTCGCCCAGAACATTAAAGATTCTGCCGAGAGTCTGCTTACCGACGGGGACTGAAATCGTGTGACCCGAGTCTGTGGCTTCAGTGCCTCTTTTAAGTCCGTCTGTGGACGCCATGGCGATACATCTTGCGGTGTTGTCGCCGATATGCTGAGCAACCTCAACGGTGAGTGTGCGCTCACCGACAGGCATTGTCAGCGCATTGTATATGGGAGGAAGCTCGCCTTCCTCAAAACGCACGTCAACTACAGGTCCCATGACCTGAGAAACGATGCCCTTATGATTTGCCAATTTATATCACTCCTATACATATGAAATGCGAAGTTTTCAGACATTGCTTCCTGCAATGATTTCCGTAATCTCCTGAGTAATCGCACCCTGACGGGCTCTGTTGTACTCAAGCTGTAAATCGTCAATCATTGTCTGAGCGTTCTTTCCGGCTGAGTCCATGGCCATTCTGCGGGCGACAACCTCACAGGTGTAGCTCTCCTTAACCGCGCCGGTTATCATACCCGTAACGTATTCGGGAACAGCCGCGTCAAAAATATATCTTTCGCCCGGCTCAAAAAGAATATCCGCGCCGCCTGTCTTCTCTTTCTTTTCCAGCGGAAGAATCCACTGAGTGACAGCGTCCTGCTTCATCATTGAAACATATTTGGTGCAGATTATTCCGAGCCTGTCATACTCGCCGCGGCAGAATTCCTCGCAGAGCTTCTTTGCCGTTTCATAAGCTTCCGCTCCCGAAAACTTTTCTGACGAAACGGTTTCCGCTCCGTATCTCTCACAGGCGCGCTTGCCTATGGGAACGAACTCAGCGTCGGGATAATTCGCCGCCTCACGGAATACGTTAGCATTGTATCCGCCGGCAAGGCCTCTGTCGCCTGCGATTATGATAATTTTTGTTCTGCCGGTTTCATTTTTAGCCATATAGGGGCTTTTGGCGCATTCGGGGCTGGAGGAAACCTGATTGATTACATCCGTAACAGCCTGCTGATATTCGCGGCTGCGCTCCATCGCGGCGGTGGCTCCTCTGATTTTTGAGGACGCCACAAGTCCCATGGCTTTTGTAAGGTGCAGTGTGGAATCAACGCTCTTTATTCTGTTTCTGAGTGCTTTTATATCTGCTCCCACAGCCGTCACCTCTGCATTTCTTTAAGTGCGGTTTCAAGCTTTTCTATATCCTCGGGGTCATAATATCCCGATTCAAATCTTACAAGCAGCTCTTCATACTTATTTTCAAGCATGGCGTAAAGGTCACTCTCGTATTCCTTAACCTTGTTTACGGGAACATTCTCAAGGAATCCCTTTGTAACCGCGTAAATAATCGCCACCTGGCAGCCTACGCGGACGGGTGAGTTTCTGTCCTGCTTAAGAACCTCAACTATTCTTTCGCCCATTGCGAGACGCTTTTTAGTGTCTGAGTCAAGGTCACTGCCGAACTGGGCGAACGCCTTAAGCTCACGGTACTGGGAATAAAGCAGCTTAAGCTCACCGGATACCTTTTTCATAGCCTTCAGCTGAGCCGAACCGCCGACTCGGCTTACAGAGATACCGGGATTGATTGCGGGCATAATTCCCGAATGGAAAAGCTCCGTTTCAAGGAAAATCTGACCGTCTGTGATTGAAATAACATTTGTGGGAATATACGCCGAAACGTCGCCGGCCTGTGTCTCGATAATTGGAAGAGCCGTTATCGTTCCTCCGCCGTACTCAGGCGCAACGCAGGCTGAACGCTCCAGAAGACGTGAATGAAGATAGAAAACGTCGCCTGGGTACGCTTCTCGTCCGGGCGGACGGCGTATAAGCAGCGACAGCGCACGGTAAGCGACCGCGTGCTTTGACAGATCGTCATAAATTATCAGAACGTCCTTGCCCTGCTCACGAAAATACTCCGCCATGGCGCAGCCCGAATAAGGCGCGATATACTGAAGCGGTGCGCTCTCTGAAGCTGAGGCCGAGACGATTATTGAATATTCCATCGCACCGGCCTGCTCAAGCATATTCGCGAGCTGAACAACAGATGTGTTTTTCTGACCGATTGCGACATAAATGCAGATAACGCCTGTGTTTTTCTGATTTATGATTGTATCGATTACTATTTCGGTTTTACCTGTCTGACGGTCGCCGATTATAAGCTCACGCTGACCGCGGCCGATGGGAATCATGCTGTCGATAGCCTTGATGCCCGTCTGAAGCGGCTTGTTAACGCTCTGACGCTTGATAATACCGGGGGCCTCGGACTCTATAGGATGAGTTGCCTTGCAATCCGCGGGGCCCTTGCCGTCAATAGGCTCACCTAAGGCGTTGACTACTCTGCCCAGCAGAGCTTCGCCTACGGGAACAGAAAGAACTCTGCCTGTTCTGCGTACTGTGGAGCCTTCCTTTATTCCCTCTTTATTTGAAAGAATCGCAACGGAAACGGTTTCGCTCTCAAGATTCTGAGCGAGGCCGAAGCTGCCGTCATCAAACTCAAGCAGCTCACTGGACATACAGTTGCGAAGACCGTAAACCTTCGCGATACCGTCGCCTACAAGAATTACCGTACCCGTTTCAGCCATTTCTATCTGAGCCTTATAATTCTTTATCTGATTTTTTATTATATTACTGATTTCCTCAGGTCTGGAATTCACTTGTACATCACTTCCTTCAGTTCGTGCAGCCTGTGTCTGATACTGCCGTCGATAATCTTACCGTCAACCGTAACCGTCATACCGCCTAAAAGGGTCTTGTCGGTTCTGCAGTCAAGCACGACTTTATTGCCGCAGATTTTTTCAAGCTTGCGGCAAAGAGCGTCTTTCTGAGTGGCGCTCAGCTCAACTGTACTCACTACCTGAGCGACGGATATTTTATCGGCAGCGTCACAAAGCTGCTTAAATTCTGAAATACATTCTCTGATTTCTCTTATTCTGCCTTTTTCACAAAGGAGAGAGACAAATGAAACAACGTATTCGTTAAGGCCGGAAAAGGCCTCTTCAATCGCGCTGATACGCTCTGATTTTGCGATGTTGGGTGATGAGAGAAAATCAAGATATTCGGGATTTTCCTCAATAACGGCCAGAACCGTATCAAGCGCGGCGGATATTTCTTTTGTTGAGTCTGTTTCTCTTGAAAGGTCAAACAGTGCCTCTGCGTATTCGTTAGTTACCTGTGCCATCGCCTTCACCTATCCCCTCAATAAAGGAGTCAATAAACTCACGATGATCTTTTTCGTTGATTTCACGCTCAAGCATTTTTTCTGTAAGGAGCGTGGAAACATCGGCAATTTCACGTTTAATATCATCGGCGGCTTTCTTCTTCTCAAGCTCGATTTCGCTGTGCGCCTGACGTACAATACCGTCAGCCTTGGCCTTTGCGTCCTCAATGATTTTTGCGCCGCGGCGGTCAGCTGTGACGGCGGCTGATTTAATCATGTCGTCAGCCTCGTCCTGCGCGTTCTTAAGCTTTGACTCATAAGCCTGTCTGTCAGCGTCGGCGGCTTCTTTAGCCTTGCCCGCTTCAGCGTATTCGGCATCAATAGCGGCTTTTCTTTTGTCAAGAACCTTACGCACCGGCTTATAAAGAAAGCGTTTGAAAATGATGAATATTAAAAGCAGATTTAAAAGAGAAATCAGAATATCCCATATATTAACAGAGATAACTTCCAATGACTGCATTATAAACCACTCCCGAAATTATTTGCCCATGGTTGTCATAAGAATGTCAACAAGTCTTGAGGGCGCAACGAAAATAAGAAGAATCGCGATAACAAGAGCGTAAAGACCTGTTGTTTCTGCGATAGCGCAGCCCATGATCATTGTTGTTGTAACGTCACCCTTGCACTCAGGCTGACGGCCTATAGCTTCGCAGGCCTTCGCAACAGCGTTGCCTTCGCCGATACCGGGGCCGATACCTGCTATCATTGCCATACCTGCGCCGAGAGCGCAGCATCCTAAAATAATACCGATTGCTAATTCCATAAAAATACCTCCATTCAGCTTTCGCTGATTTTTTTATTTTTTGATTTTTTATTTTTCTTTCGGTTCATTCGTTTTTCCCATTCCTCAACGGGGAAACCGCCCGAAACATAAAGCATTGTGAGCATCGCGAAAATGAACGCCTGCAGACAGCCGCTGAATATATCACAATAAAGCGACA
>JAZUHE010000103.1:0-16380 GCA_045641565.1 Acutalibacteraceae bacterium | reverse complement strand
AAGATTGAGATATACTACAAGGCTGTTGGAATCATTGACATTCCGGACGTGGAATGCATCGCCGAACACGGTGCATTAGGCGTTCCGAAGCCCAGAAAACATGCAGTCTGATAAAAAGAAAACGGCACAGTCTTTCGGCTGCACCGTGATCCATTGGTTAATACTTCGTTATTGGCCTCCGCCATAGCTGGCAGTGCTTATTTTTTATAAATTCTTCTCCGATTCCATCTTTTCTTCTTTTCGCAGGGAAGTGGGGGACTGATGAAAATGCTCCTTGAATTTTCTGTTGAATGTGCGGATATTTGAATATCCCGAGCTTCTGGCGATATCGGCTATTTTCATATCCGTTGTACGCAGAAGCATCTGCGCGTAGGAGATTCTCAGCTCGTCAAGATAACCTGCAAACCCGAGGCTGTTGGCGCTGCCGAGCACTCTGCTCAGATAGCTTGCCGACGTGCCGACCGCCCTCGCTACCTGCGGGAGAGTCAGCTTCTCTTTATAATGAGTGCGCATATATTTCGTGGCATTGAGGGCTATTGTGTTGTCCGCTCCGCTTTTGTCTGCACCTTTAGGCTGAGGATTATTTTTGAGAAAATCGTTGCATATGAGATTGGCGCAGGCACACAGCGCGATTACGCTGGAGCATTTTTTATCCACAAGCTCCGAAAAAACAGTCTTGTTCACATCCTCGGAGGGAATATACGGCTTCGCGGAGTAATTGTCAATGTCAATATGCTCGTCAAAGAAAGCAATGGCTTCATTTGAGAATGTGACAATAAACATTTCGCTGTTTTTGCCGCTCTCAATGGAATGGAGCTGCCACGGGACAAGGAAGAACGCCTCGCCCTCATTGAGTGTAACCAGCTCAAAATTGACATAAAGAAAGCATGAACCCTTTTTAATGTAGATGTATTCGCACTGGTCGTGCATATGAGGCGAGAATGTATAGTCGGTGACGTGTTCGCCGATTACCCTGTATTTATCGTGAAATGACGTTTTATTGCTCGATATAAACATAAGCGTCAACCTTCGTTTATGATTTTACAAAGTTTTATGAAAATGGCGTTTGTCCATCCCTGCTCAGCGGCGCCGAGGCCCCTGCCGCTTTTTGAGTCAAAGAGCTCGTGCATTCCACCGTCGGCCTTAAGGACATTATAAAGCCTCTCTGCGGCTTCTCTGTACTCTTTTACATAGCCGAATTTCATCAGCGTCTCGAGCATAAGATAGGCGTTTGGCATCCACGTCGGGCCGCGCCACCATTTATCACTGCCGTAATTTCTGTCATTATATGAAACGCTCGGGAACGGAACCTCACCGAAAAGATATTCCTCATTCAGCAGATAATTCTTTATGGATTTATCTGCTTTTTCTTTTTGAAGTTTCACGCCTGCCCAGAAGGGCAGGAACGATACGGGAGAGACTATTCTGACGAATTCGCCGCTGTCGGGCGAAACATCATAAAATACGCCGTCCTCTTCACACCAGAGAAGCTCAATGATTTTTGAGGAAAGGGCGTCAGCTTTTTTCTCCCACATCGAAGCTCTCTGTTCATCGCCGAGAATTCTGTTGAGCTTTGCGGCGCAGTGAAGCTGATGAAGAACATAGGAATTCATGTCGCAGGCGAAGGTGGTGCCGTTGTCAAATCTCGGCGAGTCATCCTGACCTGTTTCAAGACCGTGAGGGCAGCTGATAAGTCCGCACTCGGAGCCTCTTGAATTAAGCCACCACATATTGTTCCTCTCTATGGCGATGAGCATTTTGCGAAGGAACTCCCCGTCTTTTTCTTTTTCGGCAATTCTCATTGTCGCCCAGCCAGTGAGTGCCGGCTGAGAATAATGGGGGCGCTCCCACGTTGAGCACATGAACTGTGGAAATTTGCCGTCTGAACGTTGGAATTCCGCAATCTGCATAAGAAACTGCTTGGCAAGAGGGAGAGACAGCTCCTCGTAGGCGAGATTCTGAAAGCAGGTGTCCCAGAGGAAATGGGTGGGATAACTGCCTCTGCTGGGAAATGAGGATATGTATTTGTTAAGCTTGCCGGGAGCTTTCGCAAGATTGGCGCAGAGCCCGTAGGCCGCCTTTGCGGCGAGCTTCTTTTCTTCTTCACTGCCTGCTTCAAGAGTGAAATCCTCAAAGCACTGCAGATAGAAATTCCTGCATTTTTCTGTGGCGTCAGTGAAGCTTTCGGGTGCGTATGATGCCTTGCATTTAGCCGTCGCTTTTTCTATGTTGAGAATTTCAAAAGCGGCCGAGAAGATAATCTTATTGTCTTCGTCAGCGTTTATATAAATTTCTTTACCGCGTTTTTTAAGTCTTCCGCAGAGAACTCTGACATAGATATAAAACGGAACTGTTTCGTCGGGGTCGCGGTCGTCGGTGTTTTTGGAATAACCGTATATTTCCGTTCCTGTTTCACTTATGCCGTCAGTCCAGCAGGAGGCGAGGTTTTCGTCGGCATCTTTTAAAAGCTCAATCTGAGAGAGACCTTTTGATGAGAAATAAACGGTGTCGGTGTCGGCGAATGTAATGCCGGCAACCTGCTGTGATTCGCCGAAAACAATTTGCCACGCCGTTGAGAGCTCTTTATTCTGTCTGAGAGGGAAGCTTATAAAGCTGTTCCACGTTATTCTCGATGCTCTGTTATAGTGAAAATATAATGCACCGGAGCCGTCTTTATCCGGATTTGTCTCAATGCCGATATTTGAGTAAAAGGGACTGAATGTTTTCTGGGCAGATGAGAAATCGTTTATTCCTCTGAAGCTTTCGATTAAATCATTTTTTGTGAATTTCATATAGCCGCCTCATTTTAAAACAAGTTCTTTTTCGCCGGAATCATTTCTGAAGCTGATAAGAACTGTCCCGGTGTTATTATCATAGCTGAATTCAGCTTTTTCGCCGTCAATAAATGCTTCGCTTATCTCAAAGGGAACCTTAAGCCTGATATTCGCGTTAATCGGGCCTGCGCCTCTGAATTTCGCGGTGATTTCTCCGCCGTTTTCACAAAGGCTGAAAATTCTGACGGAGGTGCCTATGACGCACAGCTTTTCGTCCTTGATTTTATCAAGGTCAAGGAGCATGCATTTGTCGCCGGGATTCAGAGTTTTATGCTGAGTAAGCGCGAAATCGGGAGTGAACATATCGACGAAATTGCCGTCAAAGGTGAGCGGCTCATCGCTTATGCTTTCATCCATAACGGCGGCTATGATATAATTGCCTCTTTCGATTGAAAGATAGTTTTTGTATTCGGGTACAATATTCTTTTTATTGAGCACTTCGCAGATGAATTCACGAAGCTCGTCAGCGTTCTCTTTTGAGTAGCTGAAGCGGCAGGGATTTGTGTTCCACACAGCCGTAATGCCTTTGCCGCAGTCAGAAATTTCCTTTTCGCTCTGCGGATTGATTCCGAGCATGCTGAAAAGATGCTCGGCGGGATTTTTATATTTGCCTGTCCACCAGGAGTCAATATTGTTGAACGGGTCTTCGCCGTTGCCGATATAAATGAGTGTGCCGCCCTGCTTTACCCACTCGGCGAGGGAGTTGTTGATATCGGGATAATCGGGCTTCATGAATTCATAGCTGAGAACAAGCACTTCGTAATCGTCAAGATATCCTGTGAATCTTCTCGCGTTGTCAAGCAGTACGGGGCGAACGGGAACGCCGTATTTGAGCATCGGAAGAGCGAGAGAGTAGAATCCGGGGAAGGCGGAGGCTGACATGTATTTTAAAAGCAGCTCTCTGTCGGGAGTTTCAGATTTGAAAAGCTCGTTTTTGAATCTTTCAACTACAGCAGGGTCGTCACGCAGAACGGTGCCTGTTTCGCGCTTGGCTTCCTCAGAGAATTCACAGTCGGGATATTCTCTCTGATAAAGCTGACAGTCGCCCATAAGCACGCCGATTTTAAGTCCCTTTTCTTCACAGTTCTCAACAGTGCCGAGAGTGTTGAAGGTATTGTTGAGAATTGTGGCGTATTCATCAGGGATTGTTGTGGCATCGGGTGCGTTCTTAGGGTACAGCCCCTCAAAAACTCTGTTGGGCCAGGGGCAGATTTCGTATGTGTTTATGCGCGGGTGAAGCAGTGACGCCGCGACTGTGCAGAAATAATTGGTGCGGTAATCGTTCCAGTCAAAAATCGGATTGTCTTCAATGGGATCGTGGAGAAACCACATCTTTCTGCCTGTTCCCTTTACAAGCTCCTGCATAACGCCGTATTCAAGATACGCTGTCTCGAATGTGCGCTCTTTGAATTCGCCGTTAAACCAGTTCTTTTCTCTTGCCGTGCCTGTCCATACCTGA
Source organism: Acutalibacteraceae bacterium (assembly GCA_045641565.1). Taxonomy (GTDB): domain Bacteria; phylum Bacillota; class Clostridia; order Oscillospirales; family Acutalibacteraceae; genus CAG-488. The sequence continues at coordinate 12,087 of JAZUHE010000103.1, read as the reverse complement.
GCGATGCATCCGTCAACGCAGGGAATATCCGAGAGCTTGCCCTCGGGGCTGACGATTTTCCACTGGGTGTAGTTGAGAAGACTGTGAGTCGGAATGTAAAAACGGATGGGCTTGTTGTATTTTTTCAGAGCGTACTCTTTGATTCCGGAGCTTACTCTGTCTATTGTGCGTGTGTAAAGATATGCCTTTAGACGGGCGCATTTGTATTTTGCGTCGGCGCTTTCGTGAGGCGGAGTCCAGTCCTTGCCGTAAAAGATTCTGAATTCACGCTTGAACGCCTCGGAGTATCCGGCTCTGTCCCAGAATTCAGGCTCCTCAACGTGAATGGCCTCAACGCCCGCGTCAACAATCATCTTGAGTCTCTCTGTTATGTAATCGGCGAAGGAAACCGTCGGAACCATATAGGGGCAGTCCTTGCCGTGAGCGATTATGTTGCCGTCACGGTCGGTCTGAGCCTCGTCCCAGTGGTCAATGCCGTCGTATCTGCCGTAAAGGTAGTCAGCGTATGCGCCCCAGGATATGCCTGTCATGAAATGAATGACGTAGCCCTGCTTTCTGTATTCTTCAATTCTTTCGGGTGCTGTGTCGTTAAGGCCGTAAACCATGACGAAATCGCACTGATTGTCTATTTTGTCAAAAATTCTCGCGCTTGCCTGATAGCCTGTGCGCTCTTCGTTTCTGTTTCTTATAAATGCCATAATATCACTCCGATTTTTGGACAGTTTTTGATTTTGCTTTATTACAGTATAATACCTTGTAGAACTGATTGTCAATCTTGTTTTGAAATGATGATATATTTTTTATTTTGTTTTTTGACTAATTTATTAAAAATGCACAATAAAATGTGAAATTGTTTGTTGTAAATTCAGGATACGAAAAATATGCTTATAAAATAATATGGTCAGATTTTTACTTAATCGTTGATTATTAGATTTATTTTGTCTTATTGCCTCTCCGATATTGCAAAAATCATCAAAAAAAACTATAATTATAATGATTTATTTTATTCATAATATAATAAGGAGAATTTATCATGAGTGTTGTTAATGCAATTTTTACAAACTTTCTGGCATTCCTTATGTCAATCATTCTGACGGTTGTTCCGTACGCAGGCATTGAGCTGCCTGTCATCAACACCAAAAAAGATGACTGCAAGCTTGTTGTTGAGATGATATCCGATACACATCTTGAAGAGAAAGAGCTTTTCCGTCAGTGGTTCCTTAAAAGAGGTCTTAAAAATCTTCAGAAGGCCGATACAGACATTGACGCTGTTCTCGTAGCGGGCGACCTTACAAACTATGCGGACGAGCCTTCTCTCGCTAAATATTTTGAAATAATCAAAAAGTTCAGCCCTGCTCCTGTTATCAGCGCCGCAGGCAACCACGATATCGGTCACGCGGGCGACAGAGACAAGACAGACATTACCCGAGAGGAAGCAAAAGCGAATTTCATTAAATACAACAATGAATATATGGGCACCGACCATAAGGATAATTATTATTCAACTACAGTCAACGGCTATAAGTTCATTATCCTCGGCGACATAGTTTATGACGGCGGTCACTGGGACGGCATGGATTTAGGCGACGAACAGCTTAAATTCCTCGACGAAGAGCTGGCTTCCGCTAAGGGAGAGCCCGTATTTGTATGCAGTCACTGGCCGATAGACGATATCAACGGCGAAGACACAATCTGGCCCGACAGCGGTATCGACCTTGAATGCAACCCCGTAACGGAAATATTCGAGAAATACAAGAACGTATTTTATATCAGCGGTCATATGCACGCCGGCATCAAGAGCACAGCTGTTCAGGATAAATACGGCCTTTCAAATGTTGAACAGATTAACGGCGTAACATATATCAATCTTCCCACATACGGAATCATCAATATGTTCGGTCTGCCCCTGTCCGCAACAGGCATGCAGCTTGAGGTTTATGAGAATGAGGTTATCATCAGACCGAGAAACTTCATGACAAACAAGTGGTACACAAATGCCGCATACAGCTTTGAGCTTGTATAATTCACCTGAATCAAAGGAGGAATAAGAATGGCAAATTGCCCGAAATGCGACTACAAACTGAAAATAACCGATATTTCGCAGTATTGCCCCAAATGCAAGGTGAATATGCGATTTTACGGCTTCGAAGAGAATTTTTACAGAGAAGCCAAAATCGCCGAGCTTTCTCAGGCGGGCATACTCTGCAAAATAAGAAGACTCAAAACAGCCTTTATCGGTTCAAAGATGACTATAGCGAGGCTTATCGTGATGCTTCTGCCTGCGGCCGCTCTGCTTCTGCCCGCGGCTACGTCACAGATAATCCTGCCTTATAAGACGGCTGACGTGCCGTTCAGTATAATCGGTCTTGTTAATCTTTTTACCACAAGCGATTTATCTTACATAATGTCTATGACAGGTTCATCCTTCGCGGGGCCTGAATTCAAAAAGATGCAGCTTGCCGTCTTTGCCTTTGTGGCCGCGGCGTTCTGCGCTGTGCTGGTACTGCTTACATCAATTCTCTGCTTTATCAGCGTTAAGAATATGCAGAAGATTACAAGCGCCGCCGCAGGACTCGGAATTATCGCCGGCATAGCTTCAATGATAATCACCGGCAGCTTCGTTTCCGCGGTAAAGGATTCACCTGTTATCAGCGCGAAGAGCGGCTTCGGCATGATTCTCGTTATAGCGATGTTTGCCGTTGTTCTTGCGATAAATCTTATACTCAGCATCAAGGGCATAAAGGTCGAATACGACGAGGGAATGCTTGAAAGAGCTGAGATTTATAAAAAGGTCAAGGCAGGCGAAGTGAATATCGACGACCTGCCGCAGCCGGTTGTTGAAACGGCCGCCACAAGAGCCATTGACGAAGAAATAGCAAAAGAAGAAAACGCGTATAAAGAGAAGTATTCGGCAGGAGGTGAAAGCGATGACCAAAACTAAAAAGAAGATTGATAAGGTTACGCTTGTCACAATAGCGGTTGTCGCGATTCTTATCCTCACCTTTATTGTCGGCTTTATATGGGGTCTTAACAACGTGCTCGCAATGGAAGGCACAATGCCCCCGAGCGAAAACGTCGCGAGCCTTACTCCCGCTCCCGAAACAAAAGAGCAGGCTGTTGAGTTCCTTAATACGGTTGTTGCGAAAGCAACACAGGAAAAGCCGTATTTCGAAAGCAGAGCTGAGTATGAAATTGATGAGGACAGCCTTGAAACCGACGGCTCCGACCAGCTTAAGAGCACTCTGCTTTATATAAGAGAGGATTTCCAGAATCATCTCAATGACAGTGCCCCGGCGGACAAGGCCGATTATTTCAAGGGCTTTGACTCACTTCTCAGAAAGCCTCAGATAACGGCTGATGACGTTGAGGATTTCGAGTGCAGTTATATTTATTATAAGTGCGCTTCCTGCGGTGAAGAGAGCGAGGAGCCGCTTGATAAATGCGACGCCTGTGGTAACGATAATCCGTATAACGAGCTTTACAGAGATGAATATACCGTAACGCTTACTCTTAAGAATGACGAGAGCGTAATCAAAAATAATTTTGAGCCGAAGGAAGGCAAAGAAGCGGCCGCGCTTATCGGCGAAGACACCGCGAAGATAGTTGACGTTAATGACGTTAAGGTTGACTATGAGCTGCTTACTGTTACATACAGAGTTAACCGCCTTACAAACGGCATAACAAATCTCGAATACAGACGTGAAATGAATATTGACGCTGACGCGGCATTTAAGGGCGAATATGCGGATATAGGCAAATTCAGCACTGCGTTTAAAATGACAAAGGCTGATATATATGATTTCACATGGCCGTCGGTTGTTCTTTCCGATAAGAAAATGACCGTTGAACCCAAAAAGAGCGACAATCTTCTTGCTACAATTACCTGCGACGACCCGCTTAAGTATGATGTCAAGTGGGAGAGCTCAGACCCCGAAATCCTTACAGTTGACGAAGAGGGTTATTTCAAGGGCGGAGAAAAGGCCGGCGAGGCCACTGTAACCGCTTCATTTGAATTCGGCGGCAAGACATATTCCGACTCCTGCACCGTATACGTCAGATACTCGGTTGAGTCAATTAAGGTTTCAGAGAAGAAGCTTGATATGTCGGCAGGGGACACACACAAGCTGACAGTTGACGTGTCACCTAAAAAGGCAACCGTTCAGACAGTTAAATGGTTCTCGGAGGACGAGTCAATAGCGACAGTTGACGCGGACGGCGTTATAACAGCCAAGGCTCCCGGAACGGTTAAGGTTTACGCTGTTTCCGATGATGAATATTACAAATCTACTTGCGAGGTGAGAGTTAAATGAGTGAAAAAACAAAGCAAAAGAATTTTGCCGAGAAAGTATTCGGCTCAGAAGAAAACTCCGCCGCAAGTCTCGGCGAGAAAAAGCTGAATAAATACAGCAATATCGCTGTTAAAATGTTCCACACAAGCGTTCTTTCCACTAAGGAAATGATGCTCCCCGCGGTAGGCCAGTTTGCCACAAAGATGACATGGAGTATCGGTCTTTACAGAACTCTTTATTTCGTAAATGTTCTTAAGATTGACATGGTTTACGTTACCGCGATTCTTGCGCTTATCAGTATTTACGACGTTCTGAACAACCCCATCATGGGCGCTGTTTACGATAAAACCCGTACACGTTGGGGCAAGTCAAGACCCTACATCTTTTTCACGGCAGTGCCCTATTTCCTGAGTACCGCGCTGCTGTATTCGGGCGCGATGTTCCTGGGTAACTCCTCGGGCAACGACCCAAAAAAGATTGTCTTCGTTTTCGTTATGCTCTTTGTGCAGGAGACGTTCTCCACGATTTACACCATACCGCGAGACAATCTTGTTACGCTCCAGAGCGCGAACCCGAAAGACAGAATTACAGTCGGTCTTCTTATTGAATACATAGGCGAGCTTGGTTCTCAGCTTATTTATGTTATTTTCCCGCCTCTTATGGAGCTCAACAATAAGGGATATATCGACTTCGACCTTTCAACTCTTTATATGGTGCTCGCGACTGTCAGCGCCGTTATCGGCTGCTTCTCAAATATCGCAATGGCAATCGGCTGCCGCGAAAGAATCGTTCTTCAGCCCAAGCCCGCACCGGTTACAAAATCAATTTTCTACGTACTCAAAAACAAATACGCTCTGCGAAACTTTATCGCGGACTTCTCAGTCAGCTGGTGGAGCGACGGCGGATACTCATGGGACGTTGTTACTCAGCAGGAGATTTTCGGCGGCTCAATCCCGTCATTTATCGCTTACCTGCCCAACAATATTTTCAACACCCTGAGCGTTGCATTTATTCCTTCATTCCAGAAGCTGTTTAAGAATAACAACAAGCGTGCTGTTGTCGCGCTGAGAATATGGGATATTTTCAGCGTTATAGGCATGGTTGTCTGCGGATGGAACCTTGTTGACAACAAGTGGGCGATTATCGGAATCTACGCTCTGTTCTATGGACTGAACGGACTTAACAACGGCCCTGCCAATGTATTTGAGGCGGAGCTGCGAAGAGAAATCAACGACTATACAGAGTATGTTACAGGCGAGCGTCCCGACGGTACGGTCAACATCCTTACAGACCTTATCAAGAAGGTTACTCAGCCTATAAACGCGCTGCTTACTATCGTTCTTTTCAAGTGGTCGGGTTACGACGCCACAATACCCATGCTGCCGTGGTCGCAGGGGAGTAAGCTTATCTACCAGAAGGTATTTTTCCTGTTCACCGGAATCAGTATCATACCCAATATTATCAAGATGATTCCGTATATATTCTATGACCTCGAAGGCGAAAAGAGAGAGAGAATGTATATTGCCCTTAACGAGCGCCGAGCTCTTGTGGCGAAGGAACAGGAAAACGAAGAAATGAACGAAATGATTGATGAAATGTCAGAAATGATTGAAAGCGAGCAGTAATTTATGGAACCCTTTCTTAAAGAACAGATAAAATACGGACTTAAATATCTGCCTGCAAATCTTGTTAAATCATTTTTCATCGCCGGCACTAATGAAGAAGCAGAAGCCTTTCGAAAGAAAGGCTTTATCTGCGGTGTGTGTCATCCCAATGAAAATTATGAGCAGATTAAGGGCGCAAACATCGGCTGGGTAAGGTTTGATATTCCCTTCCCGTTTAATAAAGACGGCGAGCTGAGCGACAGCTATCTTTCTTTTAAAGAGAGAGCCGGCGGCTACGAAAATAACGGCATCAGGGTTATGGCTGTCACTCCGTATCCCGACAGCTTTATTGAGCACGGAGCGGATATAAGAAAACCTGACGGAGCCGAAAAGGTTAAAGACATTGCGAAGTTTCTCATAAACGACCTCAAAGGCTGTGTTTCAGGACTTCAGATTACCAATGAAATGGGTATGCCCCACTTCACTCTGCCTCTTAATATGGATGAGGCGGCGAAATTCATAGGCGTTCAGCTTGAGGCGGTTTATGACGAAAGAGGCGACATACTTGTAGGCTATAATTCGGCAGGCCCGCAGGCTGACCTTCATTATAAGCTTCTGCCGTATCTTAAATACTGCGATTATGTGGGAATTGATATTTATCTCGGCTGCTTCGCCGCGTTCCCCGGATTCATGTGGATGTTTGACGCGCTTGTGCGCTTCATCTGGGCCATGACACGTAAGCCGGTTCTCATTCAGGAATTCGGCTATATGAGCGGCGGCAAACCCAAAACAAAAAAAGAGCGAATTGATATTCTTAAGTCCTACGGCGTCAGCAGTGAAAAAGAGGCAAAAGAAAAAATCGTTGAATTCGTTGAAAAACTGCCGAAAAGTCTCAGAGAGCATACCAAAAAAGTATGCGAAAACAATGAGAGCAGATATTTCAATCTTTTATTTAAAAGCGATATCACAAATCATCTTTACAGAGAAATGCCGAGAATAACAAAAATCCCCGGATACGAACATACGCCCGAGGGACAGGCGAAATTCTATAAGGATATTTTTGCGAGACTGTATAAGAAAAAATACGTTGGCGGTGCGACAATTTACTGCTATTCCGATTCCGACAGCTGCTACATCTGCGGCCAGGAGGATTGCCCCATAGAAACAAGATGGGGAATTGTAACGAAGGACGGCGAGCCGAAGCCTTCATACTACGCGGTAAAAGAAGCACTCGCAAAGCTTAAATAATCGGGGCGAAAACATGTCACAGCTTGAGAATAATTTATATACAAAAAAAGAACTGAGATTCAAAGACGGAAAATTCAGAATTCTCTGTGTTTCCGATTTCCACGGCATCGTAAATTTTGACCGCCGTCTTATTAGAGATTTATCCGCCATTCTCGACAGGTCGAAGCCCGACCTTGTTCTGATTTTAGGCGATACGGTCTGGGGCGACGCGGCTGAATCACCGGAAAGCATAGAAGCCTTCTTAAAGGAAGTCATTCCCTGCATTGAAGAGCGGAAAATCCCGTGGGCGCACGTTTTCGGCGGTCATGATGACGAAAAAGGCATAAAGAACGAAGCGCAGGAGGATATATACGAAAGCTTTGAGTACTGCGTTTCAAAAAGAGGCCCCGAGGATGTCAGCGGTGTGGGCAATTACGTTCTGCCTGTTAAAAGCACCGACGGCAAAAGAATCGCCTATAACGTATGGGGGCTTGATTCCCACGATAACGCGGGAGAATTTGCCGATGAATTCGGTCTTAATAAAGACAGATGGTGGCTGTATCTTCCCGACAATTTTTCGCTTGATTCTCATTATGATACATTCCGCTTTGATCAGCTTATGTGGTATTGGAATTCATCAGTGGAGCTCGAAAAGTACGCCGGCAATAAAATCCCCGGTCTTATGGTATGCCATATGCCGCTGCCCGAGTATATCCTCTGCTATAAGAATGTCGCTCAGACAACCTACAGAGGCAGCAGACGTGAGCATTGCGGATGCAATATGATAAATTCCGGCATGTTTTCGACTATTGTTCAGCGCGGTGACGTCAAGACGTTTATCTGCGGCCACGACCATATAAATGACTATGAGGGTACATACTGCGGCGTTAAGCTCGCTTATGACGCGGGACTTAATTATGACGGATACTGTGATGATGACCTGCGCGGCGGCAGAATCGTCGATATTGACGAGAATGACCCCTGGAACATAAAATCATATATGATTTACTCCGCTGACTGTGTGGAGAATTACCCCGGCGAGGAAATGAGGAAATAATATGTCCAACGCACTTTTTGAGGCGATTCTGAAAGAGACCGCCCCTATGTATGACGCCGCGATTATTGACGGGAACGGCGTTCAGAAATGGAAAAACCCTGTCAGCCATAACGCGAATAACGGACATTCCACCACAAAGTTTTTTGTGGCGACGGCTATAGGAATTCTTTGCGACAGAAAGATGATGTCCGTTGACGATAAAATAGCATCTTTTTTTACTCCCGAGGAGATGGGCGATACCGCCGACCTCGGCTGGAGTAAAGTCACCGTCAGAGACACGCTTCAGCATAAGACGGGAATGGAGCACATTCCCTACGGCGTCGATGAGGATGAACACATAGAAAAAATCGGAGAGGATTATCTCAGATACGTTTTTTCGATTAAAATTGAGCACGAACCCGGCACATTCTATAAATATTCTGATGCGGCCTTTTATCTGCTCGGCAGAGTAATCAGCAAGGTCAGCGGCATGAACGCGATTGTTTTTATGCGTGAGAATATTTTCAAGCCGCTCGGCTTTGCCCAGTGGGCAATGGCAACCTGTCCGCAGGGATATCCGATTTGCGGAGGAGGCTTCTTTTCCCGCTCGGAGGATTCAGCTAAGCTTGCGTACGCGTATGCCTGCGACGGAATATATGACGGCAAAAGGATAATTTCAAAGGAATGGATTGACGCGGCAATGAAAGAGGATTTTGCCTGCACTCAGTTCAGAGATACGGGAATATTCCTCAAAACCGGAGCGAGAGGGCAGTGCGTTGCCTTTTCACCCGAAAAGAAAGCCGCCGCGGCGTGGCACGGATGCTCTTCGCCCGACGATAACGGCAAGAGAAACGACAGACTTCTGAGCGCTTTTGACGCTTATCTTAAAACACTTTAAATTTTTGCGGCTGACCGCATTGAAAGAAGGATATATATTATGAAAAAACCGATTATGGGTATCCAGCTTTATACCCTCAGAGACCACATTAAGAACGCGGAGGATTTTGACAAAACCCTCGAAAGACTTGAGAAAATGGGCGTTACAGACGTTCAGATTTCGGGTATTGGCGATTTTCCTGCCGAAGACCAGAAAAAAGTGCTTGACAAGCACAACATGAAGGTCTGCATCACTCACAAGAGCTTTGAACGTATGCAGGACGACCTTGAGGGACTTATCAAAGAACATAAAATTATCGACTGCGACGCTCTTGGCCTCGGCTCCTGCCCCGGCGAGAACAGAGAGAATTCAAGGAGAGTTCAGGAGTTTATCGACGAAGCGACAAAAATCGGTACTGTTCTTAAAGAGAACGGCATGACTTTCAACTATCACAACCACGCTTTTGAGTTCAATAAGCTGGGTGATAAGAACTGCACTCTTATGGATATGCTTATTGAAGACACCGATAAGGACACATTCAATTTCATTCCCGACGTTGCGTGGATTCACTACGGCGACAACGACCCCGTTGAGATTCTTAACAGAATGAAGGGCAGAGTAAAGGTTCTTCATTTCAAGGATTACATCATTGACGAGAACGGCTACAGAAAGTTTGTATCTCTCGGCAAGGGTATTGTTGACCTTAAGGCCTGCTATGAGGCTGCCTGCGAGCTTGAGATTCCCTATATCATGTATGAACAGGACTGCGACTGGGTAGACGACGACCCGTTTAAGGCCTGCGAGGAATCATGGGCATTCATGCAGTCTCTTCTGAAATAATATGAAACAGACGCTGCGATTTAATAAGAACGGAAAATTCAGAATTCTGATGGTTTCCGACTTCCATCTGGGCAGAAACGACAAGCTGAAAGAAGATTATAATTACAAGGTTATAAAAGGACTTGACGTTCTTCTTGAAGAAACAAAACCCGATTTTGTTTTCATCGGCGGCGACCAGTGTATTGAAGCTGATACTCCCGACGAAGTAAAAGAAAAATTCTCACAGATTATTGAGCCCGTATTAAGAAGAAATCTGCCGTGGTCTGCTGTTTTCGGTAATCACGACAGGGAGATGGGTATTGATATCAGAGAAGAGGAAAAGGTTTACGAATCCATTGACGGATGCTGTAACGACAGCGGCCCCGAGGATATTGACGGCACAGGCAATTACTGCGTTACCGTTCTTTCTTCGGAAGGCGATGAGCCCGCGTTCAATCTTTTCGCCCTTGATTCTCACAGGGTGGTCGAAGACCTTATAGAAAAATTCAATCTGCCGAAAGGTACAAGAATCCGCCTGCCCGAGCACTTCAATGAGGGGCAGGACGGCGCGATGCCTACCTTTGAGCAGGTTATGTGGTATTACAACACCTCAAAAGAAGCGGAAAAAGCCGCGGGCAGAAAAATTCCGGCGGTTATGTTTATGCATATTCCGCTGCCCGAGTTTTCGCTGATAGCGCGCAATCCCGAGGAGTGCGGAGCAATCGGCTCAAAGCGTGAGACTCTCGGAACAACCGAAATGAATTTTGGCCTGTTTGCCGCCTGCCTTCAGCGCGGAGATGTAAAAGGCATATTCTTCGGCCACGAGCATCTTTGCGATTTACAGGGGGAATACTGCGGCGTGACAATGGCTCAGGACGCGGCTCTCGGGTTTAATATGTCCTGTCACGATGACCTGCGCGGCGGCAGAGTAATCGACCTGTTTGAAGAGGGTACGATACAGACTCACACCGTCAAGCTCATTGATTTAATGGGCAGAGAAGCAATGCGCCGTCCGGATTATTTTGAGGGCGGATGCAAATATTACATCAGAAAGCTGTGAGGTGCGTATGAATAAAAACAGAACGACCCTGTTTCTGCAGGCGGATGAAATTGACCACCTCACCATAAGATACACCGATTTCGGCGAGCCGCTGAATACAGAAACGGCGATAAAAATGATAAAGTTTTACGCCGACTGCTATGACGAAGTCGCCGGAAAAATATCTGATGTGGACACAAAAAATGAAGAACTTCACAAGCTCAGCGAAAAAGAGCTTTATGAAGTCCTTGTGAAAATCAGAACGGTGCTTCTTGATTGTGCTTTTTTAGTTTAAAAGATAAAGAGCTGAAAGTTTTGTAGCTTTCAGCTCTTTTTTGTCAGATTTCTTTTATCATAATGCAGGTGTTCGCTTCCATTGTGAAGTTCAAATCTGATGTTGTGTCAATCAGTTCGCCGTCGCGGCTTTCATCAAGCAGATAAATCTCATATCTGCCGTCTTTGCCGAAATCAACGCTGAATGATTTTTCGCTTGCATTATCGTCATCTGTACAGTATGTCAGCACGCAGAGAATCTTGCCGTTTTCATCAACTCCGCAAAGAGAATGTATGTCTTCGATTTCATTCTCCGCGCGGACTTCGTTTTTCATGTCATAAAACATTCCGTACCAGTAAAGGGGATAGTAGCCCTTGAGCTTTTCGTAGGTATATAAGTCAAACGCGCCGCAGAAAACCGACGGGCGGGTGTCATAATACATCAGCATATCAATGCTTGATTTCTGCGCTTGTGTAATTGTCGCCATAACGAACGCCGCGCCCTTGAGCGAGTGTATTGCTTTAAGTGAATAAATAAACTTGTCTGTCCAGCCTTTGACATAATTCCACTCGTTGAGAATGCTCTCTGCTTTATCAAAGCCGTGCTTCAGAAGCAGAGCTTTCATTCTTTCGGATTTTTTAATAATATGCTCGGGCTTTGTGGCGTAAATATGCCACGAGAAAAAGTCAAGCGGAGCGTTTCTCTTTTTCATTTCAGAAAGGAAATCGTCTGCCCATTCCTCGTTCCCCGCGAGAGCGGGGCCGCCGATTTTAAGGTGAGGGAAGCATTCTTTGAGATGCTTTGAGGCGATTTCGTAAAAATCAAAATACTGTGTCTTTGTGCCGCCCCAGCAGCGTTTGTTGGTGCTGTCATCTCTGTCGAGGTCGGGCTCGTTCCATATTTCCCAGTAGGGCATATCGTG
>JAZUHE010000102.1:0-38330 GCA_045641565.1 Acutalibacteraceae bacterium | reverse complement strand
TTTTTGAACAATCTGACGAAAAATCTTACTTCGCAATCCGCACGCCTGAATTATGCGGCATCGCCTTGAATGCGCGACTGCCCGACCGACCCTCGTTATTAACTTTTAAAACAAAAACTGCACAAGCAGCATATAGCAGATTGTTCCGCCGGCTATGGAGAGAAGCATCTGCTTTTTCCAAAGATGAAGTCCCGCGGTCACCGCTATTGATATTATCTCGGGAATACCGTGATTCCCGCTGATAAATGAAACATTTTTAAGGCAGTACACCACCAGCAGCGCGAAAACCGCCGACGGCAGAACCTTGCCTAAATACTGAATATATTTCGGAGTGGGCCTGCCCTCTCTGAAAACAATAAAAGGTAAAAATCTTGTAATTAACGTACCCGCGACAACAGCCGCGATTGTGATTATCTGCTGAGTAACCGTCATTACGCCAGCCTCCTCTCAAGAGGCCTGCGAAGCGCTGTCAGCACTGTCACAATACCGATCATCGACGGAATTATAAAACCGTCAGCCTTGAAAATCAGAAGGCATACAACAGAAATCACCGCGCCGGCAATCGCACTGGCGTGGTTTTTCTCTTTAAGAAACTGGTCAAGGAAAATCACCACAAACATAGCGGTCATGACAAACTCGATTCCGCCTGTGTCAAACTTCACAAACGAGCCGAGCACTCCGCCGAGAGTGGAGCCGGAAACCCAATAAATCTGATTGAGGAGCGTTACAAAAAACATAAACCAGCCTTTGTCGACGCCCTCGGGAATCTCCGCGGTATAATTTATCGAAAAGCTTTCGTCACATAATCCGAAAATAAGATAAAGCTTTTTGGCGCCTGTTCCTCTGTATTTATCAAGCATTGATATTCCGTAAAAAAGGTGCCGAGCGTTTATCATAAGCGCCATCAGAAACGCCTGCAGAGGCTGAAACGCCGCGAGAAGCAGCGAAACCGTCACAAACTCCATGGAGCCTGCAAATATGGACATACTCATAAGCATGGGATAAATAAAGCTGAAGCCCGAAACATTCATGAGTATGCCGTAAGTCAGCCCCAGAAACCAGAAGCCCGCAAAAATCGGTATGGTTTTCGGGAATGCCGCCTTGACCGCTTTTTTCAGTTTGCCTTTTTTCTCTGACATAGCCAATCCTTATTTCTTATATGTGCAGAAGCGGAATGTATACCCGTTTTCTTCAACAGGTTCGCTCTCCTGTATAAGCTTCCAGCCGTCAATCTTTGTCAGGTCGGGGAATTTTGTATCCGCTCCCTCAGCGACAGCGTCAACGTGAGTAACATACGCGGTATCGCAGTACGGCTCGAACATTTTATAAACCGCGCCGCCGCCTATGACAAAAACATCGTCGGAGTCATATTTTTTAATCTCTTCGAGAACGGCGTCAGCGGAATTGCAGACTGTCACGTTTTCACGTTCAAAATTTTCATTGCCCGTAAGAACGATATTCACTCTCTTCGGAAGTGCTTTTCCGCCGGGGAAGCTGTCAAGAGTCTTTCTGCCCATGACGACAATCTTGCCCGAGGTGGTCTGTCTGAAAAACTTCATATCTGTGGGAATACTGAAAAGAAGGTCGCCGCTCTTTCCGATATTCCATTCATTATCAACAGCAACTATTAGCTTCATACCATCATTCCTTTATATAGCTACAGGTATTTTTTTATCAAATCCGTGAGCCTCATAGTCTATGAGTTTAAAGCTGTCCACAGTGAAATCGTAGAAATTCTTTATCTCGGGGTCAATCCAGAATTTCGGCGCGGGAAGAGGCTCTTTTTCGATTATCTCTTTAACAAGCGGAATATGACGGTCGTAAATATGAGCGTCGGCGATAATGTGAACGAATTCACCCACTTCAAGTCCGCTGACCTGAGCGAACATATGAGTAAGCACGGCGTACTGGCATACGTTCCAGTTATTTGCCGTAAGCATATCCTGCGAACGCTGATTGAGTATGGCGTTGAGCTTGTTGCCCGAAACATTGAAGGTCATGCTGTAGGCGCAGGGCGCAAGACCCATTTCGTGCAGGTCGTGATGATTATAAATATTTGACATTATTCTGCGGCTCGCAGGGTTGTTTTTCAAATCGTAGAGGATTCTGTCAACCTGATCGAATTCACCCTCAGGGTAAATATGCTTGACACCCAGCTGATAGCCGTAGGCCTTGCCGATGGTGCCGTTTTCGTCAGCCCATGAATCCCATATTTTACTGTTAAGGTCTTTGATATTATTGGACTTTTTCTGCCATATCCAAAGAAGCTCGTCGATGCAGCTCTTGAAATAAGTCTTTCTCAGAGTGATAACGGGGAACTCCTTTGAAAGGTCGTATCTGTTGACAATGCAGAACTTTTTGATTGTGTGCGCCGGAGTACCGTCCTCCCACACGGGGCGGACCTTTTCGTTAATATCGGAATAGCCGTTTGTCAGTATTTCGTTAACATTCTCTAAAAAAACTTTATCTGCATAGCTCATAATAAGACCCCTTAAATCATATTCGGTTAATTATATCACAAAAAGAATGCTTATGCAATATTTTTTTATACCCGATTATATCATTCAAGACTTGACTTTTATGGTATAATATAAAAAACGGTTTACGGCGGTGATTTTATGATAATCGGTATTTCGTCCTCATGCTTTTATCCGATGCTTACAGAGGAAGCATTTCAGAAAGCTTGCTCTCTCGGGGCGGAAACAGCGGAGATTTTTTTTAACTGCTTCTCAGAGCTGAAAATGCCGCTGCTGAAAAGATTTATCGATATTAAAGAACAGTACTCTGTTTCTGTAAATTCAATTCACCCGTACACTTCTTTTGCCGAGCCGTTCACTCTTTTCGGAGGATACAGAAGACGCACAGTCGAAAGCGTAGACTTTTACAGAAATTATTTTGAGGCGGCACAGGCTCTCGGCGCAAGGGCTGTTGTACTTCACGGCGGCAAGCCTCCCCTCACCAAAGATAAGGAAAATGAATATATTGAAGCATATAATATGCTCTGCGAAGCGGCTGAGGAATTCGGCGTCCACGCCGCGGTGGAAATTGTAGTAAGCAGAATGGGACAGAGCATTGATTTTCTGAATATGCTTAAAAAGAATTCCGACGGGAAATTCAGAACAGTGCTTGACATAAAGCAGTGCCGAAGGGCGGGCGTAAGCGAATATGATTTTATTAATAAATTCTCCTCGGACATCATTCAGGTGCATCTGAGTGATTATAACAGCGAGCTTGACTGCCTGCCTCCGGGCAAAGGCAAATATGACTTCAAAAAGCTCTTTGAGACTCTTAAAAACAGCGGATATGATGACAGCGCTGTTATAGAACTGTACAACTGGGGCTACAGTGATGAAAAACAGATAGAAAAAGCAAGAATTTTCTTAGAAAATTTATAAAAAAACTTGCAATATTGCACAAAGTGTGGTATTATAAGTTGGTTTGTTTATACAAAATATAAGGATGTGATTTGATGAAATGTCCGTTTTGCGGCTTTGAAGAAAGCAAAGTTATCGACTCAAGACCCACCGATGAGGGTGAAAGAATCAGACGCAGAAGAGAGTGTGCTCAGTGCGCCAAGCGTTTCACCACCTATGAGATTATCGAAAACGTTCCGATAATCGTTGTCAAGAAAGACAAATCACGCGAGGAATTTGACAGAGATAAGCTTTTCAGAGGCATTCTCCGTTCCTGCGAGAAGCGTCCCGTTTCTATTGACACTATTGACGGACTTGTTGACGATATTGAGGCTTCTCTCCAGAATTCGCTTGACAGAGAAGTTACATCCGTTCATATAGGTGAAATGGTTATGGATAAGCTCAAGGGCATCGACGAGGTTGCCTATGTTCGCTTTGCCTCCGTTTACCGCCAGTTCAGAGACATAAATACATTTATGGATGAGCTTGCCAAACTTCTGAGAGAGAAATAATTTTTATTTAAAGGAGAATGGGCTATGATTCTTACAACAGTTAAAATTATTCTTATAGTTCTTGCTGCTGTTCTCGCCGTGCTCAGCGGTGCGGCTGTGTATGCCTGCGGCTATGCAATCAACAGACCGAAGAAGAAATCCCCTCCTACAGAAGAAATCTACATAAAAAGAGCGGAAATAAGAAAGGTCAACAATCAGAAGCTGTATGACCTTAATCCCGAGGATGTTTCAATAAAAAGCATTGACTGTCTTAATATGAAAGCCTGGTATCTCCCCGCTGAAAAAGAAACGAACAGATTCGTTATCTGCGTTCACGGCCACCAATGCAACGGCCCCGACGAATTCAGCCATATGATGCCTCTCTATCACTATGACCTCGGATTCAATTATCTTCTCCCCGACCTCACCGCTCACGGCAGAAGCGAGGGCAAATACATCGGCTTCGGCTCATTTGATTCAAAGAATATTCTCCGCTGGGTTGATTATCTTATCGACCGCTTCGGTGAAGATATAGAAATAGTGCTTCACGGTATTTCCATGGGCGCGGCTACGGTTATGCTCTGCAATGAATCTGACCCGCCGAAGCAGGTGAAATGCGTAATCGAGGATTGCGGCTACACCTCCGCCTTTGACGAAATGAACAACACCCTTAAGGGCATGATAGGATTCGGCTTCAAGCCCCTTGTTAAAATGGCGAGCACAGTCTGCAAAATCAAGGCAGGCTACCGCTTTGAAGACGCCGACCCCCTCGGCAGAATGAACGAGGCCAAAGCTCCCATGCTGTTTATTCACGGTGAAGCAGATACATATGTTCCGTTTGAATTCGGTAAAAAGCTTTATAAAGCCTGCCGTGTTGAAAAAGATTATTTATGGGTTCCCGGCGCGATACACGCATTCAGCTATTATGACGCCAAGGAACAGTACGACGAAAAGGTAAAGGCTTTTGTTGCGGCATATACAGGTAAAGAAACCGCCGCAGTATAACTCAGTATAATTTATTTTTATATATATAAAGCACCGGATTTATCGGCAGAATCCGACAGGAAAGCTAAAATGTATTTAACTGTCTTATCGGATTTTGCCGATGTTTCTGCCTGCTTCTGGAGGAAAAAATGTCAGAATACAAGAACTTAAGCAAAGAGAAACTGCTTGAATTAAAGCAGAAGCTTACAGCTGATTACGAGAAAATCAAAGAAAAAGGTCTGAAGCTTGATATGTCCCGCGGCAAGCCCAACAAGGCTCAGCTTGACCTGAGCAACGGGATGAACGACATTCTCGTTTCGGACAGCGATTATAAATGCGAAAACGGATTTGAAACACGCAACTACGGCCTGCTTGACGGAATTCCCGAATGTAAAAGACTTTTTGCTCAGATACTTGAGGTTGAACCGTCAGACATTATGATTTTCGGCGTTTCAAGTCTCACAATCATGTATGACTACATCGCACAGTGCATGATTTTCGGCGCAGGCGGCAAGCCCTGGGCTCAGCAGGAGGATGTTTCATTTATCTGCCCCGCACCCGGATATGACAGACATTTCGGTATTCTTGAGCATTTTGGAATAAAAATGATTTCCGTTCCCATGAACAGTGACGGCCCAGACATGGATAAAATCGACGAGCTTGTCAAGAATAGTAATGTCAAAGGCATCTTCTGCGTTCCGAAGTATTCAAATCCCGAGGGAATTACATTCTCTGACGAGGTTGTACGCCGCTTTGCCGCTTTGAAGCCCGCGGCTGAGGATTTCAGAGTAATATGGGACAACGCTTATGTTGTCCACGATTTTAACGACACTCCCGACACTCTTCTCAATATATTTGACGCCGCGAAGGAATACGGCAGCGAGGATATGTTCATCGAGGTCGCTTCCACATCAAAAATCACATTCCCCGGCGCGGGCGTTTCCGCTCTTGCCGCGAGTGAGAACAACATTCAGTCAATAAAGAAGCGCCTTACAATTCAGATTATCGGACACGATAAAATCAACCAGCTCCGTCACGCACGTTTTCTTAAGGATATCGACAACATAAAAGCTCATATGAAAAAGCACGCTGAAATTGTACGTCCCAAATTCGAGACAGTTCTCAATGCGTTCAGCTCAGAGCTTGACGGTCTCGGAATAGCGCGCTGGACAAATCCCAATGGCGGCTATTTCATCAGTCTCTATGTTATGCCCGGTACAGCAAAGAATGTCGGCAACCTCTGCAAAGAGGCAGGTGTTGTGCTCACTCCCGTAGGAGCCACATATCCCTACAAAGTCGACCCTGATGACAGCAACATCAGAATCGCTCCCACCTTCCCCGACGTTGAGGAACTGGAAGCCGCTGTTGAAGTCCTTTGCCTTTGCATTAAATTAGCCGCTGTTTCAAAGCTTATTGAAGACGCGGAATAAACAGGAGACAATATGTTCTATACTGTAAAAGAATTAAACAATTTCACACAGATTTTAAATAACTGCGCAGCTGATTTCGGCAATTCACCCGCCTTTTTGCAAAAAAGAGGCGGTGTGACCGTTGAAATCGGCTACATTGATTTTAACAGCAAAATTAAATCCGTCGGTACATTTTTGAGAGAACAGGGACTTGAGGATAAGAATGTCGCCGTATGCGGCACAAACCGTGTTGAATGGTGCACGGGTTATCTCGCCTCAGCTATCTACTGCAAAAATGTTGTACCCGTTGACAAGGAGCTGCCCGCAGCCGATATTATTGATATCCTTAACCGCTCGTCCTCAGCGGCAATCATCACAGACGAAAAGGTTTATTCAAAAATCAAGGATATTATAAATGATGATATCCTTGTTATCGGTATGGATTTCAGCGGTGACGGCGTTATTCCTTTTGAAGAGATTTCCTGCCGCGAAACTGACTCTCCACTGCCCGAAAAAGACAAAGACTCGCCGTCGGTTATTCTTTTCACCTCCGGCACAACAGGCCGTTCAAAGGCTGTGGCGCTCACTCAGGGCAATATATGCAGTGATATTTTCTCCGTAATGAAAACAGTTGTACTCCCCACGGGCGGCAGGATTTTTTCGCTGCTTCCCCTTCACCACACATACGAATGCAATATGGCGTTCCTGTGCTGTTTTTCACAGGGAGTTACAATCTGCTACGGCGAAAAATTCACATCAATTTACCGTGATATTAAAGAATTCCAGCCGCAGATGCTCATTGTTGTTCCGCTGATGCTCGAAGCATTCTACAAAAAGATCAAGCCGTTTATTGAAACAGACAAGGAAAAAGCAATGGCGCTTCTCGGCGGCAAACTGGAAATGATAGTCTGCGGCGCGGCAATGGTTGACGGCGAAACACTCGCAGGCTTCGGCGCGCTCGGACTTATTCCGATTCAGGGTTACGGCATGACTGAATGCTCGCCGATTATAATCTGCAACGATGATGAATCACCCAATCCCGCTTCAGTCGGCAAGCCGCTCCCCTCAACTGAGATTATGCTCATTAATCAAGACGAAAACGGAGTCGGTGAAATCTGCGTAAAAGGCCCGATGGTAACGCCCGGATACTATGACGATGACGGAAATATCATTGACGCGAGAGACGCTGACGGCTGGTTCCACACAGGCGATTTAGGCTATAAAGACAGTGACGGCTATTACTATATCTCGGGAAGACTCAAGAACGTAATCGTTACCCCCAACGGCAAAAACATCTACCCCGAAGAGATTGAAGCGAAGCTCACCGATTACCCCGAAATCAGAGAAGCTCTTGTTTTTGAGGGCAGCACCGACAAGGAGGACTCGGCTGTATGCGCTGAAATCGCCGCCGACGCCGACTACGACAGAGTCAAAGAAATCGTGAATGAAGTCAACGAAAACAATGCCCCATACAAGGCGATAAAAAGCTTCACTCTCTGCGAAGAGCTTCCGAAAAATTCATCTCACAAAATCATTCGTCATAAATAAACTTTTCCCCCAATATACTTTTGGTATAAAGGGGGATTTTTTATGCCTGTAAAACACAGAAAAGCTAAGCCTGTTCAGAACGGCGGAATCATTTTCATTATCAAAAAAGTATTAATCGCTTCGGTTATCGGTGCGGCTGTATTTTTCATTCTCTCAGCGGCCGCGGCGTTTATCGTGTATAAAAAAGATGCAGAGCCCTCGTGCTTTAATGTAATTGTCCCCGTACTCAGCGGTATTTCGGGTATAATATGCGGTATCGCCGCAATACTGCCTGTCAAAAGGAACGGGCTTATTATCGGAATGGCCTCGGCGATGCCTGCGTTCTTTATTGTAATTGCCGTTTCGCTGATAATTAACCGTGCACCCGTAAGCAATATCGGCTGGGCGTCAATGGGAACAATGATACTCTGCGGCGGAATCGGCGGAATTCTCGGAAATAAAAAATAAATGTTGCTTTAATCATACAAAAATGGTAGAATAGTCGTATAAAACTATCAGAGGTATCAATATGAGAGATTCAGAATTAATAAAAAGAGCCAATTCCATTGTCCCTTCCAAGGCGCAGCTTGAGTTCTGCGACCTTGATTTCATTGCCCTCATCACCTACGGTATGAACACCTACACCAACAGCGAGGTAGGCACAGGAAGAGAGCCTGAGAAATATTTCAATCCTCCGGAGCTCGACGTTGCTCAGTGGGTCAGAACCGTAAAAAGCGCAGGCATGAACGCACTTGTACTCACATGCAAATACTCTGACGGATTCTGTCTTTGGCCCAGCGAGTCAACCGACTACAGCGTTAAGAACTCACCGTGGCTTGACGGCGAGGGTGACATTGTTAAGCTCGTCGCTGATGAATGCAGAAAAGAAAATCTGAAATTCGGCGTATACATCTCCCCTTACGATATGCACGAAAAGACCTTCGGCACCGAGAAATACAACAAGGTTTTTATAAAACAGCTTCGTGAGCTTCTGACTGACTACGGCGACATATGCTGTGTATGGCTTCCGAGAGACACGAAGACCGATTTTCATTATGACTGGGCTTCATATTATCAGACTATCCGCAAGCTTCAGCCTGAGGCTGTTATAATCGAATGCGGCCCTGATATACGCTGGGTAGGCAGCAGCGGCAGCTTCGCACGCAGTGAGGAATGGAATGTTGTACCCTACAATCTTCTTAACAATGCCCCCGTTAAAAGGCTTGTTGAGCAGGATTTAGGCAGCCGCAGAGTTATCAAAAAAGCCAAGGAGCTTGTATGGTATCCGCCTATCACAAGCGCATCAATCCGCAAGGGCTGGTTTTATCACCAGGAAGAGGGCTCAGACCTTAAGATGCTCTCAAATATTCTTGATATTTATTTCAATTCAGCAGGCAACAACGGAATGTTCGCTCTGAGCATTCCCCCGTCACATTTAGGCACAATAGACCAGGCTGACGTTGACGCTCTCATAACTGTCGGCGCACAGCTGGGTCTCGAATTCAGAGAAAACTTCGCCGCGGGCTGCAAATTCACCGCAAGCAGTGAGCGCGACGAGCTTCACAGCGCGAAAATGGCCGGCAGTGATAAAAGCTACTGGGCAAGCAGTGAAAACGACAAAAAAATCACCCTCACCCTCGATATGGAAAAGGTGAATTTCATAAATAAAGTTGTTCTTTGCGAAAACATCGCCACAGGCCAGCAGATAGAAAAATTCAATCTGTATTATTTCTTTGACGGAAAGTGGAAAAAGATTTATTCCGGTAAGACCGTCGGCAGAAAAAAGGTCTGCAACCTGCCGCCCATGAACGCAAGAAGAATCAAGCTTGAAATAAAGAAAACCCGCGGCTTCGCCACAATAAAGAGCTTTGAGGTTTATTAAAGTCGTGGTAACTGTTATCTGATTCAACGCTCTTTACTCGAATTCATAATATTACTTAAAATCCTCCTGTAAAGGAGGATTTTTTTATCCTAGACTCTTACGCAGGGATTTCAGGATTGCTTTTTCTTTGCGGCTGACCTGCACCTGAGTCATAGAGAGCTTTTCGGCGGTTTTGGTCTGAGTCAGTCCCTTGAAATAGCGCAGCTCTATGAGTTTTCTGTCTCGGCTGTCGAGTCGCGACAGAAGCTGAGCGAGG
This sequence comes from Acutalibacteraceae bacterium, assembly GCA_045641565.1. Classification (GTDB taxonomy): domain Bacteria; phylum Bacillota; class Clostridia; order Oscillospirales; family Acutalibacteraceae; genus CAG-488. The sequence continues at coordinate 28,368 of JAZUHE010000102.1, read as the reverse complement.
GCGATTCTGTCAGATATATCGTTATCGTATGACTCCACAGGCACATCAAAATCACGCTGAGAATCGTCATTGGTAAGAGAAAACACAGGCAGTGACGCGTTTATCGCCTGCGCCGCGTCCTCCTCAGTTATACCAAGCGCCACCGCAAGCTCGCTGAGCTGAGGTTCCCTGTCGTGGATTCGGGTATATTCCTGAGTAAATTCGGCTATTCTGCGGCCGCGTTCCTTAATAATACGGCTGATTTTCACCGTACCGTCATCTCTGAAAATGCGCTTTATCTCACCGAGAATTACAGGAACGGCGTAAGTGGAAAAGGAAAATCCGCGGCTGCCATCAAAGTTATCAACTGCCTTTATGAGTCCCACACAACCTGCCTGAACAAGGTCGTCATACTCAACTCCCCTGCCAGTGAAACGTCTCGCACAGGCGTGAACAAGGCCTAAATTAGCCTGTATCTTCTCATCTCTTTCTTCGGGATTCATTCTGCTTCACGCCCGCCGATTTTCTTTATCATTGTTACTGTAGTACCTCTGCCCGGTGCTGAACGTACTGTCAGCTTGTCCGTAAAGCTCTCCATTACAGCGAATCCGAGGCCCGCTCTTTCGCCGCCGAGAGTTGTGAAAAGCGGCTCACGTGCCTTTTTGACATCGGCTATTCCGCAGCCCTTGTCACGGACTGAGATTTTGATTCGGCCGTCATCAAAGACTGCGGAATATATGTAAATCCTGCCAAGACGCTCAGCGTAGGCATGGACTATACAGTTTGTAACCGCCTCACTGACGGCGGTTTTTATATCTGCAATTTCTTCAAGGGTCGGGTCAAGCTGAGCCGCGAAGGCCGCTACAGAGCTTCTTACAAAGGACTCATTGACCGAACGGCTCTCAACCGTCATTCTGAATTCATTTTTTGCTTTCATACGCGTTCTCCCTTTTATTAATTGTTGCGATTTTTTCAAGTCCCGACAGCTTCATGATTTTATAAAACTGCGTCGAAAGATTTGACACTATCAGCTTGCCGCCGCTGAGAGCAAGGGTGCGGTATCTGCCCATTACAAGGCCTATACCCGATGAATCCATAAAAGTTACACTGTCAAAATCAATCTTAAGCACCTCAGGTTTTCTGAGCATTATCTCTCTGTCCAGTTCCTCTCTGATTGACGCCGCCGTATGGTGGTCGATTTCTCCGTCAAGATACGCTGTCATTTTCTGCTGTGAGGTCACTATTTTTACACTCATGCTATTCCTCCTTTCGGGCGCAAAAAAATATCCCTTACCGTTATAGTAAGGGATATAATTCAAATATTATGCCGAATTCTGACGTTCAGCTTATTTTATTTTATGCTCATGGCAACATCATATGCACGCCAGATAACTGAGCGGAGGTTGCCGATTGCAAGGCAGTCACCAACAAGATAGATGTTCTTTGCCTTTTCAGTTGTGAGCGGGTTGGGTCTGTAACCCATGCAGCTGATAACTGAATCGCAGGGAATCTCGATTGTCTTGTTGTTCTTATCAACGCATACGATGCAGTCATCCTTAACCTCTGTAAGTCTTGTTTCAAGATATACAGGTACTTCGTTAAGAGCAAACCACTCACGGAGATATGAAGAGTTTGCAAGGCAAACGCCTTTCTGGCTTACAAGGTCATCCTTCATCTCAACGTTGGAACCCTTCTTACCCTGAAGTGCGATTTCATAAGCGATTTCACAGCCTGTAAGTCCGCCGCCGATAACAGCAACGTTATCGCCGACTGTCTTTGTGCCGTTAAGGAATTCACAGCCTTCAACAGTCTTCTCAAATCCGGGAAGCTTGCCTGTAAGATTAATGGGATTGGAGCCTGTAGCAATGATTATCGGAGCGTCACCGAATGCAGAAACGTCCTTGACTTCATCATTGAGCTTAACCTCAATGTTCATCTTCTTCATCTGAAGACGGTACCACTCAAGGAGCTCACGGAGCTTGCCCTTATAGCTCTCAGCTGATGCGGGAATAAATGTACCGCCGAGAACGCCGCTCTTCTCATGAATAACGGGATTGTGTCCGCGCTCCTTAAGAACACGTGCAGCTTCCATACCGCCTATACCGCCGCCGATGATGTGAACGGTCTTGGGAGAAGTTGTCTTCTTGATATAATGCTTGTTCCACTGCATTGTTTCAGCGTTAACAGCGCAGCGAGCAAGATGAAGGCTGTCGGAAAGTTCCTGGTCATTGGGAACGCCCTTGTAATGGCACATATTGAAGCATCCGTTGTGGCAGAGAATACAGGGACGGATATCCTCTTCCTTGCCGTTGAGAAGCTTTGTAACCCATTCCTGGTCTGCGAGGAATGGACGTGCGAAGCCTGCACCGTCAAGCTTGCCTGCAGCGATTGAGTCAGCGGCAACCTTCGGGTCAAGACGGCCTGCGCATACAACGGGTTTATCTGTGAAGTTCTTGATATGCTCTACATCAGCGAGGTTGCAGTTTTCGGGCATATATACGGGAGGATGAGCCCAGTACCATGCGTCATATGTACCGTTATCACAGTTAAACATATCATAGCCTGCGTCTGAGAGATACTTGATAGCCTTTTCGCTCTCTTCCATATCGCGGCCGGCTTCAACATAATCCTCACCGGGGATAGCACCCTGACGGAAGCCCTTTGTCTTGGAAAGAACACTGTAGCGAAGTGAAACGGGGAAATCATTGCCGCACTCTTTTTTGATTGCCTTAACGATTTCAACAGCGAAACGGTAACGGTTCTCAAATGAGCCGCCGTATTCGTCAGTACGCTTATTTACATATTTAAGGGTAAACTGGTCAAGAAGATAACCTTCATGAACTGCGTGAACCTCAACACCGTCAACGCCCGCGTCCTTGAGCATCTTTGCGCTCAGAGCAAAAGAGTTGATGAAATCCTGAATCTCTTCCTTGGTCATCTCTCTTGAGGGAACCTTGTCTGACCAGCGGTTGGGAGAGGGTGAAGCTGAAGCTGTGATTTTGTCAAGGTCCATAAAAGGCTTGCTGACCTTGCGCAGAACGGAGTTTGAATAGAGGCTCTCCATCATGCTGCTGATTGTGAAGGAACGGCCGAAACCTGCGGTAAGCTGAACAAAAAGCTTGGCGCCTGTCTTGTGGAATTCGGGCATCCACTTCTTAAGGTCTTCATACATCTTTTTGTTTTTATGAAGCCACTGACCGAACATGGGATTATAAACAGGCTGACAGCCGGGAAGAACAAGACCGCAGTTGTTCTTGGCTACTTCAAGAATAAACTTTGCGCCGTCCTTATCGAAATGGTTCTTTTCCATCCATCCGAAAAGGTCTGTACCGCCCATACTTGTTAAAACTATACGGTTTTTAATTTCGCAGTTGCCGATTTTCCACGGCGTAAATAAAGGTTTTAATTGCTGATCCATAATTTACCTCCTGAAAATTTGTTTAAAGATTTAAGCCAAATCTTCCATAACAGCTTTATTATAACACAGATTTGCAAAATTGGAAGACAATTTTTTTATATTTTTTTGTTTTTATTTGTTATATTTTCATTAACATTGTACTACTTATCTTGAATTATTTTTATCGGCGTGATATAATCAGATTAAATATATGATGAGGGAGTATGCTATGAAAAGATTTATTTCTGTTTTTCTGTCGGCATTTTTGATTTTATCGCTCGTTGTCACGGGAGTCAATGCCCTCTCCCCTTCATATGAGGTTTCGGAATCATATAAATCAGGCGACTACTACACTCAGCTGACCGCGGTTGAGCTGACAGGCAATTATATTGACGATTTAATAAATGTTGCGTTGTCTCAGAAAAATTATCACGAGGGCGCAGGCAACAGTGACCTGAGCGGCTTCGGAACGGGACACGCTGACTGCACCGAATACTGCAGATGGTACGGATATAACGTCGGCTGGTGCGCTGTGTTTATCAGCTGGTGTGCAAGGCAGGCGCAGATACCCGAAAGCATTATCAGCAATAACTCCTGGGCCGACGGCTGCGGCGGCAACTTCGGAGAAACGGAAATATACTCTTTTTCTGAGCACGAGCCTCAGAAGGGTGACATTATTTATATAAGCAATGACTCTGACCCCGAGGCTGACCATGTTGGCCTTGTTTATGAGGTTGACGATGAATTCATCTACGCCCTTGAGGGCAACACATCTGACAGAGTCTATGATATTAAATATTATAAAGACAGCGGAAGACAGTTCTATTACAATGACACCGTTATTGTTTACTATGGCGTGCCCGATTACGGACAGAACGGCATCAAGCACGATGATAAGCCGGAATTTGCTCCGGGTGATGTTAACGGTGACGGATATGTTTCATCTGTTGACGCTCTTACGGTACTCAGATATGCGGTGGGAATGGAAACAATATCACCCGAAGAAGCGAAGCGGGCGGATATCGACTCAAACGGCGCGGTTAATTCTTATGACGCGCTTGAAATTCTGACTATCGCGACAAAATGAATATTCACTGAGGTGTAATTATGGCTTTTATTGAATTTCACAATGTTTCTAAAAGATACAGACTGGGCGAGGTTTACCTTGACGCGCTGTCTGACGTCAGCTTTGATGTTGAGCGCGGTGAAATCTGCACAATAGTCGGCCCCAGCGGCGCAGGTAAAACTACCGTACTTAATATTCTCGGAGGTATGGACACCTGCGATAAAGGCAATGTGGTTGTTGATGACAGAGTTGTTACGGCTATGAGCAGACACGAATCCACATTATACAGACGTCACGATGTAGGATTTGTTTTTCAGTTTTACAACCTCGTTCAGAATCTTACAGCTTATGAAAATATCGAGCTGGTTGCAAGACTCAGCGACAATCCTCTTGACAGCATGAAGGTGCTCGAGCTTGTAGGTCTTGAAGACAGAGCAGGCAACTTTCCCGCTCAGCTTTCAGGCGGTGAACAGCAGAGAATTTCCATTGCCCGAGCCCTTGTAAAAAGGCCGAAGGTTCTCCTATGCGACGAGCCTACAGGCGCTCTTGACTATGAAACAGGTATTCAGATACTCAAGCTCCTTCAGGACGCAAGCCGCGCTATAGGAATGACAGTAATAATAATCACTCACAACCAGTCCATAACCCCCATGGCAAACAGAGTCATCACCATGCGCAGCGGTAAAATTCACCGCATTGAAATTAACGAAACTCCCGTACCGATTGAAAGGATTGAATGGTAACTTTATGAACGGACCGTTGAGAAAGGATTTATTCCGTTCCATTAAGAAAAGTCTCACGCGCTTTATTTCTATCGTTGCAATAATCGCGCTGGGCATCAGCTTTTTTGTCGGAATGAAATCCGCTTCTCCCGATATGAGAAAGACCGCCAATGATTATTTTGTTAAAAATAATCTTATGGATATAGAGGCTTTTTCAACTATCGGGTTCACAAGTGAAGAAGTTAAAAAAATATCTGACGTTGACGGCGTTGCCGCAGCTCAGGGCGTCAAGTATGCCGATACTCTTGTTTTCGTCGGCGAAACGGGAATTGTAAACCCCGTTTACGGCGGAGCTATGTCCTGCCGCGTTATGAGCATGGACTTCAAAGCGGCGGAAGAATTCTGCAAAAACGGAACTGCGGACAATTCTTATATCAACAGAATAGACCTGATTGACGGCCGCTTGCCGCAGAAAAAGAACGAATGCGTTATTGATTACAGGGCCGCCGAGGCATACTCTGAGCTTGCTGTAGGCAACACAATAACCCTCAGCGGTGACGGTGAGAGCCTTGACGGTGTTTTCAAATCAGTTAATTACACTATTGTAGGCACTGTCGCCTCCCCCATGTATATCTCTTTTGAAAGAGGAACATCCGACATCGCTTCCGGAACACTCGGTATGTTCATTTATATTAATGAAGACCGCTTTGTTCAGGAAAACTATACAAACGCTTATGTGGTAATAGACGACAAAGCTTCCTACGATTTCTATTCAGATGAATACAAAAACACCGTTAAAAAAATAGGCAGCGAAATCGAAAGCTTTTCTCAGCAGAGTATTTCAGCAAGACTCGCAGATGTTAAAGATGAATACTCTGAAAAAATTGAGACAGGCAAAAAAGATTACGCGGCTCTCGAAAAAGATACAACTAAAAAGCTTGAAGCGGCACTGAAAAGAATCAACGATATTCAGAATTATATTGACACAGGCGGAAATGACATTGCGGCCGAAAAGAAACAGCTTGAGGCTCGCGTTGAAGCCGCAAAGGACCAGCTTGAAGCGTCAAAAGAAAGATACAGTCAAAGCAAAGACGCTCACGAGGCCGATAAGGCAGACGCCAGAGATAAAGGCAATGAGCTCAGCGGTTCGGTATCCAAGGCAAAACAGATTTATAACGACTTTCTGAAAAGTCAGAAAAAAGACAAGCAGGAAATTGATAAGCTTAAAACAAATCTTGAAACCTGCAAAGAAGAAAAGAACTCTGCAAAAACAGCGTGGGATAAAGCTGAATCAACATATCAGTCCTCACTTAAAGCTGTTTCAGATAAAGAATCCGCTCTCAGCGAAGCACAGAGCACCCTTGAAAAATATAAAAAGCAGCAGGCTGAGTGGACTGAGGAATCTCTCACTCCTATTGAAACAATTAATTCAAGAGTACGCGAATACACTGCCAAATGCAACAGACTTTCAGGAGAGCTGGACACAGCTAAATCCAAAAGAAACGAAGCTGACAATGCCCGTTCAAAGGCCAAGAGCGAATATGACAGTGCTTCTTCAAAGTATCAGTCGCTCCAGATTACCGTTGAAGAACGTGAAGCAACCTACGAGAAAAATCAGGAAATACTTTACGGATACGAAGCGGATATCAAAAGACTTCAGGCAGGTCAGGAAGCTCTTTCAATTTTCAACAACAAGCTTTCACAGTCAGAGCTGTCCCTACAGGCATCAAAAATTGCCATTACAGAATCACAGCTGAGACTCTTTTATGAAGAAAGCACCGGCAATCAGAAAATCACCGCCGGTGAGGCTGACCTTAAAGCGGCTAAGACAAGACTTGAAAAAGCGGAAAAGCAATACGCTGATATTGAGCATGACGTTAAGCTGGAACTCAGCAATGCTCAGGGAAACATTGACAAGGCTCAGTTATTCCTTGACGAGCTTAACAGCTCAATGTGGGTCATTTCATATCAGGATGACCTGCCCGGTCACGAAAGCTACGGTCAGAGTCTTGAAAACATCAACGCCATAGCTAACGTTTTCCCTGTTTTCTTCTTCGTAATTGCGGCATTCATATGCCTTGCAACGATGACAAGAATGGTTCAGGAAGAGCGCATGCAGCTCGGTACGCTTAAAGCTCTCGGCTACGGAAACACAAAAATTCTCAGAAAATACTATGAATATGCCGCGCTTGCGTGTACGGCGGGCATAATAATCGGCGCAGTCTCAGGCACATTGATTCTTCCGCAGGCAATAAACAAGGCCTACGGAATGATGTACAGACTGCCTGACATTGAGATAAGATTTAACTGGTTTTATATCATCTGCGGTGCGGCATTTGCCTTCGCGGTTACAATTATCGCCACAAGAATCGCCTGCCGCAGCGAGCTTAAGGTTCAGGCCGCTCATCTTATGAGACCTAAGGCACCCAAGCCCGGCAAAAGGATTTTCCTCGAGCGCTTTACAACCATATGGAATACCCTTTCCTTCGGCTCCATAGTTACGCTGCGTAATATGTTCAGAAGCAAACGGCGTATGATTATGACGATTATCGGCGTAGCAAGCTGTACTACTCTTATTCTCACGGCATTCGGACTGAGCAATTCCATTGACACGATGATTGCAGCTCAGTACGGCGAAAACGGAATAACAAGATATGACCTTATGGTAACCCTTGACGAGGCGCAGATCCCCAATGAAAGCGAAACGCTCAAAAGCATTAAGAAAGATATACGCGTTAAGAAAGGCATGCTTGTTATATCCAAAACCATGACCGTATTATCACCCGATAATAAAATTTCCGCACACGTTATCATACCCGAAAAAGCAGAAAATCTTTCTGACTTTTTCAGTCTCCGTACAAGAAGCAGACACATGGGTATCGGTCTTACCGATAAAGGTGTAGTAATCACTGAAAAGCTTTCAAAGGATACAGGCGTCAAAAAAGGTGATTCAATCATACTCAGAACATCTGCAGGCAAAGACTATTCTGTTCCCGTTGCGAAGGTTGCGGAAAACTATCTTGACCATTATATCTATATTTCGCCGAATTTATATTCTCAGATATTCGGTGAAACGCCCGAATACAAGAACATCGTTCTCCGTCTTGAGAACTTCACCGCCGAAGCAGACGGACAGAATCTCGCGGACGACCTGTTCTCTTATAACAACGTCACGGGTGTTGCGTCAACAGATGTTATGATTGAATCGTTTAACGCTGTTATTGACAGACTTGATGTAATTATCGGTATCTTTATTGTCGCCGCGGGCCTGCTTGCGCTGATTATTCTGTATAACCTTACCAATATCAGTGTACAGGAAAGACTTCGCGAAATCGCGACAATTAAGGTTCTCGGCTTCACAGACAGTGAGATTACAGCATATGTTTACCGTGAAAATATATTCATGACAATCGCGGGAATTCTTATCGGCCTTGCAGGCGGAACCGTTCTTCACAGAGTTGTTATTTCAATCGCCGAGGTCAACATCGCGATGTTCGGCAGAAATATTTACTGGTGGAGCTATGTGCTCGCCACTGTGATAACCGCAGTTTTTGCCGCCGTTGTATGGTTCCTTGTGCACAGACACCTCAAGAATCTCGACACTGTTGCATCACTTAAATCAGTAGAATAAATCCGCACAGACAAAACCGGCAGAAGAAATTCACTCTTCCGCCGGTTTATTTTTTATAAAAAGCAGGAGGCTGACACTAACGTGCCGGCCTCCGCAGTTAATATTAAACTATTGTTCAGAACAGCTGTCCCGGAAGCTTCAGTTTCTCTTTTTCGGGGAAATCCCTGTCGAATTCTTCAACATCAGAATCATCAACATAATACCCCTGCGGTGTGCGGTAAACACCCGTAACGCCGTCAAGATAGCCCGTGACAAGCTCTTTACACAGGAAGAATGAGGCGTCCGCGTCCTCGGGCAAATCATGGTAGCGTATACCGAATTCAACGGCATAATCAAATCCGCTTTTGCCGTAAAAACCGATATTGCCCTCAAACAGAACGGCTCCGAAACCCATATCAGCGGCCCTCTGCAAAGAATAATCAAGCAGCTTTTTACCGTACCCTTTACGCTTAAGCTCAGGGGTAATACTTATAGGTCCCATTGTCAGAACGGGAATCACTCTCCCGTCATCGGAATCAATAACCGTTTTCATAAACATATTCTGCCCGATAATCCGTCCGTTCTGCTCCATCACAAAATCAAGCTCTTTAACAAACGCAGGGTCATCTCTGAGCACATGAATCACATAGTGCTCACTGCATCCGGGTCGGTAAACATTCCAGAATGCTTCTCTGACAAGGTTCTCAACTTCTCTGTAATCTTCTGTTTTTTCCAAACGAATAGTGCAGTCATTTTTATTCATTATTTTTCCTCCTGAAAATTGTTGACTTCAATAGCTTCTCAGCGGGAGGCTGGCTGATTGCGCGCAAACCTCCCGGTTATGCTGCAATCTCCGTTGTACTGTACTTTTTCAAAAAGCAATCTCCTGAATAATAAAATTTATAATCAGACCATGCGGTCTAATCACCTGAAATTAATCGCAAACAGTAATCTTAACAGCCTTGAGGACGATAGGATTCTTACTGTATGCTTCGCCGTTATATACGACCTTGAGGAGTGCGCCAAGTTTTAAATCTTCCTCTTTTATTTCGTTGCCTTCTTTATCATAAAATACCTTTTCACCGTAAAACTGAATGAGTGTTTCGTTGTCAGGGTCATAGAACACGTCCTTTTCACTGTCATAAATGTCCGCAGGGAAATGAACTGAAATTTCATTATCGGTTTTATCCTGATTGCCGTTGCCGTAATAGCAGAAAAGCTCAAAGAGTGTATCTTTTTCCAGCGCCTCCTGCATCTGCTCGTCAGTCATGTTCTTATACGGGTTGCCCCCGCAGGCAGAGAGACTGAATATCATAATAAGAACCATTGCTAAAGAAATAAATTTTTTCATAAAAACACTCCTTATCCGCAAGTAATTGCAGTTTATTTGCATATAGTCATTAACACTGACAAATCGGTTTAATTGATGCCGTCATCAGACAGACATTTTTTAAATTATATCATATGATTTTTTTTATTTCAATAGCAAAGAACAAACAAATCGTTGACTATTTGCAATTATAATTGTATAATTGATTCAGCATAAATTTAGGAGAGAAAAGCTATGGATAATCAAATGAAGGAACTTATTTCAAAATTCCCCTTTGAGGGCAGTCTTGTTAAGATAACCCCCATAAGCGAAGGTCTTATAAACACAACCTATAAGGCTGAATTTTCAGAAAAAACATATATTATTCAGAAAATCAATACTAACGTATTTAAAAATCCCGATGAGCTTATGGCAAATATAACCTCCGTTACGGATTATCTTGCACAGAAGCTTCGTGAAAACGGTGAAAATCCCGAAAGACAGTCTCTGAAATTTCTTAAGACCGTTGACGGGGATTTATATTACAGAGACTCCGAGAGCGAATGCTGGAGAAGCTATGTCTATATCGACGAGTGCTACACACTCAGCGATAAATTCACATATGATGAGATATACGAAGCGGCAAAAGGCTTCGGCAGATTCCAGTATCTCCTTAAGGATTTCGACGGCGAGAAGCTCTATGAAACAATAAAGGATTTCCATTACACACCCGGCAGATATAAGAATCTCTGCAACGCAGTTGAGAAAGATATTGTAGGCAGAGCGGCTGAGGTTAAGGAAGAGATTGATTTTCTTCTTTCATATAAGGATGAGGCCTCTGTTGTCACAGACATGCTTAAAAGCGGTGAGCTCCCCTTAAGAGTAACCCATAATGACACTAAGATAAACAACGTTCTCTTTGACAGCACCTCAAAAAAAGCCATCTGTGTTATTGACCTTGATACAATCATGCCCGGTTCCGCTCTTTATGATTTCGGTGACGGCGTACGTACAAGCGCTTCAACTGCGGCCGAAGATGTTCCCGATATTTCAAAAATGGGTATCAGCGAAGAAATTTATTCTTCATACGTCTCAGGTTTTCTTGACGGAACGGCAGGCTCACTCACCAAAAAAGAAATTGAACTTCTCCCCTTTGCTGTGAAGCTTCTCACTGCAGAGGTTGCTATGCGCTTCCTCACAGACTATCTTGAGGGCGATACATACTTTAAAATCTCCAATCCTAAGCACAATCTCCAGCGCGCCCGTGCACAGATTCAGCTGATTAAAGACATCGAACTCAAAATGGACAGACTTAAAGAAATCACCGCGAAAGCGGCAGGGAGTGAAAAACTTTGAGCATCAGAGAAAAGATGTCAAAGCTTGTAAGCAATAAAAAACTCATTGCAATTATTGCCGTTCTGCTTGCCGTCTCGGTTATTGCCGCTGTTCTGATATCCGCAGGTATAAAGCATAAAAAAGAAGAGGAACAGATTGCCTCCTATCTTAATCAGAAGCTTGAAACATACGGGGATCTTAATATAATATCCGATTCTGTTGAGATTGACGGGAGCAAAAATTCCGTTGCTTCTGTAAAAGAAGCTATAAGACTCGGAGCGAACACTGTTACTCTCGATTTATGCTTCAATGAGGATAATATACCCGTCATATGCGGCAGTTATGATGATATTACCAAAGACACTCTCAGACTTGAAGAGATTTTCAAGCTGATGAATGAGGAAAAATATTCATCATATGTTATCAACCTCAGGCTCAGGCAGTTAGGCTCGCTTTCTGTATTCAATGAGCTTTTCTCGAAATACAATATGAGCGGCAAGGTAATAATCTCAGGCATTGACCAAAACAGATACAGCCTTATTTCAGGTGATTCAACAGCCGCCGGTATTTTCTTTAACTACGAGCCCGACAGGGACGTAAAGAAATCACTTAACGAGATAAAAGAACTGGAAAAAGAATACGGAATCTCCGGTGTGATAATCGACAGCAAGGATATTACGGAAGAGCTGGCAGAGGCACTTAATCAGCGCGGCATCGTTTTTATCGTCGGTAATGCTTCAACTGAAATTGATATTTACTCGGCACTGAACGCGGGGGCAAGCAATATCGAAACCCCCTCACCCGAAAAATTCAATAAGCTGTATTCCGAATGGAAAGAGCGAACAAGAGAAAACATGGAAAAATCAGTTCTCGCTGAAGTTAACTGAATCATAAGAGGTAAACATAAATGCAGTTAAAAAATCCCATGCTTGTGGTAAAAGACATAGACAAATCCGTTAAGTTTTATAAAAAAGTTCTCGGTCTCGACGTAATCACGGACTTCGGAGCCAATAAAACGCTGACAGGCGGCCTGTCTTTACAGACTGCTGAGACATACAGAAGCTTTATCAGTGCGGATGATATTGTCTTCGGAGGAAAAAACTTCGAAATATATTTTGAAGAGGACGATTTTGACGGATTCGCTGAAAGAATAAAAGAATGCGATATCGAATATGTCCACCCCGTTAAGGAACATTCATGGGGACAGCGTGTTGTAAGATTCTATGACCCCGACAGGCACATTATCGAAGTCGGCGAAAACATGAAGACCGTATGCAGGCGCTTCATAAACAGCGGACTGACACCCGAACAGACGGCCGAAAGAATGGATGTACCTGTGGATTTTGTAAATTCCTGCATTTAAATCTTAATAAAAAGCAAACCAGCCGCGGAGATTTCCTTCGGCTGGTTTTATTATGCAGTATGTAATTTATCAGTAGAGCTTTTCGAGAATTCCGCTGAGGAATTTAACCGCATGAGCGATATCAGCCATTCTCGTCTCCCCTGCTTCTCTTTCAATAGTGAGGAATCCGTCATAACCGAAATGCTTAAGTGTGGAAATATACTCAAAGAAAGGCACACCGCCGTCACCCAGACGGTATTCTTTATGACTGCCGTCGGGGAGCATCATGCCGTCCTTAGCGTGGGTATGAGCAATATAATCGTGAAGCACTCTGACCGAATTAACGGGATTTTCACCTGCGCACATAAAAAGATTCGCAGGGTCAAGGTTTACCTTGGCTGATTTTGTATCCGCCTTATCAAGTACGCCCTTAAGGGAAGCCGCCATTTCGGGACCTGTCTCAGTTGCGAAGCATACGCCGATTTCGTCGCCGTATTTACCGAGCTTCTCTATGGAGCGAACCATATTATAATACTCCTCACAGTTCTCATCCTCGGGCACCTTGCCGATATGAGTTGTGATAATGTGAGTGTCAAAGTCGAGAGCTAAATCCATCATGGATTTGGTTCTTTTTATTTCCTCTTCGTTATCGGCTGACTTGAAATTCATTCCGAAATCAGCGCAAAGAGCTGAGAACTCGAGACCGTTTGACCTGACAAATTTCAGAATATCCGCTCTGTCAGATTTTGAAAGATTCTGAGGGTCCATCTCTCCTCTTGTTACATAGGGCTGGAGTCCCTGCACTCCCATATCACGCGCAAGCACAACCGCCTCTTTAAAAGGCACCTGGAAAGAATCAGGAATAACACCTATTTTCATCATAATACATTCCTCCTGTTTTTATATAAATTTTTTAATTGTAAGAATATTCTGCTCGTTTTCGTATTTATACTTCATATCGTCCATGGTTTTCTTGACGACATATATTCCGAGGCCGCCGATTGAGCGTTCCTCTGCCGAAAGAGTAACGTCGGGGTCCTCTTTAACGAGCGGATTATACGGTATGCCCTCATCCGTAAACTGAATGTAAACGGCTCTGTTTTCTTCTTTATAGATGAATTTAACAGTAACGGGGCCATGAGTATCCTTATAGCCGTACTTGACAATATTGCTGTAAATTTCGTCAATGGCGACGCTTATCTGCATAACCGCCTTCATCGGGCATTCAATCTTTTCAAGCTCTGACTCAACAAATTCGGTAACAGCCGCGATATCGTTAATGCAGGCGTTATCAAAATGTATCGACGGTGCAGGCTCTGTACCGATATATCTGAACGCAATCATAGTAATATCATCAAACTGAGGAGCGCCGTCCGCAAAGGAATCCACGTCAGCTTTTATAAATTCGCAAAGAGATTTCATATCCTCAAATTCTTTTGAATTTATAGCTTGGAGAAGCCTCTCTTCGCCGTAAAGCTGATTATCCGCGTCGGTGGCTTCGGTAACACCGTCTGTATAGAGATAGATTATATCTCCCGGTGTCAGCTGAAGCTCCTGAGTTTTATACTGAACTCCGTCCATACCCGCAAGTACAAAACCGGCACGGGATTTGAGATACTCAAATTTTCCGTCCCCGCGCTTAACAAGCGGAGGATTGTGGCCTGCATTGGCAAATCTTACAATTCCCGTTGTAAGGTCTGCGCCGCCCTGCCACGCGGTAACAAACATTCCCGCGTCATTACCCTCGCAAAGAGCACGGTTTCCGTTTGTAAAAACATCGCAGACAGGCTGACCAGCCTCTGTAAGGCTCTTAAGCTCTGTTTTGGCGCGCATCATAAACATCGCCGCGGGAATTCCCTTGCCCGAAACATCGGCGATAAGCATATTCAGCGTATCATTATCGGTAAGATAAAAGTCATAGAAGTCGCCGCCCACTTCTTTAGCGGGATTCATGCTCGCGTAGATATCAAAATCCTTACGCTTCGGGAATGCGGGGAAAATATTCGGAAGCGCTGAAGCCTGAATATTTTTGGCGAACTCAAGCTCGGCGTCAATCCTCGCCGACGCCTCTGAAATATACCGCTTAAGAGTGTCGACGGTGGAATTGATATCATCAGAAAGTGAGGCGAACTCCTCATTGGAGCGTACGTTAACCACCTCGTCAAGGTCGCCGCCGGTGATTTTCGCAAGGGATTTGTTGATGCTCTTTATCTGATTGACAACAACCTGCTTTATAAGGAAATAAATGAGTCCGAATAAAATGGCAAAAACAAGAATTTCCATAAAGGAATTAACGTAAAGAGCTATATTTCGAAGCTGGAAAGCCTCTTTCTCGGGCAATACCGAAATAATATAATAACCCTCATCAATAATATAACGGCAGAACGCTTTTTCGTTATTGACTACAGCTGACAGAGTTGCATTTTCCTCAGCTGTGTTGAGTCCCTGCGCGGCAGAAGAAATATTCCTTTTGAGAATCCCCTCGGGAGCGCTGATAAGATTATATTTTTCGTCAACAATAAGAATATATCCGCTCTGACCTACATGGCGGTTTTTCGTTATTCCCTCAACCTGAGCGGCAATATCGCTCTGGAACTGCTCAGCGTCATAACCAACCTGTACAAAGCCGTTTTCAGTTTTGACGCCTGCATACTTTCTCATAATAGACGGGTCGTATGTGATAGGGCCGTAGTCCTGAACAAATTCTTTTGTATGGTCAAGGAGACACAGGAATTCTTTTGCCTGCTCGCCCGAGGACATATCAAAACCGATAAAACCGTCGAATGTGCTTTTTTCAATTATGCCTTTTTTATTAATAACACTGATTTCGGCAAGATTGTATTTTTCCGCCACTGACTCGAGACTTTCTGTTTCAATTTCCTTGGAGACCTTTCTTGTGATTGAAAGAAGATTGGCATCTGAAGCATCGGTTATATCAGCCGCGGTTTCATCAAGAGCGAGGCTTAAAAGTGAATCGTACTGTGACTTTGCGAGCTGATTCTGAAGATTGAATACGAAATATGACGTTACCGCAAAAGCAAGCACAACCGTCACCAAAAGCCAGCGCTGAATGGTCTGGGAAATTCTCGTCTGGCTGCTTTTTTTGATACTGCTCTCTCTGCTGAGCAGCGTCAGCACAAACGCCGCCGCCATAACCGACAGACCGTTGGCGGCAATAAGCGGTATTGAGCAGGCGCCCACAACATTCATCGCCTTTGTAGGCTCTGCCATGTTGGTGATGAAAATCATCGTCAGATGGAAGACCTCCATAACAACGCCTATGGCAAGAGAAATGAAGGTACCTGATTTTTTATTTTCAAACATGAATTTACGCAGGAATGCCGAATAGAATCCCGCGATAAGAGTGGAAACACTGCAGGCGATTCTTGTGAATGTGCCTATTCCCCATGCGACGGCTATCCACCGCTCAACGGCACCGATAACGCCGGCTATTATTCCGGCCGGAGCGCCGAACATAAGACCCGCGGTCAGCACCGCCGCGTCACGGCAGTTAAGCTGAGCGTTGTTTATGGGTACACCGAACTCAGTACCGAAAACGGCGATAAGACCGAAAACAATACCGAAAACAACCTGTTTTACGTTTTTATTTATCTTGCCGAAGGCTGTCTTTTTATCAAGCAGATACAAAACTACAGAAGCGGCAACAGGCAGCAGCATCGCGAAGACTAATTTATAATAAGGGTTCATAGAATGAGCCTCCTTTACATCTGCTATTATTATACAAATTTATTCTCTTTAAAGCAATAAATAATTTCAAAAAACATAGTGACTTTTATCTTTTTGTGTTATATAATATACAAAAATGCTATGAAGCGGTTAAAAAATAAAATCAGGAGTGTAAAAGTATGGCGACAGAAACAAAAAAAGACTACAGTAAGCTGATAAAAATACTTCAGATTGCAACAGGCGTGCTCCTCGTAGCGTTTGTTGTTATCGGAATTTATCTTATTCAGAAATACAACATCAAGGTAAGCAACATCAAAAATCTCAGCCAGATGATTCAGGGCGGAGCGATGATGGTCTCTCTGATAATCATCGGAGTTTCGGTAGTAAAATCCTTCGCGCTGGTTTTCCCTCCTGCGGTTATTTTTTCAATCTGCGGCTACATGCTGCCGAACTTTTTCCTCGCCGTGGGCGTTAATCTTATTTCGGTAGTTCTGAGCCTTTCAATCCCCTATTTCCTCGGTAAATTCACAGGCGCGGGAATGGTCGAAACGCTGTCGAAAAAATTCAAGGCGATTAAGAAAATCGACGATTTCGCAGGCACAAACGAATTCAAGCTGACAGCGGTATTCAAATTCGCGGGCATTCTCCCCGGCGACCTTTCAAGCCTCCTTTTCGGAGCCATGAACATATCATATAAGAATTACATGGCAGGCTCTTTTGTAGGCAATCTGCCCCTCGTAATCGCCTATTCCCTCTTCGGCTACGTTCTTAAAAATGTCGGCGAGGCTCCGTGGGTTGTGGCGATTCCCATTGTTATCATTATCGTATTCCTTCTCATTGCGAGCGTCATCACCAAAAAGATGATTTCTGACAACAAAAAGAAAGAAGCGGAATAAAAACCATATATAAACCATATATGAAAACGGATTCTGACCGATAAAAGTCAGAATCCGTTTTTTATGCCTTAATATTATTTAAAAAGATTAATGCAGCCCATTTCGCTGAAGCCCTTGCCGCCGAAAAGCTTAAAGAGAACAGTATTGGCAAACTTAAAAATCTTAAAGAGAATCGACTCAAAATCGAACTTTGATTCTTCTTCAGGTTCGGGCTGAACGCCGTTGATTACTCTGTTGGTTACTTCATAGAAGTTTTCTTTAACAGCGTTATAATCCTCGGAGCTCATGTTTGTGTTTTCAATCGCGTCCTCAGCCGCCTTTACAGCCGCGTTAAATTCAGCCTTTTCCTCCGCTGTGAAGCGCGAGGTATCAACAGCCTTCATCTTCGCGATGTCTCTCATGAGTCCCTTTGAGTCTCTCGCAACGTTGAACTGCGGGAATCTGTCGGGATAAGTGTGAACATCCTTGAATTCGGGATTTGTAAGAAGCTCGGCTACGAGATACATTATTATGTTGTTATTTCCTGTCTTCTCGTGGTCCTGACCGTAGAAATAGAATGTTGTCTCGGGAAGAAGACTGCAGTATGCGTCGGCAATTCCGTTGGGGTCTGAATGGTCGTGATGCTCGGGGTCGGTACAGTTGTTTGTTTCTGAAACATATCCGTCGGGAAGAGGCTTATCAACACCTGCAGAGTATGTACCCATACCCTCTGACGCAAGCTGAATAATACCGTCGGCGTTTACGTCATCCCATGAATCAACAAGCTCGTAAAGGGTGTAGTTGTAGTCAACAATATCAAATACCTCTACGCCGTCATCAATGGCATTGAGAATATTGTCATATCTGTTAAGCTGAGCGTTATAGAACCAGTCTGTCTGCTCGCGGATTTTTGCGTGAGCGTCATCCATAAGATATTTCTCTCTTGCCGCAGGATAGTTGCCCGAAGGAACAAGGCCCCACAAAAGAGTTGAATATCCGAGATATTTTCCTGCGAGGGTATCCCCTACCTTATCAAGAACACTGTTGAGCACATCGTTGGGCATTATACGAAGGAGAATGTTGATAAGATATGCTGTCCAGTCGCCCTCGTCCATAAGTGAGGGAATCATATTACAGTAAAGCTCGATATCGTCATCAATAAGGCCGTACTCATAAATCTCGCCTACAAGAACAGAACCATCAAGAGCGGGAACAACATAAACTATTCTGTTTATGTCTTCGGCAACGGAAATACCCTTGTCAGCGTAAATCTGCATAAGCGCGTTGGCTATTGAGCCGCCCTGGCTGATAGGAACGATATTGACTTTATCTGAGCCTGAATCCTCTTTAACGAACTGAATGAAATCATAAAGCTCGGTTGCGGTGTCTATCATGTTGCCGAGAGAAGCGTATGAGAATACATAAAGGGTATCCGCTCCGCCTTTTTCGATATATCTCTCAAGAGGAAGATTCGCAAGAATCCACTGCTGGTCGTGCTCGCTCAGGTCAGCAAAGCTGTCATTATATTTGGTAGCTCTGACGTCATTGATAAACTTGCCGTTCTCGTCGCTGAGCTGCTTATCCATAAGAATCTTGCACAGAGTCTCTGCAACAGCTGTTGCGGCCGCGTCATTTTTATCATTCTGAGTTATAAGCATTCTCAGAAGAGGGAAAAGAACCGCGGGAACCGCCTGCTTAACGATTTCCTCTGTGGAATCCATGAAGAACGGAATCTCAAGAGGCTCACCGTCGGGATTACAGGCTATCTCACCGTCTTCATAATAGAAAACCTCGCTCTGGAAAATACCCGGAACAATAATGGACGGAATCTGTTCCTTTTCCTCAACGGCGTATGACGCTATTGAGCAGGAAAACGCAAGCATTACCAGCGCCATAATAATCGCGGTAATCTTTTTTAAAGATTTCATATATATGACCTCCGTTAGTAGTTTTATACGATATTACCACATTTTTTACATATTGTAAAGAAAAATCGTTTAAAACATTCAAAATAACATTTTTATATTATTGAAAAAATCTATAAATTATGGTATTATTTATCAAAAAGGAGGATTATGTATGAAAAAACTCAAAAAAGCCTTATGCATTTTACTTGCATTGACAATGATGATTCCCGCGGCCGCTGTTTTTGCAGGCGCGTTTGAAAGCGAGAACTTCATCATCACCAATCCGTATAAAAACATTGACTGGGAGCAGTGGAAATCATATAAGACACAGCTTCACTGCCACACTATAGCTTCTGACGGTTATCAGACCATTGAGGAAGCGATACAGGATTACTACGCCCTTGACTACGACGCGGTCGCAATCACCGACCACGGAACAATCAACAAGGGCTGGGATACAGAGCCCGATACAATCCCCATTGTGCGCGCAATCAAAAAAGAGCGCACAGGCGGAGCAAGGAATCCCATCATTCCCCTTTCAGCCGAGGATTATGAGGCAATCACCACAGGTACTGCCGAAAGCGTTGATTTTTCATACTACAGAGGCGACGAAAAAATCACCACCGACAGAACGAGAACTCACGAAAACGGTATGCTTGATGTTGAAAAAGGCATTGAGCTCAACATGGCCACTCCTGTTGCAGACTGCCATCTTACAGGGTACTGGAGCGATTATGGTCAGGGTCTCGCGGGAGTATTCGGCGACTATGAAACCCCCAGTAAGGGCGTAACCGCTTCCGGCGGCGTTTCAATGCTCGCTCATATCGGCGAATATGTATACACCGACAAGGACTCAGCTGACCACGTGGGTCAGAAGGTTGACGAATACTATGTAAACAAATTCGCGAGAATCTTCCTTGACAACGCAGGCTCCAGCGCAGGCATGGGCATAAACAGCGCAACAGACGCTCACACCCGCTGCGATAGAATTCTCTATGACCAGATTCTTCAGAAGACTATTCCCAACGGCGTTATTCCCTGGGGCTTCACATTCTCAGACTCCCACAGCGATACATCAATCAACGACGCCTATACCATGATGTATATGCCCGAGCTCACCAATGAGGCTCTTCGCGACTGCATGCTCAACGGTGAATTCTTCGCTGTTTCCCACTACTCAAACGGCGTTGAGCTCAACGGCATGCAGGAAATGGAAGGCTATTACGACGACTGCGACAGCGTTGAATGGTGGAAGGACAACACTCCCAAAGTAACAAAGGTAGAGGTTGACGAAGAAAAGGATATTATCAAGGTATGGGGCGAAAACTTCAACTATATCACATGGGTATCTGACGGAAACGTTGTACTCCGTGACTATGACTGCGAGGACGGCTACGCCGAGCTCGACCTTCACAGAGACGACCTTCTTGACGATATCAATATGTTCGTAAGATTCTACATCACAGGCGACAACGGCATATGCTACGCTCAGCCGATGGTTGTTCAGCGCGAAGGTGAGGAATTCACTCCCGTTGATGTACCGAAGACTCACGATATTTCCACATTCCTCAGAGGTCTTGTAACAGTATGCGACTGGCTTCATCTTAAATGGTCGCCAATCGTATGGATTTTCAAGGTTTTCGCGCTTGGTTACAATCCGTTCAGAGACATTATCAATTTTGACAACGTGCTGAGCGTTCCGTTCTGGAAAAGATAATTTAAAGGGAGAAGTGATATGCTTCTCCCTGATATTTATGAGGTAGTATAATGTCAGTTACAATTAAAGAACGTCAGAAAGAGTTTCTTGACTGGGAATTCGGTGTATTCTTTCACTTCGGTATACGCACATTTTATGAAGGTCACAAGGACTGGGATTTAAAGGAAATGCCCGTCGAGGGCTTCAATCCCACTGAGCTTGACTGTGAAAACTGGATTAAGGCAATTAAAGATGCGGGCGCGAATTACGCTGTTCTTGTCTGCAAGCACCACGACGGATTCGCAAACTGGCCGTCGAAATATACGGATTATTCCGTTAAGAATTCTCCGTGGAAGGACGGTATGGGCGACGTTGTTGATGAATTCATAAAGGCCTGCCGCAAATATGATGTTAAGACCGGTCTCTACTACTCCCCGGCTCAGTTCGGCTCAGTCAACATGAGTCCGAAAGAGTATGACGATTACTTCATCAATCAGATAAGCGAGCTGCTCACAAACTACGGCAAAATCGACTATCTTTGGTTTGACGGATGCGGCAGCGACGGACACAGCTACGACACGAAGCGCATTATCAAAGAAATCCGCACTCTTCAGCCGGATATTCTTATCTTTAACATGTGGGACCCCGACACGGCGTGGTGCGGCAACGAAGAGGGTTACTGCGAAATGCCCAACAGAAACATCCGTGATTTTGAGGGCGAAAAGCGTTTTCTTCCCTTTGAATGCGACTGCAGAATCCGTGAAAACTGGTTCTATTTTGACGCGGACAGGGACACGCTCAAATCCCTTGATACGCTGATGGGAATGTATATTTACTCCGTCGGCAGAGGTGCGAATCTCCTTCTCAATATCGGCCCCGACAGACGCGGACTTCTGCTGGAGGATGACATAAAACGTGTAAAGGAATTCGGTGACGAAATAAAGCGCCGTTTTGGCTCTCCCATTGAAACTGTTGAAAATCCTCAGGTCAATGACGGAAAATTCTCAATCACTCTTAAAGAAAGGAAGCTTCTGAACGCGGTAATTCTTAAAGAAGAGCTTGACGCGGAAAATATTATTGAAGATGTTGATGTTTCCGTTTCTCTTTATGACACCGAGGATGAGATTTATCTCGGCAAGGCCGTCGGCGTCGGTCACAAGCTGATTTTCACTTTCCCGCCGATTATCGCGAAGAGAGTCACAATAAGATTCAGATGCGGCGGAGAAATAAAGCTTAAGGAAATATCTGTCTGCGGCGAATAAACAAATATCTCAGATAAACTTAAAAGCAATCCTCGAGGGCGCATGCTCTTTCGGATTGCTTTATTTTTATACTGTAAATTCAAATGTCACAAGCTTATGGGGCAAGGCGGTAAACGAAACCTCATTCCCCTCGCCTGCTTTTTCTTTTCTGTTTTCCTCAAGGTCACAGATGAAAATTTCTTTAAACTCCGCAGGTATATTTATTTTCAGCCTGCCTTCAGAGGACTTATCGCCGCGGTTTCTGACTCTTACTATAATGCCGTCTTCACTGTCAGATTTTTTCATAGCGGTAATTGTAAGTCCCTCACCACTGAGCTCAACAGCTCTGAATTCATCGCCGAGAACGCTTTCGGGGCGTTTATAGCCGGGCATTACGCTGTCCTCCGTGTCACGGTTTACACAAGCGAAAACGGGATTCAGCACAGCGCCGACCTCTTTCAGAGCGCTTTCTCTCTTTCCGTCATAAGGAATAATGTAAAGAGTGTGGTCGATTCCGCAGATATTCTGCGCTTCTTCCATAAAGTACTCGGGGGTCTTTTCAAAGGTTTCGTTGTCAATAACCTCGATTGAGCGCAGAAGCGTCAGCGCAAGAGCGTGCTGATTATCGTCGGTACACTCGTACTCATATATTCCCCTCGCCGCTACCGCAAGGCCGCAATTATCTCCCGCGACGGCGCAGTAATCCTGCATGGGATGAGTAAGATACTGCATCTCGGCGATATTTTCTTCATCGGGAAGGAAAATGAGTCTCTCCACCTCGTCAAAAGCCTGACCGCTCTCGCTCTTTTCCGCTTCAGGAATATACGACGGGAACAAGGCTCTGAGGCGGTGGTTTCTGCATTTATTGTCAATATGAATATTAACGGCAACAGATTCGGAATCCTTTTCAAGAGAAACAACCGCTTTGATTTTAAGCGCTTCTGTCTCGGCTGTTCTCGTTTTTCTGTCCTTCGAGATTCCTTTCGGGATATCCAGAGAAACTCTGACCTCTATCGCCGCGCCGAGAGGCGTATCGTAGAGCGTCGCAATCTGAGCCTGCGCCCCGAGGGAAGTAAATCTTCTCATATCGTTCTGCGGCTCAACATGAATATAGCAGTGGCCTGCCTCACCGTCATCGGTAAACAGAAGCTGAGATGGGTATTCTTTTCCCGTTCTCCTGTCTGTAAGGTCAAATGTACCGTTCTGATTGAATTTAACTTTTATTATGCCGTTGTCAATCACGCCGGGTTCTTTAATGAACCAGCTTTCCTGTCTGTTTCTCGGAACAAGTGACGGAACGGATTTTACAATTCTGAGTCTTACCGCGCCGTAAGCCGGAACAAGCGGAGCGTTTATTATCGCCTCAAAATGAGCCGTTTCGCCCCACGTGGGATGACCGAAGCGTGGATTGTATCTTACATCGCCGTTAGTAACAACGGAGATTATGTTCATCTTCACAGGCTGTGAATCAGCTGTTTCAAGAGTGATATTTTCACCGCCGAAGCCTGTCGGAACATCAAATGCCACTTTAACGGCGCCTTTGACATCCTTTTCGCTCATATTAAAGAGCCAAACTGACGGCTCGGTGCTGCCGCAGCTCATAATATATCTCAGCGCGTTATCGCTTATCTGCTCGCCGAGAGAAAATGAAGCGCCGTAACGGGCCATAACCTGCTCATACACCTCGTCAACCGAACAGCATCCGAGACTGTCGTGGGCGTGATTTTCGAGTACATATTTCCACTCTCGCTCAAGCGCCCAGCGGGGGTACTTCTGACCGAGAAGTGACGCCGCAGAGGTAAGGGGTTCAACCTTTCTGACAAGAAGCTTTTCCGATTCGTAATGGCGTCTTTTCTGTCTCGGGTGAAGAGCGTTGGTTGACTCAAAAACAGGCTCGTTTGTGAACATAAGCTCACCGCAATAACTTTCGGGCTCTTTACCCTGCTGCTTCAAATCCTCAATAACCGCCTGCATATACTCTTCGGGTGTACTCTGCTTAACCTCGAGGTCTGGATAAAGCTTTTCGATTTTTTCGCAGATTTCAAGAATATCCTCCTGCGCCCAGGAATGGTCTATGCCGTTAAGCCAGACCATGTTTTTACTGTCAGACACCTTAAGGCGCAGTTCTCTGATTCTTTCAACATGAGCTTTGAGTCCCTCACGCTCAATATCAATACCGTCTATGGTTTCAGTAAAGTTCTCTTCGCATTCGGGAAGAGAGGTCGCCTCGCCGTAGCCTTCGTTGGAATTAAAGAAATCGGCTTCTGTTCCGTCGGGCGCGAGCCATTTAAAATAACTGCGGCAGTGATTGGGCACACCGCGCCACGCCATGATTCCGTTTATGCCGAAGCCCGCGAGAATCTGCGGAAGCTGTGACGTGTGGCCGAATTCATCTATTTCATAAGAGAAGCGCATTGCGCCGCCGAGCTTTTCGGATTCGGAAATGCCCTTTTTGAGATTCCTCACAAGAGCCTCGCCGCCGACAATATTTTCAAGAGGCTGAGTATACCACGGACCCACAAGAAGCCTGCCCTGAGAAACAAGTGATTTTACACGTTCAGTATTCTCGGGCTTCGCCGCGAGGTAGTCCTCCACAAGTGCATACTGACCGTCTGTAACAAATCTGTAATCTGGTCTGCTCTCCATAATATCAAGAAGCCTGTCCATAAGTTCAACAAGCCTTACAAGATATTTTTCGTGGGACTGATACCATTCCCTGTCCCAGTGCGTGTTTGAAATAACGTGATATATCTCTTTTTTCATCAGTATTCTCCTTGCGAAATATGTTTATATATGAATAATAATATCATCAAAAAAATAAAAATGCAATAAATATGTTCAGAAACACAGCAATACCGCAAAACAAACGAACAGCGCAACACTCGAAAGCATTGCGCTGTTTTATTGATATCTTATAATAAAGCTAACCTAATCAGCCTTTGATCATAGTATAGATGTCTTTAATAAAATCACCAAGAGATGAAAATGTTGTTTTGATAGTGTCAATATTAAAATTGCCGATTATCATTTTAACAAATTCGCCTGCTTTATCAAAGTCAAAATTACGGAAATACTCTACTAATGTTGTAAGGATATCATTAATAGTCTGCATCATAATGGGTTTGCTCCTTTCATATTTTTAAGTATTATAACACTTTGTCTATTAAAAATCAATATATTAATATAAAAATTAACATTTAAGCAATAATCACGCTGTCGGGTCAACCTGATTTATCTCAAATCCTTCGGCCGCATCACATATAACCGCAACGTCATTTGAGGTTATTCCGCGCATTCCGTCAACGTTAACCGCCTTTTTCTGCTCAGCGGTAAGCTCTGAACTGTCAATAACAGCGTCAACAGAAGCCGCGATATCATCGCTGTTTATTACGCCGTTTCCGTCAATGTCACCGTAAATTACGAGTGTATACTCCTCAACAGTTCCGTCAGCATAGGTTACGGTTATCCTGGAGCCTGTACCGTAATATTTAGCATTTCTTGTTGCTTTGGTGAATTTCACATCAACGCCGCTGAAGCTGAGGAACTCATCTCTGAGCTGAGCCAGTGTAAGCTCAGTCTTAAGACCTGTAATTATTCCGTTTCTGTCTATTGAAGCTGTGTTGTTTTCATTTACGCTGAAATATCCCTCAGAAGAAGCTTTTGCTGTAAGTGAAAGATTGCCTGCGGGCATCTTAAAGCGGAGAGTTTCGTCAGTGCCGAATTCGTCGTCGCCGTTAAACCAGCCGTCAAAGGTATAACCCGAAAGAGCGGCGGCTGTGATTGAAACGTCCGCGTCGTAATAATATTCGCCTGCGCCTGAAACAGAGTCAATTCCGTCACCTGCGGTAAGAGCAACAGTATATCTGCTTCTTGCATAATAAAGCTTGATTACTGTAGTACCGTCAGGCGAAACAACAGCCTGTGTAACAGTTTCTCCGTTTACCTCAGCGAAGCTGTAGCTTATACCGCCCTCAACCTCAAACAATGAAAGCTTGAGTGAGCCGACATCAACAGTGGAATCAGCCTGTGCCGACTTCTGCTCAGTATAAGAATCCATTACGGAATATCCGCCGTTTGTATTCATAACATAATGCTCAACTGTGTAGTTTACGTTCTGCGCGCTCCAGTGAGCGTAGAGAGTGTGAGCACCGTTTGTTGTAACAATCGTGTCAGCTGTTATCTGTACGCCGCCTGAAATACGTGTAAACCAGCCGTCAAAGGTGTAGCCCGCGCGCTGTGAGGGTACCGGAAGCTCACCGTAAGCTGAGTCATAAAGAACGGTCTTCTGAACAGATGCGCCGCCCTGATAGTTTTCGCTGAAAGTAACGGGAATTTCGTTCTTTTCCCAGTGAGCTGTGAGAGCGATGTCCTCATGAGGAGTGATAACCGTACCGGGAGTATAGAGCACGTTATCGTCTGTATACCATCCTGCGAAGGTATAACCTGTTTTTGTAACGCCCTGCTTGATTGTAACCTCGGGGTAATAGTAGGCGTCGGCGGTGCTGAATCTTATCTGAACCGTCTGTGAGGGAACAGAAGTCGAAGCGCCCGCTGTGTTGTATGATACGGTTACATCCCTGCCGTAAAGTGCGTAATATGTTATATCATCCGATACGGTCTGATTTGTCCCCGCCGCGATAGGCTGAGCGTCCGCGGTGGTCTCAGCTGTCCAGCCAAGAGGAGTCCAGCCGGTGTATTCGCGCAGATTACTCATCGTAACGGGGTAACCTTCCAGATTATTGTAAATAGTGGGAATCATCGTCTTTTTCAGACCTGAAATAAGCATATCGTCAAAGGTTATATTTAAGCTCTTTGAGAATACAGCGTAAAGAGTAACATCGGAAAGGCCCATTGTATAATCGCTGATTGTCGCTTTGTTATCGCTTGAAGTATACCAGCCGACAAATGTCCAGCCCTCTTTATATGCTGTAACAGATAAATCCACAGACTCACCTTCAGCAACTTCCGCTGATGTTACAGAAGCTGATGTACCGCCGTTCGCGGAGTAGTTATATGTTACGGTATGTGTGGGAATGGGTTCGCCGCCGTAATTGTATATTATATTATTTTCGGCTGTGTCCGCTGTGAAGTTGGGAGAATTGTATATATTGAGATACAGTTTACCCTGCTGAGCCTTAAAGCCGTAAATCCAGTAATAGCTGCCGCTGATTTCAGGTGTATAGAAATCAGTAACCTCACCTGTGCCAAGGTCATATTTCTTAACGCAGGACGGTGTTGAATAAAGCAGGTAATTGCCGAGATTATCGCTGTCAAGTCTTACAAAGCTCTTGCTGTAGTAGCCTGTAGCTGAAGCTCTCCATACGTCGTTTATTGTAAGAAGAGTGGATGTTACGCCGTTGTCTATCTTTTTAAGCTGCTTATTGTCAGTGTCAAAATAGTAAAGGCAGCCGTTCTTATACTGGAACTCAGTCTGTGAGCACTGCCAGTAATATGATTCGTAGGCTGTGCTTACAGGTGAATCATCAAAGTCATTGGCCTCATGACCTGTCGCTATGATGCCGTCTGTGGAAAGAAGAAAATTATCATGAAGAACTCTGCCGAATACATCATACACCGGGTCATCCCATGTAACGTCAACGTGATATTTAACGCCGTCTATTGTTACGATATTCCACTCATGATTAAGGATATCGGAATCGCAGAGAATACAGTCGATGCCGAGCTTGTTAAGAGCGTATTTATAAGACCTCGCATAGCCGGAGCAGACGGAAATACCGTTTACGAGAGTACCGTACATCTGATGTGATAAATCAGACACGGTATTATTCTCATAGTTTATTTCGTCATACTCACACCATGAGGCAAGGCGGTCATGAACAAGCAGTGCCTTTTCCGCCTGTGAGAGTGAATTGTTGTTTCTCAGATCGCCGATGAACGACTCTGTAACACTGTCACAGATGTCCATTGCCTGATTATACTCACTCGGAGTCATATTGTAACTCACATAAAGAGTGCTGATATTTCCCGTTGAGGCACTGTATGAATAGGAATATCCGCTTGCCCTGTGGAAAATCTCAATCAGGTCATACTGAATACAGGAGCTCAGAAGCGAAATATTATTTCTGTTGATTTTGTATTTTGAAATACTGATTGCTTCATTGCAATTCTGCATTTCCGAAACCAGATACGCTCTGAATTCGTCATAATTGGGGATAATATCCGCAAGCGAACCGGAAAGCGC
>JAZUHE010000101.1:0-10013 GCA_045641565.1 Acutalibacteraceae bacterium | reverse complement strand
GTTTTGTCCCGGAAGAGTTTTTGAAAGGAGAGGACAGCAGCGGGATTCACTGTCTGAAATTGGTAGAAAACACACCGGTACGATCTATCGTGATATTGAGGCGTCGAGAATGTTCGTTGAGCATTGCAGCGCAAAAGATGTGGGAGATTTGCAAAGAAAATACTTGGATTTAACTTGACTTTTTTCGCTGTTTGTTTTTCTAATATTAGTAATTGAATATTCGATATAAGAAGATACGGTTTGAAAAGTTGTTAAACTGAGTAGATGCAGATATTTCAGGAATAGTGTATTTCAAAACACTCATAACGTTCTCCTGCGTGAAAGGTTTAAAATGATATTATACAACAAATCTCTCGAAAATTCAATATGATGTTATTTGATAACTGCTCCCACATACAATGTTATTTGATAACTGCTCCCACACTCCGCAGCGTGAAGAAAAGCTGCCGCTTGAACTGTTTGCCGAAGAGGGAGGCTGTGTCGGGCTTAAATTCAATCCGGTATATAACGCTCAATGGAAAGAGACCGGAGAATGGCAGCAAAGCTATTATGCTTATCCGAATGACGGATTTCGCTTTGCCGGCTGGTTTAAGAACGGCTAAAAGATTTCCGCAGAAGAAACGTGGATAGATGAATACGGCACAAGCCGCATTTTAACGGCAAAATTTGAAAGGAATATAAGCAATGAACGATAAAGGAAACGACAATGAAATCATTGGCAAATTTTCCGTTGCGCTCGGATTATTTGACTATATCAACCCGATTTTTTACAGCATCACGGTCATAACGATACTTGTGAAAATGTTCGGAGCAATGAGCACTCCGATTTATGTACTCTTTGCGCTCGGAGCGGTCATCTCGCTGATTTTCGGATTTTCCATTCCGACGGTCAAGCTCATAGTCGGTCTCGGAAAAATGCAGTTTAAAATGCCGGTCAATCTGGTTTCGTTCGTGAATACAGGAATACTTCTTTCCGGCATCGCGCTTGTTTCCCACGTTGTCGGTGTCAGACTGCCGACGCTTGCGGTTATTCTGCTGTGTGCGGCGGCCGTCATCGGGTTTTTGTGGTATAAGACAGGGAAATTCAACACCGTTGCCGTGCTCATCGGTGCAGTCGGATATCTGATGATTTATGCCTCAATGATAACGCTGTCGATAAGAAGCGGAGCCGTCCTGCCTGTTGTTCTCTATGCAATTGCAATCTGCCTTTTCGTTTTTCTCTGCCTTGTCGGCATCCTTTCAAATCTCAAAAACGCAAAGGTGCATTGGGTGATTGAGATTTCCAATGTGATATGTCAGTTTTCCGTTGCTCTCGCAACAGCGATTTTGCTTTGGAGATAATAATTCGTTAGTCCTTTTTCAAAACCATCGTATAAACAGATGTAAGAAAAAACAAATATCAAATTTACGGAAGTTAATAGTTATAAAAAAACACAAAAGCCGAACTTAATATGCTTCTGTGTTTCCATAAAAATAGCCTCCTTAAATTTTGTAGTTTCATTCTACTCAATTTAAGAAGACTTGTCGAATGTGTGATTTTTTGTTAACAACCTGCTTCTAAATCTTCACCTAAATCACAGGTGTACATAAATTTGATAATATCTCCATCCCTAACCTTATACTGGCTGCAGCCGTAATTCGGGAATGTTCCGTTTATTGAATACATCCAGCCGGACTGTGTGCCGCAGTCTTTTTCATAAATCTGATGTATGCCGCGAATATAGTAGCTGTCATATCCGGGAGTATAAACATAATCAAGTTGTATGCCATTTTGCTTACAGTATTTACAGTTGTCAGTGCAAGTATTTTTTTCACACGCTTTTTTGATAACATCAAAAGCTGTACTACCTTCCGGAACGGTTACCTTAACTGAATTCAATATCATTCCGTTTTCAGGTAAAAAATCAGATTTATTTTCTTTAAGATTCTCCTTTTTATCAAGTATGTTTTTACAGGATATTTCAAAAGTGCATGTTATCTGTTTTTCTGTGGCTGTTTCTTTTTTTGATGTTTTTTCAGTTGCTTTCTCTGTAGCTTTTGCGGTTTTTGAAGTTGTGCTTTTTTCTGTTGTTGTTTCTGTTTTGCTGTTTTCGGTGAGTGAAACCGTTTCTGTTATTTCAGTTTTCTTTTCGGTATTTTTTCCTGCAGTGGTTGAAAATGCTGCAGCTTCACTTGCTTCGTTATCCGTCTCGGTTACTGTAAGTCCGCAGGAACATAATGCGAACAGCAGCAATGTCACTGTTATAATTACTGATAAAACTTTCTTCATTATTTTTCACCAAACAATCCGTATTTTTGTTTTATTCTTTCAAGCTTTTCGCTTACGGAAGGCTCAAAAAGTGTGACGCATATTCCCGTGGTCAGACCGTGAATAATATTAAACGGAAATCCCGAAGCATAAATCGATAAAACAGACCTTAAATTGTATTCCGAAACCATCATAAATACAGAACTTAAATCAACAATTATTCCATACAGCGCAAAGCATAAAATACCGCTGACTATGCCGAGAATAAATCTGTTTTTTATTCGAAACGTTCTGAAAATCAGTGCGCAGACAAAAACGGTTACGCCCATTGCAAGCATCTGAAACGGCGTCCACATTCCCTGTCCGTAGATGAAATTTGAAAGCAACATTGACAAAGCTCCGCAGGTAAAACCGAACTCCGCGCCAAATGAAATTGCCGCAATAATCAATATCGCGCACATTGGTTTTATATTCGGAAGATAGAAAAACGCAGCTCGTGAAGCGACTGAAATTGCAATTACGCTTGATATGATTACAAGCTCCCGTAATTGCAGCTTTTTTCTTTCAAGAGAAAGCATAAACGGCAAAATTGAAATCGCAATAACAAGCAGGCTTACAAGATAATACTGCTTTCCTTTTGCAAGGAAAAATCCTGCAATAACCACCGCCGGTATAAGCAGGCACAATATTAAAATTGATATTATTCGTTTACGCATTTTATTATATCCTCATCTGTAACTGCGTTGTCGATAATTCCTCTTGCGATTCTGCAAGACGCAGTTGTATAAAATCTGTTGCCTGAGAAAAATTTATCAGAAGATGCGCAAGCGGAAATATCACCGTCAAAAAGCATAGCGCAAAGGTCTGAATATTTTGCACAAAATTCCAAATCATGTGAAATCATAATTACCGTGCAGTTTTTCTTTTTAAGCGACTGAATAATTTTCGCAAAGTCCGCTTTGAATTCCGCGTCCATTCCCTTCGTGGGCTCGTCAAGCAAAAGAATTTTCGGCTCACATAAAAGCACTTTTGCAAGGGCGGCTCTCTGCTGCTCTCCGCCGCTTAAATCAAAGGGATGTTTTTCGAGCAAATCCGTTATCTTTGTAAGTTCTGCTGTTTCTTTGATTTTTTCTTCATTTTTATTTACTTCTTTCAGGTCGAGCATAACGGTTTTTGCAGTAAAAAGTGTTTGAACATCCTGCGGCATTGAAGCAATTTTCGCTCCGCTTTTCTTAGGCTTTTCACCGATAATTTTTATTTTTCCGCTGTATGGAAAAAGAGTTGACGAAATAATTTTAAGCAGAGTTGTTTTGCCTGCGCCGTTGCCACCGAGAATTGTAAAGAAGCTGTTTTCGGGGATTTTCAGCGAAAGATTTTTCAGAATATCTTTGCCGTTTTTATCATAGCGGAAATATATATCATTCAGCTCAACTGCATTGGTTTTGCTGAAGATTTTTTCCTGCTTTTTGCAAATGTTTTTATGATTTGTTTTGCTCAGAAAATTTCTGCCCTCTCGGACTGTTACGGGACAATTTCCTGCACCGCCGATTTTATTAAAAATTCTTATGGCTGTGGGTGCAGCGATTTTCAGGAATTCGGGCATATCATTTAATCCTTTGCCCGTTTCTGACGGTGCTAAATCTGAAATAATTTTTCCTCTGTCCATTACAAAAACTCTGTCCGCATAGGTGAACGCTTCTTCAAGCCGTTGTTCCGTGAGAATTATTGTTGTGCCAAGCTCGCGGTTGATTTTGCCGATTGTGTAAAGAAAATTCTCTGCGGCTATGGGGTCAAGCTGTGATGTAGGCTCGTCAAGAACAAGCACATCAGGGTGCATAACCATAACGGAGGCAAGATTTAAAATCTGCCTTTGCCCGCCTGAAAGCTCTATTGTTTTATTATTAAACCATTCTTCTATTCCAAAATACGATGCCATTTCCGCTGTGCGAAGACGGATTTCATCTTTGTTAAGAGCGAGATTTTCAAGCCCGAATGCAAGCTCGTGCCATACCTTATCGGTTACAATCTGCAAATCGGGATTTTGCATAACAAAACCGATTTTTTCTGCACTTTCTCTGAGAGAAATTTCTTCAATCGACTTGCCGTTAAAAAATATATTTCCTGCTTTTTTACCGTGAGGCGCAAGTTCTTTTTTGAGCTGCTTTAAAAGTGTTGTTTTGCCGCAGCCACTCTTACCGCAAAGAAGAATAAACTCTCCGCTTTCTATTTTCAGAGAAATATTATCAATCGCTTTTTTCTCACAAAGAGGATATGAAAAGCTTAAATTTTCGATTTTAATCTGTTCCATTTTATATCCTCCTTTAAGTCAATTATCAACGGTAAAAAGCAAAGTAAAGTAAATGAAATAATCGTTACAATTCCAAATGCGGAAACGGGATTCAAGGTAAGATTTAGCTCATTAACAAAATATGTTTTCCCGAAATCGGCTGAAGGATTAATGACAATGTACGGATTGTAAATGCAGTAAAGCGATTTTTTTATACAGCCGATTGTCAGAATAACATCGAGCAGAAGTACAATCATAATTGAAACAACATCTCTTTTGCTCATTCTGAATTTGCTGTAGCTTTGCCGCCCTTTCATCCCATAACCTCTTGCTTTCATAGAATCGGAGGTTTCAACCGCGTTTTCAAGTGACCATGTGATTAAAATCGAGATGATTTTACCGCCGTTTCTTATTCTTTCAATGATATTGCCCTGCCTGTAATCTCTGCCTATTCCTTTTTGCGCTTCGGCTATAGTGTGAAGTCTGTTTTTATACATAGGAACAAAGCGTAAGGCCATTGAAATAACAAGCGCACCGGCAGGCATAATTTTGCCAAACACGCACATAAATTTATCTGTTGTAACAACCTCGCTGTAACAGAAAAACCACATAATAATTGAAACCGTCGCAACACCTAAAACAAAGCCGTAAACTACGGCCTCAAGTGTCATTTTGTTGCCGTCGGGCAAGGTCAGAAGCGGTGTTGTACCATAATGGGCGAAAAGTCCGTTGATAATAAGAACAAACAAAAGCATAGGGAAAATAAATGTCAGAAACGATTTTACCGCCGATCTTCTGCAAAGACGAATGTAATAGCAAAGAGCAGCGATAAAGCACACGACAAGGGTAACGGGGTGCTTGAAAAGCATCCCGAACACCACAATACTCAGAAAAAATATTAAGTTTGAGATTGGATGATACCCTTTAAAGCCGTTTTCCATAATTTTTTACCTGAAAAGATTTTTAAAGAGATTTATAATTGCATTAAAAACACGAACAAAGAAATTCTGTTTTCCTGTTCCTTTTTTGCCAACCGCAAAAATATATCCCGAATCGTTTTTGTAAAACAGAGTTCCGTTTTCATCGCAGACAATGCTGCTTATGCAGTAATTTGCCTTGTCTGAATCAGGGGTGAACAGCTCCGCTTTCACCGCCTTTGTCTGATTTGCGGAATCGGTATAGACAGTTATTCCTCCGGGAGATGAATTATAGGTTGAATATATATATATCTTACCTGTATCTTTAAAATATGCGTCACTCACGAGGATGGAATTTTGCGGATAACCGTTTGCAGGTGCGGAATAAATTACAGATAACTTTGCCGCATCAATTACCTTCAGCGTACCCTCATTCATTGTCTTACCCTGAACGCCGACGTAAAGACGTTTGTTGTAAATTACAGGAGTAGAGGTTGAAGCTCCGCCCAGCGCCAGTTTTCTCAGACTGTCTGAATCAAATTTACCGTTGCTGATTTTTATGCTGTACAGATAACCTGCTTTGGTGACAAAATACGCTGTGCTTCCGCTCATGGTTATACCTGAACGCTGGTCGCCGACAATAGAAACGGAATCATTCAGCTTTCCTGTATTCTTATTAAGACTTAAAATCTTCGAGGCTTTGTTTGCGTAAAGCGTACCGTCGTCGGTGCCGACAATAACGCAGTCTCCGCTGAATGTGCATCCCGCCCAGTAAAAGCCTCCGAGACTTTTGTAGGTCCACTTTGCCTGCTTTTCCTCGTGAGTATCTTTCTTGTTTTCGTCGGTAACATCAAGGCAGACAAAATTTGCATATTGGTCTTCGTCGTTCCAGAAGCCCATATAAATACATCCATCAGAATATTTAACGGGGCTCAGGCTCTGACCACCCAGCTTATCATGATAAACCCAAAGGGATTTGAGCGTTTTGAAATTAAACGCCTGAATTGTTCCGTTATCAAGAGGACAGTAAATTACACCGCCATAATAAGCCGGCGATGTGTAGCTGTAGCTCGGTGTATCTGCCATTTCAGCTCGCTTTAAAATTTTGCCCGTTTCGGCATCCATTTTATAAAGCTCATTTTTGCTCATTACAATAACCGTTCCGTCAACAACCGTCATTGTGCTTGGAGCGTTTTTATATGATGTTCCGAACTGATGCGACCAAATAAGCTCTGCTTCGTCAGCGGAAACGGGAGTTTCACAGCTTGTAATATTACCGTCTGAAATATATGCCGCAAAGCAGATAACCGGAGAAGCGGCAAAAATTATTGTTAATATAATCAGTAAAAATTTCTTTAAAACTTTCATTTCAAATTATCCTTTATAAATCCAGCCGAACAAAAAGTTGTGAACCTTGATAAAAAAGTTTTTGATAACTTCCCATATATGCTTTAACCATTCGCAGAATGTTCTTTTATGAGTCTGCTGCGGATTAACGGTTACATTAGCTGAATTTGTGATTACGGGACATTTGTCCTTTGTTTCACCCTCACAGAAAATCACATATTTGCCTTCTTCTGCAAAGCTGAGAACAGCCTTGCCGTTCTTGTCAGTTGTGCCGACAAGAATCTTTTCACCGTCAATTACCGCATATATTTGTATTCCTTCAAGCGGCTGAGCATACTCGTCAAGTATTGTCTGCCAATCGTTGATGCCATAGTACATTGCGCAGTAGCCGTTAAGGCTTACGGTCAATTCTTCACCGGCGTTTACATTGTAGCTGTCGCAGTCAAACCAAGCATAATAATCGGAATAATATTTTAAATCCTTGTAGAAGAAATATGAAATTTCATCACCGTCGAACACACGGGCGGTATCACAGGCATAACCCGTGCAGGTACCGTATGAGAGATTGATTATTCCGTCATTTGGCATAATTCCGTTGACTATGAAGCCCGAGGACATAGCGTTCTGACCGTAAGCCTTCATAATAAAGCTCGACGACATAACAAGATAATTTTCGGGATTTTTCTTAAAGCTTTCACCATAGAGTTCTTCATGTGCGGCAACGATAACATCAAATACCGTTACACCCTCAACATCGATGTCGTTATGGTCTTTTTCGGCGGTTTCATAGCCGTATTTTTCGGCAATATCGGAGCTTACGGAAATACTGTGCTTCTGAACGGGTATTTCATTTCCACTGACGCTGTAAGTAACATTTACCGTTACGGGCGAAACAGGCTCAATAACAGTTACCTTGCATTTTTCGCTTCTGCCCGATTCACTTGTTGCAATAATATCAGCCTCACCAAGTTTGTTTGCTGTAACAATTCCCGATTTGGAAACCGATGCAACACTTTCGTCTGATGATGACCATGCGATTTTTTCACCGTTGTTCGTTTCTGCGGTGAGCTTTGATTTTTTACCGAGTCCGATTTCTTTTTCGGTATCTGAAAGAGTAATTTTTGTTTTCGCTATGCTCTTGCCTGTGTTTATGTAATAAATAACGGGAGCAGAATTGCCTGATTGAACAATAACTCTGACGATTCCTTTTTCGGTTTCGCTCTCAAAGTGTCTTGTATTACCGTAAGAATTGTTTATATAGATATTGGCATCAGCTTCAACGCTGACATCAAATTCGCCATCAACAGCTGCTTCATAATAGTCTTTTCCGTCTTCAAGCTCAATTTTTTTGCCGCCAACGGTAATTGAAGCCGGGGCGGCGGTTTTACCAACTGATTCTTCGCTTTCGTCAGCAACAAAAAGTCCCTGAAGTTCGGTGGACTTCTCTCCGAAAGCACCGCCGTTAATAAATGTTGCAGTCTGAACCTTAACATATTTTATGCTGTCCAGCTCAACTCCGAAGCCGTTTTTATCAACTGCCCATGAAATGTCAAACTGACCGTCTATACCGTTGCCTGCGGGATTTTCAACATAAGGATTTGACGGTGCGGACTTCTTGGCGTTTTTCAGAGCGTCTGTATATCCGAAGGAGGTCTGAATACCGTTGGAGGTTGAGCCGGATGTCTGCTTTCTTAAAAGAACGCCTGAAAGAGTGATTTCATCCTCAGGAACGGTAACGGTAGGATAATTTTCACTCAAGGGATACTGAGCTCTGCAGCCCCATGTTCCGCTCTCGCCGAGGCTGTCTGAAAAATCACATTTGTTTGCTTCTGCGGTTTTCTTGTAGGTTACGGAGTAATCCCATACTGTTTCATCTTCATAATGCTCACTGCCTGCAAGTGCATACCAGTCTTTGCCGTTCTGTGAAACCCAAACCTGACCTGGCTCCTGCGTAGTAAGTGCGGCGTTAAAAGCATTGCCGGGGATAATAAAATCTACTCCGTATGCATGCTTGTCCGTGTTCTGAACAGGCTTGTTAAACTCATAGATTACATAACCGCCGAAATTTCCGAGTGAAGCAAGCTTCCCGTTGAGCGTACCGTCAATATCAATTCCGTAAGCGGCATTGTTTGTGTACTGGCTCGGGGCGTTGATAAATTCCCGAACACTTGCGATTGGCTGTTCCTTTGCAAAGACAGAGATTGATGCGAGAGATGTCAGCATAAGCACGGCCAGCAAAATGCTGATGATTTTCTTTGTTTTCATAAACATTTCCTTTCATCTTCCGTATCGCCTTGGGCATTTTTGAACGCTTTTCGCCTTTCTCTTGAACGCTGACGCTTTTCCCTGTTCTTGGCTTTTCTCGCTTCCTGCGTTGACTCTTTAAGTCCTGCTGCTTCAAGAGCCCAAGGCCACGGCCCGAAAAACCCTTTAATACGGTTTACATCATCGTTTGAAAAATCCGATTTTCTCGGAAGTCTGCCTTCTTTTTCGGCAACTCGCTGCAAAAGCTCAATATAGTATTCTTTTGTCTTTTCCATAAAATTGCCTCCTTAAAATGCAAAAAAATAACGTCCCCGTAAAACGAGGACGCAGAATTACAGACCGAATCCGACACGGAAACAGACGATTACAACCTTCTTGCCCAAAGTTTTACGTTATTTTATGAGCATCAGGTCTTCCGGCTTTGTGATTGGATCACTCACGGTAATGGCTGTTGCGACGGATTTTCACCGAACTTCCCACTGATTGACTACATTTAAATATTACTACTTTTGATAGAAAATGTCAAGCTGTATTATACGGTCTACAATAACAAGTTATAAACTATCATTAAGATATATGAATCTCAGCACAGAAGATACAAATGATGATTCAATAATCCTGAGTGATGTTGAAGATTATATTCTTGACGGGGAAATAAATCTCGACAATACCAGCAGCGGGACACATAAGATAGGTTTTGCTTGATTTGTTTGATGTTTTATTTTCAGTCGAATAAATGTTGAATTTGTTTATATCACTTTAGTAGTAATATGCTAAAAAAGAATTCAGTAATCTGAAATCAGTATACATGGGGGTGCGTTTCTGCTTATATCGGGAGAGCGCTTGACTGGCAGTCAAGAGGTCATCGGTTCGATCCCGACATGCTCCACCATATAACGCAAAACCGAGATGATTTTCGTCATCTCGGTTTTGCTTTTTCAATTTTAAG
>JAZUHE010000100.1:0-7248 GCA_045641565.1 Acutalibacteraceae bacterium | reverse complement strand
GACGGCTGTAAGGTCTATTTTGAAAACGGCGATTTTGTAATATGCCGATTCTCTGGCACTGAGCCGCTGCTCAGAATTTTTGCGGAAAGCGGAACCAAAGAAAAAGCGGAGGAGTATATTACCGCTTTCAGAAAATTTCTCAATATATAACAAAAAGACTATGTCGTTTTCGGCATAGTCTTTTGCTCATTTTAACGCTTATTTGATTTTATTTCCGTCAGCGAACGCCTGACCGACTTCTTCTCCGAGGGCGATATATTTATGGTGAACAGGGTCAAAGGTTATGGGCGTGAATTTTGAAAGGTCGGGAAGCCCGTCCTCACCGACAAACTTTTCGTCACAGCTGACGTTGACGATTCTGCCGATATACTTTCCGTTTTCACAGCTTATAAGCTCACATTCAAGAGAAAGAGGCAGCTCGTTGATAACGGGAGCATTGACGAATTCACTTTTAACGGTTGTGAAACCTGCTTTTTTCATTTTGCCGGGTTCTTTTCTGCCCGAAACAATACCTACATAGTCACATTCAACAACGTGCTTCGCGTCGGCTATCGCAACAGTGAAAGCCTTTGTAACGGCGAGATTATCTGTTGTTTTGTGGCTGCCAAGCTCAACAATGACTTCGTCACTGCCGCAGATTCCGCCCCATGCGGCGTTCATGGCGTTGGCACTGCCGTTTTCGTCATAAGTCGCGATAATCATAACAGGCTGAGGATAAAGATAGGTTTTTGCTCCGAAATTCTTTCTCATAAAATCATCCTTTTCTTATATCAGATATTAGAATTATATACCGGTTTTTCAAAAAAATCCACTATGAACGTTAAAGAAATTCAAACGTCTCGGTTAATATGCAATAAATAACCCCCGACAAGTCTTTTAAAGACCTGTCGGGGGTTTTGGTGGACGCGGTGGGGGTCGAACCCACGACCTTTGCGATGTCAACGCAACACTCTGACCAACTGAGCTACGCTTCCTCAAGGCATATTATATCATACACTTTTATAAATTGCAAGCGGTTTGTAACGAATAGAAAAACGCGTCATATAATGCTGTGGAAGGGCAAAAGCTCTTTCAAATAAACAGGAGGTATAATATGGCAACGTTTTTTAATCAGGCGACATTATCATACAACAATACGGTAACAAATTCGAATATTGTCACAGGTGAGCTTTTGGAGGTTCTTTCCGCTGAGAAGTCCGCCCTTGACACCGAATACGGCACAGGCGACACCGTAACGTATATCATCAACCTTGTGAATTCGGGCAACACGGCCTTTACAGGCGCGACGGTTTCAGATAATCTCGGCACCTACGCCTTTGACGCGGATACAGACGTAACTCCGCTGACTTATGTTGACGGCTCCGCCCGTTATTTTGTAAACGGAGTTCTTCAGCCGAATCCCACAGCTCAGACGGCCGGTCAGAATCTTGAATTCACAGACCTTACAATCCCCGCGAACAGCAACGCAATGATTATTTATGAAGCGAGAGTGAATAACTTCGCGCCTCTTGGCGAAAACGCGCAGGTAAACAATACGGCGACTCTCACGGCTCCGGGACTCACCAATCCCGTAACGGCTGATTTTACAGTTACTGCGTCACAGGAGCCTCAGCTTTCTATTACAAAGGCTCTTTCACCCACATCTGTTGCGGAAAACGGTCAGCTGACCTACACATTTGTTATCCGCAACACAGGCTCGGCACCTGCCGCCGAAGATGACAATATTGTTGTTTCAGACACATTCAATCCCGTGCTGAGCAATATTGCGGTTACTCTTGACGGCACGGCGCTTACTCCCGATGAGTATGCATATGACGAAAATACAGGCGCATTCTCAACAACAGCAGGCAGAATCACCGTTCCCGCGGCGACCTATACTCAGGACGCGGCGACAGGCGAATTCCTGACTGACCCCGGCACAGCGACTCTTACGGTTACAGGTACGGTATAAAGCACTTGACAGATTGATATCGGTGTGGTAGTATTCTCTGCGGGGATGAAGTTCTCCCGAGGTAATACCTGAACCGCTTTTAAGCTGATGACTTCTGTGATTTTTCACAGGGTCATTGGCTTTTCTGTTTTATAAGGAGTGTTTTTTATGCTTTTGAGTCTCGCGCTTATTTCTATCTGCGGAATGCTCATGGGAGGGATTTTCAAAAAAATAAAGCTGCCCTCTCTTCTCGGAATGCTGATAACGGGAATAATTCTCGGCCCTCACGTGCTGAATCTTCTGAGCGATTCGGTGCTTGATATTTCGGCGGATTTAAGACAGATTGCGCTGATAATAATTCTCACAAGAGCAGGACTTAATCTTGATATTTCAGACCTTAAAAGAGTCGGAAGGCCCGCTCTCCTCATGTGCTTTCTGCCGGCCTGCTTCGAAATGGCGGGTACGGTCATT
This sequence comes from Acutalibacteraceae bacterium, assembly GCA_045641565.1. Taxonomy (GTDB): domain Bacteria; phylum Bacillota; class Clostridia; order Oscillospirales; family Acutalibacteraceae; genus CAG-488. The sequence continues at coordinate 4,847 of JAZUHE010000100.1, read as the reverse complement.
CTCGCTCCCGCTCTGCTCGGGATAAGCCGTATTGAAGCGGCAGTCATGGGAGCGGTTATCGCGGCGGTGTCTCCGGCTGTGGTTGTGCCTAAAATGCTCAGCCTTATGGATAACGGATACGGAACGGACAAGAGCATTCCTCAGCTGATTCTCGCAGGCGCGTCGGTTGACGACGTTTTTGTAATCGTGCTTTTTTCTTCTTTTACGGATGTGGCGAAGAGCGGAGCTTTTCATCCCGAGCAGCTTATAAGAATACCCACGTCGGTTATTTTCGGGCTTCTCGGGGGAATTTTCTGCGGAGTGATACTCGCGCGGTTTTTCAAGGCCGTTCACCTGCGTGACAGCATAAAGGTTGTCGTAATTCTTAGTGTGTCATTCCTGCTTGTGACTCTTGACGGGGCGCTCAAGGGTGAAATCGGCTTTTCGGGACTTCTCGCGGTCATGAGCATGAACGCCGCTATACAGCAGTGCCGCGGTGAGGTAGCGGTGAGACTTTCGGCGAAATATTCCAAGCTGTGGGTTGTAGCCGAGGTTCTGCTTTTTGTGTTGGTCGGTGCGGCTGTGGATATCGAATACGCCGTCGGTTGCGGAGCTAAGGTTATCATGCTGATTTTCGGTGCGCTGATTTTCAGAATGGCGGGCGTATTCTTCTGCCTTATTAAAACGAAGCTCAACAAAAAAGAGCGGCTGTTCTGCATGCTTGCCTATACACCTAAAGCCACTGTTCAGGCGGCAATCGGCTCCCTGCCGCTGGCAATGGGGCTCGCCTGCGGAAATATTGTGCTCACAACCGCGGTTATGGCGATTCTGATAACAGCTCCCCTCGGCGCGTTCATGATAGATATAACGCATAAAAAACTGCTTAATAAGGCAGAGAACTGAAAAAAAGCCTTCAGGATTGTCCTGAAGACTGTTTTTATATTCGGCTTTTACGCCTCAAATGCTTTCAATTCTGTTGATTTAACATAATCATCTTTAAAGCCCATCAGTGTTTTCATATGCTCCTGCTGAACGTGAATCTGCTGGTCTTCCTTTGTTTCCCACATTTCAACTAAAAGAAGCTCATTACTGTTGGCGTCCGAGAAATAGTAGTCATATTTAATACAGCCTTTTTCAGCTCTGACCTTTTCGTCAATACCGAGCTCCTTTATTTTATCAAGGAAAGCTTCGCGCTTTCCCTCTTTTGTATGATAAGTGACGTTTAAAAAATACATAACAATTCTCCTTTGTTCTTTTATGGTTCTATTGTACCACATCTGATATTGACATTCAATGATTTAATAATGTATAATCAGAAAGTATATGAAACGGAGGAACAAAGATGAAGATTAAAAAAATCGGAGTTGTAATTGCGGACGACTGGGAGTTCAAACCTTTTAAAGAGAGAGCGGCTCAGTTCAACGCTGTCAGCGCAGAGATAAACAGCTTTGAAACCGCTGAGTTTGAGCTTGACGGCAAAAAGGTTATCGGCATCAAATGCCTTAACGGCAAGGTGAACGCCGCCGCCGCGACAGCCATGCTTATTATGAAAGAAAAGCCCGACTGCATTATGAATATCGGTCTTTCAGGTGCTGTAAAGGGCGTAAAAAGAGGCGTTGTTTTTGCCGGCAGAAGATTTCAGGAATGTGATTTTGACCTGACGGCTCTCGACTATGAGCCGGGGGTAAAGCCGGAGCAGGAATATATCTATCATACTGATGACGAGGTTCTCGCTCTGATTCCCGAAAAGTACAGCATTCCCGCTCTTAACTGCGGAACAGGGGATTTATTCCTTACAAAAAATGAGATGAAGGCTGATTTTTACAATAAATTCGGCATCAATACATTCGATATGGAAACAGCCGCCATTGCCAGCGTGTGCCATAACTGCGGCGTACCGTTTCTGAGCATCAGAAAGGTGTCTGACGACAGTGAAGACAGCTTCATGGAGGACTACAGAGGAATGAACGAGCTTGCTGAGACAGCTCTTTCAGATATATTGATTGACGTTATCAAAAACGCGTAATTCGGGGTGATATAATGGATTTTAAAGAAAACGGATTTATGTATTCCATAGCCGTTATGGTTATTGTCTTTGTTCTGGTTCAGGCGTTTTTCTTCCTTATCAGAGCGTGGAAGCGCGGTAAGGAAATCGGAATGTCCGCGAGCACTATGAAAAATGTCATAACATCAAGCGCACTCTTTACAATAGCTCCCGCTATTGCGATTATGGCGACGGTTGTTGTGCTTTCGAGCTCACTGGGTATTGTTCTTCCGTGGATTCGTCTTACGGTTGTAGGCAATCTTCAGTATGAGGCAACCGCTGCTCAGTCAGCCATGGAGTCATTCAAGGGCGGCGAGACAGCTGTCGCCTTCGGCCAGGAAATTACAGACCCGACAGTTTTCGCGGCTGTCGCGTGGGTTATGACTCTCGGCGTTATTATCTATCTTGTGCTCGTTCCGCTGTTCCTTAAAACCGTTCAGAACAAGGTCGGCAAAATCACAGGCAACTCCGACGGTGAGAATAAATTCGGCGATATTATCTCAGCGGCAACCTTTATCGGTCTTATCGCCGCGTTTATAGGCAACGCCCTCGCAGGCAAGGCCGCCACAATAGTCAAGAACGGCAAGGCTGAGGCTACGGGAATGGGCGCGGGCGTAATGTCTGTTGCCGTGCTGCTCACATCAATCGTTGTTCTTCTTGTTCTGCAGAAGCTCTGCAAAAAATTCAGATGGGAAAAGTTTGAGCCCTTCGTAATGCCTATAAGCATGTTCGCGGGCATGGGCATGGCAATACTTCTCTATCAGGTGCTCCCGGAGAGCATATCACTTTATGAATGGAGGCCTGTAGCATGAGTAAAAATAAAGAGACCGGTTCTCCCTACATTGAAAAGACCCATTTCTGGGGCAGAATTTTTTCAGTAATCGCGTTTATTATTCTTATGGCAGTGCCTACAATGATAACGGTTCATTATGACGCTCATCCCACATTCCATCAGATTTTTGACGGATTCGTAAGCGTTGCGCTTATTTTCTGGACAGCGGCGATTCTTGAGATTATAGTTTACGCTCCGATGCTCGGTACAGGTGCGTCATACCTTTCTTTTGTAACGGGCAACACCACAAATCTCAAGCTTCCCTGCGTTCTTAACGCGAGAGAAATTGCGAAGCCGAAGCCCGGCACAGACGAGGATGAGGTTGTTTCAACTATAGCTGTTGCCACATCGACAATAGTTACAACGGTTATTCTTGCAATCGGCGTTCTTGCCCTTTCACCTATACTTCCGAAAATCACGGCCAAAGGCTCGGTTTTCGCTCCCGCCTTCAATCAGGTTCTGCCTGCGCTTTTCGGTGCTCTCGGAGCCGGATATTTCGCAAAGCACTGGAAAATTTCATTCGTTCCGATTCTTACGGCGGTTATCTGCCTTATATTTAACGGAAACATGGGCACAGGCACGCTTATTCCCATATGCGTTGTTGTTTCAATCCTCGGAGCGTATGTTATGTATGTCAGCGGATTCCTTACAGGCGGCGAGAAGCCCGAAAATCCTCTTAAAGGGCTTAAAAAGGGCAAATAATTTTTAAAAAGCTATTGATATTTAATTATTTTTGTGGTAAAATACTTCCAATGTAAGATTTGATGGTTCAAAAGAGTGGGGCGACCCGCTCTTTTGTGTTTGTTTGAAGAGTTACAGAATCAAAAGAAAAAGGAGGCCTTTTATGCCATCCAAAGGAAAGGGCGGCGCAACCGTCAATACCGTCTGGGAGATAGCTGAGCCTATTGCCGAATCCCTCGGCCTCGAGCTGTGGGACGTACGCTTTGAAAAAGAGGGAGCGAGCTGGTATCTCCGCATATTTATTGATAAAGAGGGCGGCGTGTCAATCGACGACTGTGTCGATATGAGTCACGCTATCGACAAGCCTCTCGACGATGCCGACCCCATCGAACAGAGCTACTGCCTTGAGGTTTCGTCACCGGGAGTTGAAAGAGACCTTAAAAGAGAAAGCCACTTTTTAAAGTGCATGGGAATGAAAATCAAAATCAAGCTTATCCGCCCTGTTGACGGAGTCCGCGAGTTTTCGGGAACCCTTGAGGGTTATGACAACGGAAATGTGCAGATTTCTCTTGAGGACGGAAGAGGCATAATGATAAATAAAAAAGAAGCGTCATACATCAGGCTTGACGATTTTGGAGGAGAAATATAAAAATGGTAAACAAAGAATTATTCGCAGCTCTTAAAATGCTGCAGAAGGAAAAAGGAATTTCTATGGATGTTCTCTGCGAGGGAATCCAGAGAGCGCTTGTTACAGCTGTTAAGCGTGACTACAACAACAAAGACATCGTTTTCTGCGAGCTTGACCCGGAGAAAGAGACAATGCGCGTTTTTGTAAGAAAGAACGTTGTATCTGAAATCTCAGACCCCGATGAGGATATCCTCGTTGATCAGGCAAAGAAGTATAAGGATACCGCAATGCCCGGCGATATTATCGAGATAGAGCTGGAAACAAAGGAAGTAAGCCGTATTGCCGCAGATAAAGGCAAGCACGTTATCCGTCAGGGTATCCGTGAGGCTGAGCACGGCAGAATGAGAGAGGAAATCCAGAGCAGAAACCAGGAAATCGTTACAGCCAAGGTTTCAAGAGTTGACCCCGAATCAGGCGACGCAGTTGTTGAAATCGGCAACGCCAACGAGCTCCTTCTCAAGAGCGAGCAGATACCCGGCGAGGTTCTCAAGCCCGGTGACCTTATCAAGGTTTATGTTGCTGATGTAAGAGATAACACCCGCAGACTTCCCAGAGCAACTATTTCAAGAACTCATCCCGGCCTTGTCAAGAGACTGTTTGAGACTGAGGTTCCCGAAATTTAT
>JAZUHE010000099.1:0-27590 GCA_045641565.1 Acutalibacteraceae bacterium | reverse complement strand
GTCAGCTCCATCCGATTATTGGTGGTGCTGAGCTCTCCGCCGGAGATCTCTTTTTCATGTCCGTTCTATTCCAGAATGCAGCCCCACCCGCCGGGGCCGCCGCCGCTTGGAACATACGGCGCGGTGTACTGAACGTGACCGGATACCTCGTCCTGACAGTCGGCGATATCCTCCATCCATTTCAGATAGAATTTCTTGGCGTCAAAGCAGAGCATAACGTCCTGTGACACAAGCTGACCGTCGCCTGTATATCCGCGGCGCTCAAGATGCGGACAGTCTGAGGGAATGCCCATGTGCATATTGCTCTGCTGAGTTCTGATGTAGTTCTCATAAATACCGCTGAGAACTTTATTATCGCAGGTAAATGATGAGACTGTATTAATATCTGTATGGATAACGTCAACTCTCAGAAGCTCAGCGCCTTTATCGATTCTGATATATCTGAAAGCCTGCCACGTAAAGAGAAGATGATACTCTCTGTCTTTTCCGTCGCAGATATATTCCGCCTTCTGGTTGTGAATCCACTTCTCGTGCAGGTCGCCTTTTTCGTCTTTTTCCTCACCGACTGATACGGTGATTTTTCTGCCCTTTTCGGGACATTTAAACACATACCAGCCCGAAATATTCTCGCCTGCATCATAGACTTCGTACTCGTCTGTTTCGTAGATTTTTTTACACTCGATTGAGCGGATAACCTTATCATTGGGGCAGTCCTGAACATAATATTCCGTTTCGGGAATATCCGCCTCAACAGTGTTTCTCCACTGAGAATCATCAAATTCGGGAAGAAGCCAGCTGCCGTCATAATCATGCTTTAAATAGTCCTGCTTCTCTCCGCGTGAGAAAATATATTCCGTAACAGGTGTGTCGCTCCATTTAATCTGAGTATCACTGAAAAATTCATCTTTTCCGCATTTAATATTATAGCACAGAAGGCACTCATCTGAATACATATGATACCATGACGGGCCGACAACAGCACATACCGAATTCTTACCCTCAATAAGATACGGAGTAATATCATACTGCATACAGTAAATTCTGCTCTTCATTATTTCGCCGAATTCAGTTTTGCAGTAGCTGTCATAATCGTGATAGTTGCTTGTAACAGGAGCAAAAATATCATCGCTGACCTTTTTGCCGTTTATATAAAGTCTGAATGTACCGAGACCGCAGATGTTGATAACCGCGGAATCATTGGCATCAGCGCAGAATTCGCCTCTGAAACAGGGGGCGATACATTTTTCATCGGGTTTTACAAACACCGCTTTACCGAAAATTTCTTCTCTTTTCATAGGTTCCTCCTTAAATTCCCGTTGAGGAATATTTCGCTCCGACTTTTTCGCTCAGAGCGTTCATATATTCGACCGTGGGCGGTTCAACGCCGTCAAGCGAATACTCTCTGCCCAGAGACGCGTATTTGCCGCAGCCTGTTTTGTGATAGGCAAGAATCTCATACTCAAAGCCGTCACAGAACTCCGCGATTTTTTCGATTTCATCATCGTTGCAGCCGGGCACGACAGGTGTTCTGAAAATCACCTTCACGCCTGATTTCTTAAGCTTCTGAGCGTTTTCAAGAATCTGCCTGTTGGACACACCGGTAAGCTCGATATGCTTCTTTTCGTCGATGCATTTTATATCGCACAGCACTAAATCAAGATAAGGAAGAACCTTTTCTACGGTCTCCCATTTCACGTTCAGCGCTGTTTCTATCGCGGTGCTGATTCCGTTCTCTCTGCACTGTGAAAGAATCTCAGCGGCAAAATCCGCCTGCAGAAGAGGCTCGCCGCCCGAAAGGGTGACTCCCCCGCCCGATGTTCTGTAGAATTCCCTGTCTCTGAGCACCTGCTTGACAACGTCAGAAGCGGACACGGTTTCGCCCTTGATTTCTCTCGCGCCGTGAGCGCAGACATTCACACATCTTCCGCAGGCTGTGCAGTTCTCAGTGAAGGTATTACCGCATATTTTTTCGCATTCCCCGCAGCCGACGCATTTGTCTTTATTGAGCATCAGCTCGTTTTTCATGCTCTGCGACTCGGGATTATGACACCACAGGCATCTTAAATTGCATCCTTTAAGAAACACGTTGGTGCGAATTCCCGGGCCGTCATAGATGCTGAAACGCTGTATATCAAATATTTTTCCGTCCATATTACATTTCCTGTTCGGTACGCTTGATTATGTTTTCCTGCAGTCCTCTTTCAAGATTAACAAAATAATCACTGAATCCGCCGACGCGCACAATGAGATTCTTATGTTTGTCGGGATTTTTATAGGCGTCCCTGAGCTCTTCGGCTGAAAGGACATTTACCTGCAGGGTCTGACCGCCCATGCGGAAATAGGTTTTCGCAAGAGCGATAAATGTATTTATTCCCGTTTCGGTATTGAACTGATTCTTCGGGAATTTCATCTGAAGCACGTTGCCGCTGGTTGCGAGATACTGATTGACCTTAAGAACGGAATTAAGCAGAGCCGTGGGGCCGTTTTCGTCACAGCCGGGCACAGCGCCGATACTGTCCGCAAGGGTATCTTCGTCATATCTTTTGCCGTTGGGTAGAGCGCCGAGGCTTCTGCCGTATCTCGCGGCGCGCTCAAAGGTACTGCATCCCATGCCGTAAACGCCGCCCCTGAAGGTTTCCTTCGTCTGAGCGTAGCGGTAAATGTGGTCTGTGATTTCGGCATAAATCTCATCAACATCGTCGATGTCATTGCCGAATTTATGATAGGATTTAAAATCCTTATAAAGCTCGTCAAATCCGTTGTAATCGTTTCTGAGAGCCTCAATAAGCTGAGCCATGGTGTATTTTTTCTCGTCAAACACATAGTGCTTAACCGCCGCGAGTGAATCGGCGGCATCGGGAAGACCCTCGGTCAGAATCTGGCCGTGACCGTAGTAAGGGCCTCTGTTTTTATAGTCGGCGCCCTTCTCGATACAACCCTGAATAACAAGCGAATGCCACGGGCTCGGCCCCTCTTTTGCGAAAATTCTCTGAGTTTTAAGAGAAACATCAATCGCGTTGTCAAGAAGATACTCGGCCTGTTTTTTATACGCCGCCATAAGCTCGTCAAAGGTTTTAAAGTTCTCCGCCTCGCCTGTTTCAAGGCCGAGCTTAAGGCCCGACTTACCGCAGACACCGTTATAAAGCGCAAACTCCAGCGCCTTTGAAAGGCAGATTTCACCGTCTTCAAGTCCCATGTGAGACTTACCGAAAATATCAATCTGATTGCATCCGTTCATGCAGTAGAGGTGGGAATCCGAAGCGGGAATTCCGAGAGCCTCAAGAGCGGTGCATACGCATTCGTCATTGTAAATCGCGGGCATTCCGATGCCTGTCGCTATGGTCTCGGCCGCGGCGCGCCATGCGGCTTCGGGGCTGTTCCTGTGGAATCGCATTGTAATATTCGGCGTGGTGTATCTGAATTCTCTCGCGACACGGAGCACGTCATATGTAAGAGTGCAGGTCTTATCGTTCCAGAATTCGTCACTGCCGCCTACGCAGAGATTCCACGCGCGTACACGGTAGAAAAGCTGCCACAGCTTTTTAAGGCATTCGTATCTGTCATCGGGGTCGTCGTTTTCGTAATATCTGCCCAGAGCGTAGTCAAAAAGTCCCGGTGAGTCATTCTCAATAAAGCTGTACGCAAGCCAGAAGAACTGGCAGGCCTCAAAGAAATTACGGGGCTGATTCTGAGGGATATTCTCAAAAGCCGAAGAAATTCTTTTAAGGATAACCGCGTCCTCTTCCGAAGCGGTTTCAAGCATTTCATCCGCGAGCTTTTTATATCTCAGAGCGATAACTTCGATTGCGGAAAGCGCCGTTTCAAGACTCAGATAAAAATCTTTTTTCTCGATATGAACGATTTTGAAAAGCTCAATGCGCTCTCTTATTCCGTTCGTGCCGACTCTGAGAAGCATCTCATAGTCGGGATTGGCATGACCGCCGCCCGTACCCCAGCAGCATCTGTTTTCGTCAAGACTGCGCTGAAGCTCTGTCATTGACTCATGTCTGAGCCAGCCGACGTCAATTTTTCTGAGCTCCGTTCTGAGCTCTTCAAGCTCGTCGGCAAGCTCGGGATATTTCTCTTTCTTTTCGTCAATAGCTTTGTCTCTGACGTGAACGCCGCTGCCGCGCGAATAGAAAACACCTATATCATCATAGCGGCAGTCGGGACCGACAAACCAGTCCTGCGGGTCAATGGAAATCTCTCTTTTTTCGCAGAATCTTTTAAATCCGCAGGCAATGCGGTATTCTCTTTCGTATTCAGCAGAAATATCGCTGACATCCGCGTTCATAAAACCGTCCGCGAAGGGCTCAAGTTCAAAAATATTCATAAAATCACCATATAAACTATCTGCGTAAAAAGCAGACGCTTCTTACGCAGAATTCTGTATTATCTGTTTTTATCTGCCTACGCTCTCCATAAGGTCTGCATAGCCGTTCATGATTGATGACGCCGCGTGGCTGCCGATTGAAACAGCGAGGCACCATGTATCGTCATAAAGTTCATGATTTTCGGGGTCATATCTGAAGCTGAGAATCGCGTAATTCTCGTCGGGGCATACATAACCTGCCGCGTCATTCATAAGGTCAAAGAGAATAACGTCGTCGCCGTAGCTCTCGCGAAGAGACTTTATAGCTGAATTCTCAAGGCCGTAGCCGCCTACATATAGCTCACTGTAAAGCTCGCCGGGTGAAAGAAAAGCCTTGACAACATTACCAAGCTCAAGATAGCCGATTTCAGTTTCGGTGTAGTATTTGCCGTTCTCTGAGTTGTAGTTGATTTTGTTTGTAGCAAGACCGAGCTTGAGAAGAACAAGAGATGTAGTGTTGTCAATCTCCATCTTAATCTGCTTGTGTCTGATATTCATAACAGCGTTTACAGGCTGAGCCTCAAAGGTGTCGAGTCCGTCATACCAGAATGTATATCTCTCTGTTTCGCCGTATTCCTTTGCGCCGAGAACGTCGCCGAGCTCGTCATTGAGAGCTATTCTCTCGTCTTTATTCATGCTCGCGCCAAGGCAGATATAAGCCATCTCATAGCCGTAGCGCATTGCCTTTTCGTGCTTTTCGAGGTCAAGACCGTCGTCGGAATTATGAGTGCCGACGCTGTTTGTACCTACGTTGCCCTGAACATACATGAAGTTGTTGCCTGATTTGTTGACAAGCTTCTCCATATAATATACGAAGTCAGAGGAAAGTCTGCCGTCAAACTCGTGGCCGTAGCTTGTAAGCTCGGGATGTGCGCCGAAAGATGCAACGAGTGTGCCCTTGCTGCCGTCATCGGGAGTGAACATAAGCTTATGTACGTCGTCATCGCAGTCTTTGGAAACTGTTCTCGCACCCATGTATCCTTCGATGTCAATGTTTGTGTAGTCAAGCTTACCGGGCTTGAGGTCTTCATAAGCCTCTTTGATTGAAAGAACTGTGCTGTCGATAATAGTATTGAGATAATCTTTGTTTACGCCGCTCTTGGTGGGAGTAATGCCGAGCTGTGAAATAAGGTTGATAGCGACTGTTGAAAGAGGTGCGCCCCATACGCCCTGAGAGTCGATAGCCATATGAGAATGGATAGCGGAAATCTCAACAGCAACAATATTCTTTTCTTTGGCGAAATCAGCGATGCCTGCTCTGATTTTCTTAACATCAACGTTTGAGATACCGATGCAGTCAACTGAGCAGATAGCGATAAGTCCTCTGCCTGTGCAGTCGTCAAGGAGGATTGTACGAACCATCATCTTTTCGTCGTTGCCGTCGTCATCTGTGTAATATCCTCTTGAGTAACCCCAGGGGCAGTAGCTGCCGCGGGCATACTTGAAGGGAACACCGAAATCGTCGGGTACGATGGACTCTGTACCGTAGCCGAGCTTCCATGTGTAATCGTCAGTGTCTGTATCTGCGAATTCATTGCCTTCGTAGAAATTCTCTGTATCGAACTTGTCGCTGTCTTTGCCGACAAAGTCAAGGTTGGGAATAATCTTGGCGATGGTGCCGAGAAGGAAATCGCCGACAAGCCAGCTTAAGAATTTGGTTTTTACTCTGCCCTCAGCCTCAATCTGTGTAACAGACTTGTCGGAATAATCCTTAGCTGATGAGCTGATTGTTACGGGAGCAATAAGCATGCATATGCAAAGCACAACCGCAACTGCTTTTTTAAATGTTTTCATAACAGTAACCTGCCTTTCATTTTTCTGTCCTGATAATTTTAAAGCATTTTTAATAAAATTTCAACACTTATTGATTATTTTTTATAGTTTTTTATATATAATAATGATTTTTTTATTTTATTTTTCTTAAACAGTTTTTTCCTTTGTATCATTTGCTCAACACCTGCATAATCTTTTGAATAAAATGCCGAAATAGGATATTATATATAACTTTATATTGAAACAATGAGCCGTTTATGGTAGTATATTTTGTGTATATATTTTTTCAGAGGTTTTGTTATGAAGGTTTTGCAGAAAGGCTTTAATTATTCTCAGGACGGGCCCGGCAACAGGCTGGTTTATCATCTGCAGGGATGCAATTTCAGATGCAAATGGTGCTCCAATCCCGAGAGCATGCGCCCCGACTACAGCGGAGCGAAGGAATACTCAGCTGAGCTTATCTTTGATGAGATTATGAGAAGCCGCATGATGTTTTTTGACGGCGGCGGAGTCACCTTCACAGGCGGCGAACCGACTCTGCAGGCGGACGAGCTGGCGGAGCTGCTCCGAATGCTTAAAGAGCAGGGAATCCACACCGCTATAGAGACAAACGGTTCGAGTCCGAGGCTTCCGGAGCTGTCGGATTATATCGATTATCTCATGATGGACATCAAGCAGCCGCAGGACGACATACATAAAAAATTTGTCGCTCACTCCAACAGACGGACTCTTGAAAATTTAAAAATACTCACACAGAAAAGAGAACAGCTTCATCTGAGAATTCCGCTTATAAACGGAGTCAACACCGACCCTGAGCCATTCGTTGAGCTTTTCAGTTCAGTGGACATGTCAAAGGCTGTTGTTGAGATTCTCCCCTACCACGAATACGGCAAATGCAAGTGGACTGAGGAATACGAAATCACAGACGGATTCGTAAGCGATGAAACGCTGAAAAGCTTTGCCGGAGCACTGAAATCCGCCGGCATAAAACTCATTACAACTTAAGTAAAAATAACACGAAGGAGTGTTTTATATGATATTTGAAATTTATTCACCCGACATTGTTACCGAAAAGGCAAAGGCCCTCTTCAAGCACGAGAGAGCTAAGATGCGCCTTGACGGCTGGTTCCTCGCCAAGGAAAAAGAAATGGAGCAGGAGCCCGCCTACGAGGGAATCAATGAGGAAATCAAAAAGGCAATGCTCTTAAAAGACGTTATTGCGACTATTCCTCTTGACATTGACGACAATCAGATTTTTGCCGGCACTCAGGACGACGCTTTCGCAAGAAGCTACGCCCTTATCAATCCCTCATTCAAGGTTGAGGAATTCGCGGGCTACTGCGACCCCGCGGCTGTTTTCGGCGATATCGAGCCTAATGAAGAAATCACCGAGGAGAGAATTCTCAGAACTAAAGAGAAATTCATGAAAACCGAATACGCCGAAAAGCTCGGCAAGGTATATGAAGCCTGTGAAGACCACACCAAAGAGGTTATTTATTTCATCGAGCAGGTTACAGGTCATCTTATCCCCGACTTCCGCTATGCTCTGCGTCACGGCGTCGCTCAGATGATTGAAAACATGAAAGGTAAAGAGGGCGACGGCTACAAGGCGTTTATTATCGCTCTTGAGGGCGTTTGTCTTCTCGCTGAAAGATACGAAAAAATCGCGAGAGAAAAAGCCGAAACAGCTGAGAACGAAGAAAAGAAGGCTCAGTTCACACTTATGGCTGACACTCTTAAGAGAGTGCCCTATCTCCCCTGCGAGAATATGTACGAAGCCATGCAGAGCTTCATTCTTCTGTGGCAGGTTATGTGCCTTGAGCAGACTCCCAACCCCTTTGCTTTCTCAGTAGGCAACGCCGACAGAATCTTTGAGCCCTACAGAAACGGACTTGACAGAGACGAGGTTGCTTCTCTCTTCAAGCACTTCCTTGTTTTCTTCAATGTAGCTGACAGAAGCTGGGCAATCTCTCAGAACATCATTATCAGCGGACGTGACAAGGACGGCAATGACCTTACCAACTTCACCACATACGCTATGCTTGACGCATACTTTGATATGAATCTTCCTCAGCCGATTCTTTCTGTGAAGCTTCATAAAAACACTCCTCAGAAGCTTTATGAGGAGCTGGGCAGATTCTTCTTCTCACCGGGCGTTCTCACTCCCTCAATGTTTAACGATGACGCTCTGTTTGAAACTCTCGGCGCAAAGGGTACCGATATTGACGACCTCTCCGATATTTCTATCGCGGGCTGTCAGGAGCCTCTTATCATGGGTAAGGACACAGGCAACACCACAAACAGCTGGCTGAATCTTCCCAAGGTTCTTGAAATGACTCTTACAGGCGGTATCTCAACCGTTACAGGCGAAAAGCTCGCTGACGTCAAGAAGGCCGACCTTAAGAATATCAGAGAAGAATTCTACAAGAATGTTGAGTATTTCGCTCACGAAATGGCAAACGCCGCAAACGGAGCCTCAACAGCTCTCTCAGCTCTCAGAGTCCCCTTCCTCTCATGCTTCATGGGCGGCATGGAAAACGGCATTGACGCCAGAGACACTCACCGTCAGTGCTCAAAATACAACGGCAGCGGCTGTCTTATCCACGGCTCAAGCGTTGTAGCCGACAGCTTCGTTGCCATAGACAAGCTTCTCGCCGAGCGTCCCGAAGACGCCGACAAGCTCGTTGACGCAATCATGAAGAATTTTGAAGGCTACGAAGACCTTCGTGAATTCCTCCGCGGCGCGGATAAATTCGGCAACAACATCCCCGGCGTTGATAAGGAAGCAGGCGAAATCGCTTCTAAGGTTGCGGATATAGTTGCTAACGAAAAGAACTATCTCGGCAATCCCTTCCGTCCCGACTTCTCAAGCCCCTCAACTCACCTGCTTTACGGCTACTGGGTAGGCGCTACACCCGACGGCAGAAGTGCGAGAGACATGATTAACTACGGTGTTGACCCGCTTTACGGCAGCGCTGAGAACGGACTCGGCTTCCGTATGCTTTCAAACATGAACATGCCCTTTGAAAAATTCAACGGCGGCTACGCTTCACATCTCGGCGTTGACCCCAAGTATTTCAAGAGTGAAACAATGGAAGGCAAGGGTGTTGAATTCAGAGACAAGATTGTCAACCCCCTGTTCTTCAATCCTCTTAAGGAAGGTGTATCGCCCTTCTATCTGTACGTTAACGTAACAACAGCTGAGATTCTCAGAAAGGTTCTGGCGAATCCGCAGAAGTACGCTCCCAGCGGAGTTTACATCATGAGAATTCACGGCACATTCGTTAACTTCCTTGACCTTTCACCCGCAATCCAACAGGATATCATCACCCGCCTTGACCCGGGTTCAACCAAATTAGCGTAAGGAGAATACTATGCATACTATAAATCCGAGAGTATTAAGATATCAGATAAGCCGCATTGAGCCCTACATCGTAACAGACACAATGGTTATTGATAAATGGGATTCATACACAGGCATGCACGTTACCCCCAACAATATCGTTCTTGACAACAATCCTCATACAATGATGAAGCTCGGCGACTGGTGGAAGGTCGGCTATGACGAGACTCGCTACTTTGAGGCTGACGTTGTTATCCCCGATTATCTCGCAGATAAAAAAGTTTATCTCACCGTCGACTTCGGCGGCGAGGCTATTATAAGAATCAACGGCAAAATCGTCGGCGGCGTTTCCTCACGCATGAACTCCGGTTGGGTACACAGAACCGAGATTCTCTTCAAGGAGCCTTTCAAGGGCGGCGAAGAGCTTCATATTCAGGTTGAGAACGCTGTTGACTGCGGCGGTTTCTGCGACACAGCGAGAGCCGGCGGCAAATTCATGGAATACAAGATGAAATCCGCTCAGTTCTTCGCTGTTGACGAAGCATGCAAAAAATACTGGTTTGACATCAACGCCGCTTACGGTGTATATGAAACAACAGAAGACAACTACGTTAAGCAGCGCCTTTTCAACGCCGCTGACGACTCATTCCACGAGCTTGACTTTGACATGGGCGAAGAGAAATTCCTCGCGAGTGTTCCCGCCGCTCAGAAGGTGCTTGACGAAAAGCTCGCTGAAATCAACTACGAAACTCCCGGTGAAATATACGTCGCAGGTCACAGCCACATTGACGTTGCGTGGCTCTGGACCGTTAAAGAGGTTATCAGAAAGACCGCGAGAACATTCTCAAACACTGTTTCACTCATGGACGTTTACCCCGACTTCAAATTCTCTCAGAGCCAGGCCGCTCTTTATGACTACATGAAGAAGCATTACCCCGAAATCTTTGAAAAAATCAAAGAAAAGGTTAAAGCAGGCCAGTGGGAGATTATCGGCAACGCATGGGTTGAGGCTGACACAAACATTGCCAGCGGCGAGTCTCTTATCAGACAGCTGCTTTACGGCAGAGAGTTCTTCCTCAAGGAATTCGGCGTTGAGTCAGAGGTTTACTCTCTCCCCGACTGTTTCGGCTTCACATGGGCGCTTCCTCAGATTATTAAGCGTTCGGGAATGAAGTATTTCTACACTTCAAAGCTCTTCTATAACGACACGAACGAATTCCCCTTAAGCCTGTTCCGCTGGCGTTCACATTCGGGCGATGAAATTCTCGCCTACCTCCTTAAAGAAGCGTATAACGGCGACAACAGCCCCGCGTATCTGCGCAATATCCGCAAGGTAAACAGCCAGAACGATATAGTTGACGTATCTCTCGGTATGTTCGGCTACGGTGACGGCGGCGGCGGATGCACCTACAACATGGTTGAGAGCGGCAAATCCATCTCAAAGATGCCCGGCATCCCCTCAGTTACCAACACCACAATCGGTGAGTTCTTTGAAAAGATTGACGATAAATTCGACGAGCTTCCCGTATGGGACGGCGAGATGTACTACGAAAATCACCGCGGTACATTCACAAGCCAGGCGTTCATTAAAAAGAACAACCGCCGCGGCGAATTCAGACTCCGCAACGCCGAGCTTCTCAGCGTTATCACAGGGCAGGACAATAAAGAAAAGCTCGAGGAAATCTGGAAGCTGTTCTTACAGAATCAGTTCCACGATATTCTCCCCGGCACTTCAATTCACGAGGCTATGGAAAATACCCGTGAGGAATATAAATTCATCATGGCAGAGCTCGACAAGGTTGACGAAAAGCTCAACGCCGCTCTTGACTGCTGCGTTAAGCCCGAAAACGACAGCGTTGTTGTCAGAAACTTCCTTAACTGGAGCGTTTCAGGTCTCGTTAAGGTTAAGGCTGAAGGCTTCTCAGGTGTTAAGACTCTTGACGGCGAGACTCTTCCCTGCAATGTTGAAGACGGATATATCACATTCTTTGCTAAGGATGTTCCCCCTGTCGGCTACAAGGTATTTGAGCTCACCGAAGCCGCCGCTGACTTTGACTGCGTAAAGGCAACAAAGAATCTTCTTGAAAACGAATATCTCAAGGTTGTTATCGACGATAACGGTCTTCTTACAGAAGTTATTGACAAGAAAACCGGCAGACAGATTCTCACAGACAAGGGCAATCTGCTCACCATCTCATTTGACAAGCCTATTCACGAAAGCGCTTGGAATCTTGAATTTGACTATCAGAAGAAATTCTGGGAGCTTATCGACGCTGAGTCAATCGAGGTTATCGAAAGCTCACCCGTACGCGGCGTAATCCGTGTTGTACGCAAGTTCAATGAATCAACCATCACTCAGGATTACATAATCGAAAAAGGCAAGCCCACAATCGACTTCGACACAACAGTTGACTGGCACGAGAGAGAAAAGGTTCTCAAGGCCGCATTCCCCGTAAATATCAGAAACAGAAACGTAAGCTGTGAAATCGCTCACGGCGCGGCTGAGTATCCCACTCACTACAACACATCCTATGACCTCGCTAAGTTTGAATTCTGCGCTCATAAATGGGCTGACCTTTCCGAAGGCGGCTACGGCGCAAGTATTCTCAACGACTGCAAATACGGCTACAATGTTCACGACAACATCATGAAGATTACTCTCATGAGAGGCCCCGTATGCCCCGACCCGCTGGGTGATATCGGCATAAACACATTCCGCTATTCATTCTATCCCCACGAGGGCACATGGCGTGAGGCTGACACCGTCAAGCTCGGATTCATGGAAAACAACCCGCTTAAGGGCGCGTTTATCAAGGGCTGCGGCGGCAGTGACAGCGAAAAATCACTCTGCGCCATTGACGGCAAAAACATCGTTCTTGACGCTGTCAAGCCCGCTCAGGACGGCAGCGGCATAATCGTCAGAATGTATGAAGCAGAGACACGTCACTGCGATGTCAGAGCTGAATTCGGCTTTGACTACAACAAGGTAATCGAAACAAACCTTATGGAAGTTGACGAGAGAGAAATCCCCTGCGACGGTAAGGCATTCTCATTCTCAATGAAGCCTCACGAGGTTAAGACATTCAGACTTATTAAGGAGTGATCTTGTGGATTACTCTACCATATGGAAAATCGCTGAAGAAAACGACAGAGAGCGTCTTTCAAAGCAGCGTATGCCTGACGGAGTAACCGAAATCACCGACATTCCGTATATCGAAGATAATAATAAGTATCATCTCATGGATGTTTATTATCCTGAGAATTCAGCCGCTCCCCTGCCCGTAATAATCGACATTCACGGCGGCGGCTGGGTTTACGGAACAAAAGAGGTTAACAGAATCTACTGTATGCTCCTCGCCAAGAGGGGCTATACGGTGTTCAACATAAACTACCGTCTTATCCCCGACTGCACTCTGACAGAGCAGATGAACGATGTTTCTCACGCTCTTGACTATATCGGCTCTCGTCTCGGAGATTTCCCCTGCGACAGCAGCAGAATATATCTTGTCGGAGATTCTGCGGGCGGTCAGCTGGCGGCATACACCTGTATGATTAACGAAAGTGACGAGCTGTGCGGTCTGTTTTCCTTTGATAAATTCAATTTAAAGGTGAACGCTCTCGGTCTGATTTCTCCCAATCTCTATCTGAATCCTTTCGATTTCAAAAATGTATACGTACGGCGCCTTTTGGGCAAGGAGTATAAAGACCTGCCGTATGTTCATTATCTCCACCTTGAAGCTCTGCTGACCAAGGCGTCAGTTCCGCCGGTATTCCTCGCTACAAGCGTAAACGACTACATGGCGGTGCGCCAGACTGTC
The DNA here is from genome assembly GCA_045641565.1 of Acutalibacteraceae bacterium. Classification (GTDB taxonomy): domain Bacteria; phylum Bacillota; class Clostridia; order Oscillospirales; family Acutalibacteraceae; genus CAG-488. The sequence goes on along the minus strand of JAZUHE010000099.1, from coordinate 14,284 downwards.
GGCGCGTATGAGATACTGCAGGAGCATAACATTGACTCCGAGCTTCTCAACTGGGATAAGGAAGAACTGACTCACGATTTCAGCGTGCTTGAGCCCGAGCTTGAAGAAAGTTTAATCACAACAGATAAAATGCTTGAATTTCTCAATAGATACTGAAAGAAGGATTAGTATGACGCAGGTTGTTGCGGCATTAATATGGAACGGTGACAGATTCATGGCCTGTCAGCGCCCGCCTCATAAGACAAGAGGAATGCTCTGGGAATTTGTCGGCGGCAAGGTCGAAGCCGGCGAAACAAAAGAGCAGGCGCTTATCCGTGAATGCCGTGAGGAGCTTGACGTAACAGTCAGGGTTAATGACGTTTTTATGGAGGTTATACACGAATATCCCGATATAACCGTGTGCCTCACGCTTTTTAACGCGGAAATCGCCGAGGGTGAGCCGAAAATGCTGGAGCACAACGATATCAGGTGGATAACCAAAGATGAAATTGACAATTTTGATTTCTGCCCTGCGGATACTGATATTCTTAAAGAGATAAAGAGAAGATATTGAATTGCAGGACTGTCGCATATTGCGTCAGTCCTCAAATATATGCTCATAAAGGAGACTGTTTTATGACATCTTTTTTCACAAGAATTTTTTCTGCAATCATAGTGTTTATCGTATCGGTAACCACATATCCGCTGAGCTTTCTGCCGGCAAAGACCGACACTGACTTTACCGTCAGTGAAAGCTCCGCCGTGTATGAATGTCAGAAAGACGGAAACGCTTATATTTTCAACGTGGACGCAGAAACCGAATGGTTTAATTATTACGCGATAAAATACAAATCCGATGCGTACATCAACGGCGAAATCACCTACGGCAACGGCTTCGGCAAGGAGATAACTGAGGAATTCTTCCTTGAGCCTGCCGACGGCGGCGTTTTCTATTCGTTCATTGACGGCTGTCTTGACAACACTAAGGCAAGAAATGTTATTTCTGTTAAAATCAGCTCTAAACAGAAGGATGATTTTGATTTTTCTCTGCTGAGTGTTTCTGTTTTTAACCGCAAAATGCCCGACAACGAGGTTTTCTTTTCAAATGAGCAGTATAAAATCGGCATTGACCTCAACTGGGGCGGTGCTCTAACTTATATGGAAGATCTGAATTCAGACGTTGAAGCCGTAAAGAAGGACGGAAGAATATATGTTGACTCCAACGCTTCACAGCGTTACGGAGTGCGCGCTGTCAACAAGCACGTTAATCTCATCAACCGTCACGACGCGGGCAGACTCGTTCAGCAGTCATATTACGGCGTTACAAACAGCGAGACATATATCAATGGCGCATTCTCCACAAGCGACAAATGGCCCTATAATCCCGTTCAGGGCGGCAACAAATACGCGGGCTGCAGTAAAATCGTTGACCTGCGTGTGACAGACAGCAGTCTTTACATCAAATGCAGACCCATGGACTGGGCAAGGGAAGACGAAGCCATCACGCCCTCATACATGGAGGCGGAATATGAGTTTGTCGGCTCCACAGTTCATACATCCTGCAGGTTTACGGATTTTTCGGGTTACGAAACGACAAAAGCAAATCAGGAGCTCCCCGCTTTTTACTGCATTGAACCCCTGAACAGATTCGTTTATTACGGAGGGAAAGCTCCGTGGACAGACGATGCGGTTTCTCTCGAGCCCGACCTCCCCTTCTGGGCAGGCCCCAACAAAAAGAATTTCAGAGCAACCGAAAACTGGGGCGCGTTCATCGGCGAATTTGACGACAGCTTCGGCATAGGCCTTTACACTTCTCTGAGGAACAAATTCGTTCCCGGTGTTTTTGAAAGAGGAAACACCACAATGAAAGACCCATCAAAGGACGACCCCACATCGTATTTTGCGGTTGTTGACTCGTACCTCTTTGAGAGCTTCAAATCATTTGAATATGACTATTATCTCACGACGGGAAGCACAGACGAAATAAGAAGCAACTTTAAAGAGATAAGTACAATTAAATAAAAATTCAGCGGAGTGATTCGGATAAGAATCACTCCGCTTATTTATTAAAGGTCGATATACTCTGAATTTTCCTTTACTGTATCGCTGTTTTCGGCGATGAGTACTGACGCTTCCTCGTCGCACTCAATGCTGTGCCATGTGCCTGCGGTTACGTTGTAAATCTTGCAGGGTTCCATTTTAACAGGCTCTCTGTCCTTGCCGATATAAAGTGTCGCCTGACCTTTGAGCAGGACGAAGACCTCGTCTGTTTCAAGATGGCGCTCAATGTATGTGTTGTGTGTGTACTCTTCGTCCTGAGTCAGAAACGCAACGCACCATGTTTTGAATATATGAGTGCGGTCATATCCTCTGCCGTTGAATTCCTTGATTTCAAGTCCTTTAGCCATTATTATTCTCCTTTTCCTCCGCCTCTGCGGCCACTCTGTTTTTATGAAGCTTCACTGTGAAGAGAAGCGGTATAATTGTAAACACGATTACGCACGCGCCGACTAAAAATACATTTCCGTTGGGAATGAACTCCGTGAGTCCGCTCTCGGCGTTAATGAATGTTTCGCCGCTTGTTTTGACGACTCTTTCGCCGATAAGTGAGCCGCCGACCATGGGAATAAGCACGAAGAACAGTATCCATATTCCCTCAAACTGGCCTTTGGAATCCTTGGGATAAAGCTGCTTTGTCCATACCTTTGTGGTCTGAAGCATCGCCACATAGCCTACGCCTACAACAAAGATTCCGAGCCATATACGCAGATTGAATATCTGAGTCGGGTCAACGTTTTCGGCCTTTATGGGGAAGATAATGAACAGGCCGATAATATTGATGATTACCGCCGCGATTCCGATAAAAGGATGCTTGTTTTTATTAATAAGCGCGCCTATGGGGATAGCAGTGAGCATCGCGAGCACAAGAGGCACAGCCTCGATAATACCCATCATGTCCGCCGTGTAGCCGAGATAGTAAATCAGATAATTGCCGATATACGCGAAATAGACATTGAAGCCTATAAAGAAAACCGCAACGGCTATATTTACAAGCACAAGCTCCTTAAGCTCAAAAAATCTCTTAAAATTGAAAACGCTGAAAAACTGCTTCCAGAATGAGCCCTTGACTGACGGCTCAACGTCATCCTTTTCGTTAAGGGTGAACATCGAAATTATACCGAACACGATTACAAACACGCCCATTACAATAAACAGACGCATATAATTATCGTCCTCGCCTACGAGCATTCCGCCCACAACCGTGCCGAGGATTGTACCGAGAACAGGCTGGGTAGCGAGAGCCGCGCCTATCTGACCGCGGTTTTTATCGGTCATAATATCGTTTGTCCACGTATTGAAGCCCGCGTCATTTCCCATTGAGCCGAAGAAGCTCATGACGGTATCCGCAAGAACAACCATAATCGCCATAAAGAGATAAAGCTCTTTACTGATAAACTCCGTAAGTCCGAAGCAGATTGTGAATATACCCCACAGAATATATCCTAAAGAAATAAACCGTCTTCTTTTGCCCGTGCGGTCTGCCCACGTGCCGAAAAAGAATGTGGCGAATGTGGTTGCCGCCGCGGAGCAGATAAGCATGCCTGTTATAATTGACGGGTCTTTGCCTATTTTAGCATAAACAAATGTGTTGAACCACTGATTTTCCATATTCCAGCAAATCTGACCTGCGAGTCCGAGACCCCAAACGAGCAGCCACATAGAAAATCCGGAGCGTTTCTTTTCAATGCTGTTTTTCATCAGCTCATCTCCTTTTTATCATATCAGTTCCGTTATTCCGAACGATTGGATTCAGTCTTAATTCTTATACTTCGAGCTCGGCAATAACCGGACGATGGTCTGAAAGAATTATTTCAGGCACATCAAAAGAAAGCGGAGTAATGTCTCTGCTTGCAAATATATAATCAATCTTTCTGTTCGGCTCATGAGCGATAAACGAAAAGAACGGTTTTCCGAACGGTTCAGCGGTATCGTCCATGCGAGCTCTGATTTCGTCAAGCATGGGATTATCCGGCCTTACGTTCAAATCACCCATGAGAACACATTTGTTGTCAACGTAATTTTCGCAGAAGGTTTTTACCGCGTTCCTCTGCTCATCTTCGTGAAGACCGAAGTGCGTAATAAGAAATGTCACTTCGGGCTCAGTGGCTGTAACCATTTTTAAAATACAGCGGGTTTCATACCATCCGTCATCCTCATGTATTTCGGGGTCGGGTATGGGAATAACCGAAAACTCCTTAACAGGCAGTCTCGTAAGCACCGCGTTGCCGAAAGGATTCGGGCCGTCAATATCTGCCGCCTTCGCAAAGAAATAGTTGTATCCCGTAAGCTCGCCGAGAATTTTTGCCTGCTCTTCATATTCAGGCAGTTCACCCTCGCCGTGAACCTCGTTGAGCCCGATAACATCAGCGTCAAAGCTCTTTATAACTTCTGCAAACGCCTTGTAATCTATCTTTTCTTTTCTGTAATCCTCACAATGATAAATATTATATGATGCTGCTCTGATTTTCATAATTCCTCCGAATCAAAAAGGGCTGCCGTTATGACAGCCCTCTGATTTTTATTCAGCTTTTTTAGAGTACTTGGTAACGTAAATAGTTCTCATGATATTGCAGTCAACCGCGCTGAGAGGGTCACCTGCGCCAAAGAACGTCGCTCCGAACTGAGTCTGGCACTCTTTGGAAAGAACAAGCTCAACCGCTTCAAGGTCGCTCTTCTTTTTACCTGTAAGAATTGCGCCGAGGCCCTTAATAAGAATAACATTCTTGCCTCTTGAAGCTATGGCAATCTGCCTTGCGCAGTTCTGAGAACCGTTCCAGGGTATGCATTTGATTCTGACGCCTGCAATCTGAGCAAAGTCATCAAGTCTCGGCTTAATTGCCGCACCGAGGACACTGTAGCCTACAACGTTTATTTCAGTGCAGTGCTTAAGGAAAGAAACGTCAGTGTTTCTGTACAGCTCAGCGTGAACCATAGCTGTTCTCGGGAGCTCCTTATCAGAGTCAGTTGTACAGCTCTTGATATCTACAACGAATTCATTGCCGTTTTTGTACTTAATTGTGAAAGTCTTGCCGTCGCTGTTTCTTTCGCTTTCACCGAAATCAGTAACAACCTTCGGGAACTGACCTACGCCGTTAGCGCGTATGAAGCTCTCTATCATCGCTTTGCGGGAATATGATGCAGTGCCTTCAAAGATTCTGTAAGCTCTGTGGATTATATCCTTGCATAAGCTCTCAAGTGTCTCTGCGATAAGGAACGCTTCGTCATAATCGCTTCCGAGGCAGACTGCACCGTGATGCTCCATAAGGAACGCCTTTGACTCGATAAAGTTTACATATACCTGCTCAAGAGCTTTTCTCAGCTTGCCTGTGGAGGGCATACCGTAATCAGCAACAGGAATATGAGTACCGAGAATGTCACGGTATTTTTCGGGTACATTTGTAACAGGCTTGCCTGTCGCGCCTACAACAGACGCACGAACCTGATGTGTGTGTATGATGAAATTCACATTGCGGCGGTGTTTATAAGCGTCAGCATGAATTCCTTTTTCGCTTGAAGGCTTGATATTTCCATCATAGCTACAGTCAGCAATATTGACAACAACAAGCTCTTCGGGCTTAAGTGTATCATAAGGCTTACCGCTGGGAGTGATAACAAACTGCGTGTCTGAAATTCTCGCGCTGACATTACCCCATGTACGGGCAATCAGCCCTGTTTCAAGCAGTCTTTTGCCGGCTTCAATAACAAGCTCACGGGCTTCGTTTTCATTGTATGCCATAGTTTTTATCTCCTAATTAATTAACCGATTCTGCCGCACTTCTCAAAGATTCTGTCGAAGCGTGAGATAGCGTCGTCGATATCTTCTTCTGTATAAGCAGCGCTTGTGTAAAGTCTGCTGCCTGCGAGAGTAACCATACCCTCTGCCATATATGCAGCGCCCATATGCTCCATTTCTTTCTGGCGGGCACTTGTCTGCTTAAGGATTTCGGGAATCTGCCACGGCTTTGCCCAGTCGATTGCGAAATGCATTGTACCAACTGTATCAAGATGGCAGACAGAACCCTGATTGAATGCTACGAAAGGAAGATTGTGCTTCTTGATTGACTTCTGAATACCTTCAATAAGTCTGTCGCCCATTTTACCTGCCTTTTCGCAGGCGTTTGTTCTTTCGATTTCGCAGATAGCGTGATAACCTGCAACACATGAGATAGGTGTAGCAGCCATTGTACCGCCGCACATTGCCTTCTTAACCTTTTTGCCTGATGAATCAAGGCCTGCGCCGAGGTGAGCCATAACGTCCTTATGACCGCCGATTCCGCCTGCTCCGGGATAACCGCCGGCGATAATCTTACCGAAGATTGTGATGTCGGGGTCAATGCCGAAGTAACCCTGAGCGCCTGAAAGACCAACACGGAAGCCTGTAACAACTTCGTCGCAGATAAGAAGCGCGCCGTATTTGCGGCAGAGCTTTTCAACGCCCTTGACAAATTCTTTGCTTACGGGACGTGTACCGCTCTCGGGGCCGATAGCTTCGATGAATACACCTGCTGTACCGCCGATAAGCTCATTTTTCTTAAGCTTTCTCTCAAGGTCTTCAAGGTCACCGGGGAAGAACTCGTCAGTATGCTTGAATACGAACATGGGAACGCCCTTTGACTGGAGGTTCTTTGTGCCGGGAACACGCATACCGTAAGCCATCTGGTCTGACCATCCGTGGTAAGCGCCGCCCATTTTAAGAATGTTCTTTTTGCCTGTTGCGAGTCTTGCTACACGTACAGCGCACATGCATGCCTCAGTACCTGAACCGAGCATACGGAACATCTCAACTGAGGGAACGCACTCTGCAATCTTATTTGCGAGCTTGTACTCATACTCGTGGAAAAGACCTGTTGAGGGGCCGCAGTCATTAAGAAGCTCAATAACCTTCTCGCGGACAGCTTCGGGGTTGCTTCCGATAATTGTGGGGCCGCCTGCCTGAAGAAAATCGTAATATTCATTTCCGTCTATATCATAAAGTTTGTTGCCGTATGCCTTTGTGAAAACAAGGGGAAACGGATAGTTGAAAGCAAGGTTATGCTGAACACCGCCGGGGATTCTGCCCTTTGCGGTGGTAATCATTTCTTTTGATTTTAAGCATTTCTTTTCGAAATACTCTTCTTCATATTTTTTGAGTGCGCCGGGTCTGATACTGTAGATCGGCTTTTTGATAAGCTCGTCAAGCTGTTTTGTAACAGCTTCGGCGTCAAGATAATTAGTAATAGCGAAATTGTTTCCCATAAAATTAGCCTCCATTTTCTGAAATAGGTACAAATTTCTATTTTGCCAAACATAATTATAGCACAATGATTAAAAAAATAAAATAGTTTTTTACAAAAAAAGATATTTATTTTGTAAAATTTTTGTGATATAATCTTAAAAAACACATAAGAGGAGAATTATTTATGGGTACATATGTTATAGCTTATGATGTGGGAACTACAGGACTTAAGACCTGCCTTTTTGAGATAGACAAGACTATCAAGCCTGTCACCAATGCCTACGCATCATATAATCTTTATATGGTAGAGAACGGCGGTGCCGAGCAGGACGGTGACGAATGGTGGGATGCCATGTGCACAACCACTAAAGAGATTTTTACAAAAACAGATGTTACTCCCGATAAAATTGCGGGTATATCCTTCTGCTCACAGATGCAGGCTCTTGTGCTCGTTGATAAAGACGGCAACACTGTACGCCGCCCCATGAGCTACATGGACCAGCGTGCCAAGGAAGAGCTTAAGAAATATATGGCATACGGAATTCAGATTGCAGGCGCAAATATTATTCCGCTTCTTAAATCTCTTGCTGTAACAGGCGCTGTATCCTGCAGTGTTAAAGACCCCGTATATAAATATAAATGGGTTGAGAATCACGAGCCCGAAAACTTCAAGAAAGCGTATAAATGGCTTGACGTTAAGGATTATCTTATCTGCCGCTGCACAGATGAATTCAAAATGACAAGAGACTCCGCTTTCGCAACTCTTCTTTATGACACAAGAAAAGGCAAAGAGGGCTGGAGCAAGTCCGTTGCAGGCATATTTAATGTAACCATGGAGCATCTGCCCGAAATCATTGACTCAACAGACGTTGCGGGCAAGGTAACGGCAAAGGCCGCTGAGCAGCTCGGTCTTAAGGAGGGCACGCCTGTATTCGGCGGCGGCGGCGACGCTTCACTTATAGGCGTAGGCGCAGGCAGCGGCGCTGTAGGCGACACTCATATTTATTCAGGTACATCAGGCTGGGTAGGAACCGTTGTTGACAAGCAGCTTGTTGACACATCAGCCATGATAGCCGCAATCGTCGGCGCTGACAATAACAGCTTTAACTATTTCGCCGAGATGGAAACCGCCGGCAAGTGCCTTGAATGGGTAAGAGACCACCTCTGCCTTGACGAAATAGGTATGTTCATTGAAAAGAAAAACATTACCGAGGGCACCGAAGCCGAATACACAAGCCTTTATGACTATATGTCGGAGGTTATTGATTCTGTTCCCGCGGGCTCAAACGGCGTTATATTCACTCCGTGGCTTCACGGCAACCGCTGTCCCTTTGAGGACCCCAACGCCGCAGGTATGTTCTTCAACATCAATATAGACACAGGCAAATCAGAAATGCTCCGCTCCGTAATCGAGGGTGTATGCTTCCACCAGAGATGGATGCTTGAGGCTGAAGCCAAGAAGATTAAGACCTCTGATGTTATCAGATTCGTAGGCGGCGGCGCACTTTCAAAGGTTACCTGCCAGATTCTTGCCGACGTTACAGGCAGAACAATCGAAACAGTTAACCGTCCTCAGGATGTAGGCGCTGTAGGCGCGGCGGCTATAATGGGCATCGGTCTCGGCGTTATTGAGAATATCAATAAGGTTAAGGATTACGTTCCCGCTGTTAAGACTTATAAGCCCAATCCCGCAAATAAAGCTGTTTATGATAAGAATTTTGAAGTTTTCAAGACTCTTTATAAGAATAACAAAGACAGCTTCAAAGCCTTAAACGGCTGATACGGGCCTGTCAGAATATTTCACGGCGGTAATACTATGGAATTTATAATCTGCAACCAAAAAGAAATTCTTGAAAATTCCCGTCTGACTTCATTTATGCTTGATACTGCTGCCGACAATCTTTCATATATTTACGGTGAAGAAATGCGTTCGGAAGAAAGTCGGCAGACGTGGATTAAATATAACCTTAAGCAGACCGACAAAACATGGCGCACGGTTTTCGGATTCAGAGACGGTACTCCCCTCGGATTTATCACATATAAAATCAATAAAGACAGTTTATATATCTGCGACATTGAAATTATAAAATCCGCAAGGCGGAATCCCGTTCTGCTGGGCGGTCTGCTCAGAAAAATGATAATAAACGAAAATTTCAACTGCATATCGGGTTACATAAACAAAGAAAACACCGTATCGCAAAAGAATTTTCTGAAATATGCAACAGAAATCAGCGAATCCGAAAAAGGCTTTTCTTTTACAATCAATGAAGAAGCAACAAAGAGAATAAAAGAAAAAATGAATCGCTTTCGGACAAAGTGATTTATAGAAACAGAAAAACCGCCGATAATGGCGGTTTTCTTGTTTATTAAACTTATTTAATAAGGCTCTCGCCTGTCATTTCCTCAGGCTGAGGAAGTCCCATAATTGTAAGCATTGTGGGGGCGATATCAGCAAGTCTGCCTGTCTCTTTAAGAGCGCAGTCATAACCGACTACGCAGAAAGGAACAGGATTTGTTGAATGAGGTGTGAACGGTTTGCCGTCGTCACCAACCATTCTCTCAGCGTTGCCGTGGTCAGCGGTAATGCATACAGCGCCGCCCATTGAAAGAGCCGCGTCAACAACCTTGCCTACGCACTCGTCAACAGCCTCAACAGCCTTGACGGCCGCCTCAAACACGCCTGTGTGGCCGACCATATCGCAGTTAGCGAAGTTAAGGATAACCATGTCGTACTTGCCCGACTTAATCTTCTCAACAACCGCGTCACATACGGGATACGCGCTCATTTCAGGCTGAAGGTCGAATGTGGGAACATCGGGAGACTGAATAAGAATTCTGTCTTCACCCTCGAAGGTCTTCTCTTCGCCGCCGTTAAAGAAGAATGTAACGTGAGCATACTTCTGGGTTTCGGCAATACGGAGCTGAGTCATGTTCTGACTTGCGATATACTCGCCCATTGTCATTTTGAGCTCTTCGGGCGGGAAAGCAACTGATACGTTGGGCATTGTCTCGTCATACTGAGTCATGCAGACATAGTTAAGCGGGAAGAAGCCGTTCTTTCTCTCGAATCCGTCAAAGCTCTCGTCAACAAATGTTCTTGTAATCTGACGTGCTCTGTCGGGGCGGAAATTGAAGAATACAACGCTGTCGTTGGCCTTGATTGTGCCGTTTTTATCAACAACTGTGGGAATGATGAATTCGTCTGTAACGTCCTTCTCATAAGAAAGAGCCATAGATTCAACGGCGTTTTCATTCTGAATGCCCTCGCCGTAAACCATCGCGGCGTAAGCCTTTTCAACTCTGTCCCACGCGAAGTCTCTGTCCATGGCGTAGTATCTGCCTGAAATTGAAGCAATTTTACCTACGCCGAGCTCTGCCATTTTATCCTCGAGGTCTTTTACAAAGCCTTTGCCCGATGTAACCGAAACATCACGGCCGTCCATAATGCAGTGAACGTAAACCTTTGTAAGGCCTTCTTTTTTTGCCATTTCAAGGAGTCCGAAAAGGTGCTCGATGTGGCTGTGAACGCCGCCGTCTGAAAGAAGTCCGATAAGATGAAGAGCGGAGTCATTCTTTTTGCAGTTCTCTACAGAAGCCTTGAGAGCTTCGATATTGAAGAAATCGCCGTCCTGAATGGACTTTGAGATTTTAACAAGCATCTGATATACAACTCTGCCTGCGCCGATATTGGTGTGGCCAACCTCGCTGTTGCCCATCTGACCGTCGGGAAGACCTACGTCAAGACCTGAAGCGCCGATTGTGGTGTAGGGATTCTCAGCGAAAATTTTGGAAAGATTGGGAGTCTTAGCGGCTTCAATGGCGTTGCCATCAGCGCCGGGGTTGATTCCGAAGCCGTCCATTATGCATAAAACTACAGGTTTTTTCATTTTTATCACCTAATTTATTACCTAATTTTACAGACCCGCCATAAGACGAGTCTGCGTAATATCAATATAAAATTATTTGCTTGCCGCCTTAACGATAGTCGCGAAATCGGGAGCCTTAAGTGATGCGCCGCCGATAAGACCGCCGTCAACATTAACCTTGGCTACAAGACCTTCAGCGTTCTTGGCGTTCATAGAACCGCCGTACTGAACTGTAAGAGCCTCAGCAGCGTCCTTGCCGTATGCTTCTGCAACTGCAGCGCGTACGAATCCGTTGCCTTCGTCAGCCTGGTCGTCAGTAGCTGTAACGCCTGTGCCGATAGCCCAAACAGGCTCATAAGCGATAGTTACGTTCTTAAGCTGTTCAGCCGTAACGTTTGTGAGAGCCATCTTTGTCTGGAACTTAAGAAGAGTCTCAGTATAGCCGAGCTCTCTCTGCTCAAGTGTTTCACCAACGCAAACGATGGGCTTAAGGCCTTTTTCAAGAGCCTTGAGTGTGCGGAGGTTAACTGTCTGGTCTGTTTCGCCGAAGTAAGTTCTTCTCTCTGAATGGCCGATTACAACGTACTCAACGCCGAGTTCAAGGAGCATATCAGCTGAAACTTCGCCTGTGAATGCGCCGCTGTCTTTAAAATGAACATTCTCAGCACCGATTTTGATGTTTGAGCCCTTAGCTGCCTCAACTGCAGCGGGGATATCAACAAAAGGAACGCAGAGAACAACTTCACAGTCCGCGTCTGCTACGAGGGGCTTCATCTCGTTGATGAGAGCTGTAGTCTCAGCGGGAGTCTTGTTCATCTTCCAGTTGCCTGCGATAATTGCTTTACGAAGCTGTTTATTCATAATTTACAAGTCCTTTCCGTCAGCACCGCAGATTAAGACACGCAGTGCTTCATCATTGTATAATTATCTGTCGTTAAGAGCTGCGATACCGGGAAGCTCTTTGCCCTCAAGGAATTCGAGAGAAGCGCCGCCGCCTGTTGAGATATGAGACATCTTGTCAGCGAAGCCGAGCTTCTGAACTGCTGCAGCTGAATCGCCGCCGCCGATGATTGAGATAGCGCCTGACTCTGCAACTGCTGTTGCAACAGCGATTGTGCCTGCTGCGAAATTATCCCACTCTGAAACGCCCATAGGTCCGTTCCAGATTACAGTGCCGCTGCCCTTGATAGCGTCAGCAAAAATTGCCTGTGTCTTGGGGCCGATATCAAGACCCATCCAGCCTTCGGGAATGTTATCGCTGCTGATAACCATTGCCTCAGTGTTGGGGTCATATTCTTTACCTACTTTATTGTCAACAGGGATAAGGAACTTAACGCCCTTAGCCTTGGCTGTTTCCATCATTGCTTTAGCGTCTTCGATTCTGTCAGCCTCAAGAAGTGATGTGCCGATTTCATAACCGAGAGCCTTCATGAATGTGTATGCCATACCGCCGCCGATGATGATAGTGTCGCATTTTTCAAGAAGGTTTGTGATAACGCCGATTTTATCTGATACCTTTGCGCCGCCGAGGATAGCAACGAGAGGTCTCTTGGGATTGGCAAGTGCAGTACCCATGAAGTCAATTTCCTTCTGGATAAGATAGCCGCATGCTGCGGGAAGATAATCTGCAACGCCTGTTGTTGAGCTGTGAGCTCTGTGAGCTGAACCGAATGCGTCATTAACATAAAGCTCTGCAAGAGAAGCAAGCTTCTTTGAGAATTCGGGGTCATTCTTTGTTTCTTCTTTATGGAAACGAACGTTCTCTATAAGCATAACCTCGCCGTCCTTAAGGTCAGCTGCGAGTGCCTGTGCGCTTTCGCCTACAACGTCCTTAGCCATTTTAACTTCCTGACCGAGGAGCTCAGAAAGACGTACAGCTACGGGAGCAAGAGAAGCGTCGGGGTCAAAAGCCTCTTTGGGTCTGCCGAGATGTGAGCAAAGGATAACCTTTGCGCCGTTCTTTATAAGATACTGGATTGTGGGAAGTGATGCAACAATTCTTTTGTCACTGGTGATCTTGCCGTCTGCAAGAGGTACATTGAAGTCACAGCGTACAAGTACTTTTTTGCCTGCTACGCAAAGATCTTCAACAGTCTTTTTGTTAAGTGCGTTCATTTTAGTTCGTCCTTTCATAAATCCTTAGTTTAATTATTAACAAAATATAGCAATTTATTGTATAACAAAAACTGTTTTTTTTCAAGACTATTTTTAACTATTTTTTCTATTTTATCAGTATCACCATAAATTGTTAATTTTTTGACGGATTTTTTATAATTTTACACACATAAAGGAAAAAGCGGCTGTTTTTTCAGCCGCTTTGATTCTTTTAATAAACGCTTTATTCAACTCCGAAATACTTAACCGCGTTGTTATACGCGACATCCTGCATAATAGAGCCTAAAAGCTCCATATCAGTGCCGGGATAAAGTCCGCCGTCAACCATATCGCCTACCATTCCGCAGAGAATACGGCGGAAGTATTCATGACGGGGATATGAAAGGAAGCTTCTTGAGTCTGTAATCATTCCGACGAACTTGCCTAAAATGCCGAGATTGCCCAGAGCCTTGAGCTGCTCGCGCATACCGTCAAGGTTATCGTTGAACCACCACGCTGAGCCGAACTGAATCTTTGACGCGGCTTCATCAGACTGGAAGTTGCCGAGCATTGAGCCGAGAACGTAATTATCCTTGGGATTGAGTGTGAAAAGCACAATCTTAGGCAGCGCGTTCTCCTCGTCAAGAGAGTCGAGCATTCTTGAAAGTCCGCGCGCAATCTCCTGGTCGTCGATTGAGTCAAAACCAGTGTCGGGGCCGAGAGCCTTGAACATACGGGCGTTGTTGTTCCTCATTGCACCGATATGAATCTCGCATCCCCAGCCGAGACGGGCGTACTCTTTGGCAAAGAATCTGAAAAGCTCTGTGCGGTATTTATCGCATTCCTCAGTTGTGAGAGCTTTGCCTGCGGCACCTTTTCTGAATATTGCCTCAAGCTCGTCATCTGTAGCTCTGTTATAGGGAACGTATGAAAACCCGTGGTCACTGGCGCAGCAGCCCATTTCTTTAAAGAACTCAATTCTTGTTTTAAGAACCTCGACCATCTTTTTATAGCTGTCAATCTTTTCGCCGCTGACATCTTCAAGAGCCTTAAGCCACGGAATGAATGT
>JAZUHE010000098.1:0-4755 GCA_045641565.1 Acutalibacteraceae bacterium | reverse complement strand
TTTCCTCTACGGCGCTGACTATCCCGAACTTACCCTTGACAAGGCGTGGAGACAGCTTCTTTGCGCTCAGCATCATGATTCCATAACAGGCACCAATAACGAAATCTCTTTTGTTGACCTGATGATAGAGTACAGAGAGTGTGCCGCTCTCGCTTCTGATGTGCTGAACGCGGCGGTAAGATTTATAGCTTCGGGCGTTAAAACAGAAAAGCGTGACAGCGCAGTGTTTATTTTCAATCCCTGCACTTGGGACAGAGGCGGCGCCTGCGAGTTTAATCTGCCCGACGGATTTAAAGGAAAATACGCCGTTCTCACAGACACAAAAGGCAGGGAATATCCTGTTGATATTTCCGACGGAAAAGGCTTTTTCTACGCGGATAAAATTCCGTCAATGGGCTACGCGCTATTCAGAATAAAAGAAGTTGAGAATGAAATCAATTCTCACATTTACGGCAGTGACTGCACTATAGAGAACAGACGTTTCAGACTCACCGTCGACCCGTCAAAAGGCGGCGGAATAGTAAGCATTTTTGACAAAAAAGAGAAGCGTGAATTTATTGACGGCTCACAGGGCGCAGGCAACATGATAAATGTCCTCAAGGAAATTCACGACAGGATGGAAACTCAGCACGAATTCTACACCACAGGTCATAAAATGGTTTCTGAGGATTATGAGGCCGAGATTTCCAGTGACAAATGCCCCTTGTATCAGCGCATAACAGTTAAGGTTAAGCTTGATACGGTGGCGTCAGTGATTCAGAAAATTACTCTTTATAAAAACAGCGACAGAATCGACTTTAAGACGATTATCGAAGATTACAACAGCGAGGACGATCTGTTCTGCGTAACCTTCCCGATGAATATCAAAGGCGGAGCTGTGATTTTTGATGACAGATTCGCGCCGCACGTTTCAACCCACTCCAAAAAATATATGTCATTCCAGACTCATCAGTACGCCTCATTCTCCGGCTGCCGTGTGCTTCCTGCCAACCAGTGGTTCGGCATCGGTCCGTCTGTAAAGGTGAATGTTGGCAGAAGCGGTGCTTTTAATATAGGAATGACCGCTCTTATCAGAAAGCCTGAGCTTTCAGAGCCAGCGGACAGACTTCTTTTCGCTCTTTCAAAAAAGGCGATACCTGTTACCCCTTACCCCGATACAGAGCAACACGGCGGCAGTAAAGTTATTCATTTCAACGAGGATATTTATGAGACTGATACCCGATTTGTACTTCATATCAAGGGCGACGGCAATAAGTACGCCGAAAAGCTCAGAAACGCAATCAAGCCGTCAATCCTCGCGAAAGCTGACAGACTTCTCGATAAAACGGGATATTCAGTGATTTACTGCAAGGACAGCGATAATATTTATAATAAGAGCGTTGATACAGTTCTTATCACCACTGTTGACATTGAGAGCATGAATGAATGTATCGGACAGATTGAGACACAGCTGGAAAAGGGCCATAATGTTGCATTTGACAGCATAGCCGCGGCTGATACGCCGTCACCCTGCGACAATTACGGCGCCGCGATTCTTAACAGCGGCAATATTTCCTGCTCTGTTGAGGGGCAGAGTACGCTCAATCTCATGCTGTTCCATACGGCGGCGTTTTACGGCAATATGGGCAAGGTTACAGGCAAAAAGGAGCTTGTTCCCGAGCAGAAAACTCATTCGTTTACATATGCACTTTATCCTCATAATGGCAGCTACCGTGAAGCGGAGGTCTACAGAAAAGCCTTCGAATTCAACGACGGACTCATTGCCGTTTCAGATACAAAAGACGGAGGAAACACATTCCTGCCCGAGGAAAAAAGCTTCGTTAAATCCGACAGCGGCTTCGCGGTTACGGCGTTCAAGGCAGGCGGCTATCCGATGGCGGTCATGAAGAACGCGGATACTCCTTTATCCGAGCGCGGACTTGTACTCAGAGGCTTTGAGACAGACGGTCTGAGCGGCAAAGCTTCGGTGAAAACAGGCTTCAGACTGAATGCGGTTTCAGCCGCGGATCTGCTTGAGGAAAACAGAACCTGCGTCAAGACAAACAGCAAATCTTTCCGTTCGGATATTACTCCTCACAGCATTGAGACATTTATAATTACTCCTGCCGAAGCGCAGAAAATCGGCGAGGGAAAGCTCCTTTGTGAAAAAGAGCTTACATCTCCTGTTTATACAAGAAGCTGGGAGCACGACATGGGTTCAATGCCTATGGGTTATCTGAAATTCGCGGCGACACTCAATAAAAAGCCGCTGAAAGCTGACGATACTCATACTTTGATTGAGCTTAACGCCGTCAATAATTCCCTTGACGAAAGCATTGAGGGAGAGATAAAAATTGTCTGCTCCGAGGGTATCACAGCGGACAGGGATTCCGTGAAGGTTTCGCTTCCGGCTGAGGGAAGTACGACTGTTCCGCTGAATGTAACTCTTGATTCTCCCGAAAGAAAGGGACAGGTGAAGATTTATTATACCTGCGCCGGTCAGACGTTTACGGATGTTTATGAATTCGGATATTTCAACCCCGAGCTTTCTCTTGAAATCGGCGAAAACGAAATCACGGTTAAGATTGTCAATCCCACCGACCAGCTTCTTGAAGGCTCGCTTCTTATGGCAAGTCCCTTTGAGACGTGGGGAGAGAATCTCGCAAAAGAAAACGCTCTCGGCTCAGTATCGCCCTTTGCGGTCAGTGTCGAAATGAAGCCGTATGAAAAGAAGGAGTATACATTCTCATTAAGTCTTCCTGATGAGGGTTATTTCAAGGCCTTCTGGGCGGCGGCAAAGCTCTGCTGCAACGGAAGAATACATTTCGCTTACGGCGCCAAGCACGGCCCGAGGCATAATGTCTGGGCGCACGAATTCATAAATGAAATCCACGCCGATAACGGTTCTATTGAAAAACTGCTTAAGATGTAAAAAAACGGCTGTCACCTTTAAAAGGTGGCAGCCGTTCAGCATTAGAGTTTACTCTTCACCGTTGCGTTTTTTAAGCTCGGTGAGAATCTCATCATATTTCTTTTCGTCAATTACATATTTTTTCATTGTGACATAATAGCCTATTCCCATAAAGATAACCGGAAGAATTGCCATTACGATTCTCAGCGCAAGAGTCATTCCGCCGGAAGCGCCCGACAGAACATCTGCGATATAGCCGGCTTTATATGTATCTGTCCATATTGACGGATTGGACAATGCGTTATTCTCCGCATCTGAAATTTTATTTGTGATATCAGTAAGACCGATTGCAAGGTAAACCACCATAATGATTACCTGCTGGAGTGAGCTTGAAAGCTTCGCCATAAAGGGGCGCACTGAGAATATCAGCGCCTCGTTGCGCTCGCCTGTCATATACTCGTTGTATTCGATTGTATTTGAAAGGAATATTGCGGAAATCAGATAGAAAAGTGAATATCCGAGTCCGATAAACAGAGATTCAGCGCAGAGAATATAGAATGAAATATTTTTATCGCCGATAAATGTACCCGACAGGAAGAAACAGATATAACCGATAATCGTCGCCGCGAAGGACATTTTGACTATCTGATTTCTTGTGAATTTCTTTGTAAGCAGCGGATAAAGCACAAAGCTCAGGCCCGATGCCGCGCCGTAGAACACAACAAATATTGTGGTAAATGAGCCTTCATAACCGTATGAAAGATAAATATAATTCGTGCCGAACGCAGTAAGAAGCGCACCGCTGAGATTAACGAAAAGAAGAATAAGCGAAGTCCAGAGCACCTGTTTATTATTGACAATAACCTGAACCATTTTTTTGAAGCCGATTTTCTCCTCGGGAATTTCGGAAACAGGTTTTTCTTTTACGCCTGCGCAGACAGAAGCCTGACAGCCGATAAATACAAGGCCGATAACGATTGCAACAACTCTGTATCCTACAACCGCCGAATTCCCGATTGCATGAGAACCGACTGTAAGAACAGGGATAAGTCCGTTGGCAAGGATAGTGCCGAGACCGGCGAAAAGGTTTGACATTGAGGTAATAACATCGCGCTCACGGGGCTCACTTGTCAGCGACGGAAGCATTCCCCAGTAGCCGATATCATTCATGGTGTATGTAATATCCCATATAAGATAAAGAAAAGCGAACGCAACAACGAATGCATTGCCTTTTATGGGAAGCGTATAAATCAGTACAAGAACAATGGCGTTTGTCACCGCGCCGATAAAAATCCACGGCTTGAATTTACCGAATTTCGAGCGGGTATTTTCGATAATTCCGCCCATAATCGGGTCATTGATTCCGTCCCATATACGGCAGATAACCATTATAATGCTGATTGTGGCAAACTGCCCCTTGGTTACGCCCTTTGTGTAAAGAATAAATGTCAGAAGGAAATAGGTATAAAGCGAATACGCAAGGTCTCTGCCTATGCCGCCGAGAGAATATACCCATTTGTTGCGGTTGAAATACGATTTCTGTGCAAGTTTATTATTTCCCATAGCAATTCTCCTTTGTCTGTTTTATTACATAATAATCCAAATCATGTCGATTATCAAGTAGTTTTTGATTTTTATATAATAGTGAGTTATACTCCTGTCAGGATTTTTTTAATTCTATCATCGGATAAATAAATATTTAAGATTATTTCCATTTGCCTTATTATCAATCATGTGATATACTTCATAAAAAGAAACAGCCGGAGGTAACTTATGGAAAATCTTAAATTGGGTGTTTTCGGATTAAACCGAGGCAGTGATAACTTTGAAAGTATTCTTTATAACGATGTTGAAATTGTTGCGGT
>JAZUHE010000097.1:0-25316 GCA_045641565.1 Acutalibacteraceae bacterium | reverse complement strand
ATTACTTCATTGCGAGGTGCGGCCTTTTAAAATCCCGTTATTTCGGACAAGTCATGCGCTTTAATCGTTCGGTGTCACCTTGATAATTTTCAGTTTATGCAATGCTCTTGTTGCCGCCATATAAAGATACGGCTCACATCCGCTGCCGTAAAAATCGTTATCGCTGTCGCTTACGATTACAACATTATCAAACTCGAGGCCTTTGGTATATGTGACAGGCATGATTCCGATTTTATCAGAGAAAATCTTTCTCCTGTTATCGTAAATCTCCACGTCAGTATCAACTGACAGCTCGCTGTATATTTTCTTGGCAAGAGCCGTCGTTTTGGTTATCACGCAAGCGGTTCCGTCAATATCTTTCAGAGCTTTGCGGATTTCATCAAACATATCGTCAGTTTCGATTATCTCAGGCTCGTCACCGTTTCTGTCAAAGGTTTCGTAGTCGGCGTTTCTGAGCAGCGACTTCGCAAAATCGTTAATCTGCCTTGTGGAACGGTAGCTCTTTTTAAGGTCCATAATCTCCGCAGAGTAAATATCCGCTATTTCGCCGATATCGGTGCTGTTGATAAACGGAAAAATCGCTTGACGGGAATCCGTAAGTATGGTAAACTTTGCCTTCGGATAAAGATACTTTATCACTCTGTGCTGAATCGGCGAAAAGTCCTGCGCCTCATCAATAAGCACGTGACGCACGTTTGTGTGAACGGCAACCTTGCCCTGCAGGCATTTTATATAAATAATAAGAAGTGCGTCCTCAAAGGGGATGAAATTCTGAGCTGTATTTTTTCTGAAGTTTTCGCTCAATCTGGCTTTACAGCCTGTCGCATCCTCATACTTTTTATACACCTCGGAGAGCGTGAACAAATCATTGCCCTCCAGCTCTTTCTGAAGCTGCTGACGGGCTTTGGCTTTTATCTGAGTGCGCATACTGCGAACCTGCTCTGCTGTATCTTCAAGAATGCTTGTCTCCTCATTGAGAATATCATATATTTTTTCGTAATTCTCGGCAAAATACAGGTCGATTTTTTCTTCCGCAAATTCAGATATTGCGTTAAGCTGTTCTGAGAACCGTTTGCTTTTCTTTCTTCTTGAAAGAAGTTCTGCTATATCCTCACCCGTGTAAACCTCGTCACCGTAAAGCGTGAAAGGTGAAAATCCTACAGATTTCTCTTTAATATATTTTTCAAGGAACGATATGAATTCGCGCGAATATTTTATTCTTGCTTCGCTTTCTCTTTTTTTATTGCCTGTAAGTATATCTTCTGCAAGAGAATAATAATCACTGAATTTCATGCCGCCCAGCTGTCTTGAAATAAGCTGATAAAAGTTGAAATCTCTTATGGGCGCTTCGCCGAGTTCAGGGATAATATCCGAAACATAGCTGGCGAAAATATCACTGCCTGTGAACATCACAATCTCTGCAGAGGAAAGGTTGTCACGGTTTGTATAAAGCAGATAAGCAAGCCTGTGGAAGCCTACGGAAGTCTTGCCCGAGCCTGCGGGGCCGCAGACCACAAGGTTTTTATCTCCGCCGAAGCGTATCGCTTTGTTCTGCTCCTTCTGAATACTGCTGATAATTACCTTAAGTCTGTCTGTTGAGCCTTCGCTGAGCGCTTTCTGAAGAATTGTGTCATCGACCTTAAGCTCACTCTCAAAGCAGGAATAAAGCTCTCCGTTTTTAAACTTATACTGATAGCGCTTTTCAACTTTACCTTCTATTCTTCCCGAGGGTGCGTCAAAAAAAGCCTTATCTGACTCAAAATCCTCATAAAACAGAGAAGCCACAGGCGCGCGCCAGTCATAAACATACGGAGACAGCTCTTTCGCATCAAAAAGAGACTTTATACCGATATAAAAGTTTTCGGTTTCATATCCGTCCTCTGTAAAGTCAATTCTCGCGAAATAAGGGTTGTCTCTGACTTTTTTCAGGAAATACGCATCCTGCTTAGCTGTTTCACTGCGCTGTATTTTTCTCTCAATGCTGTGGTGCAGGTCAGTCAGAACATTGCCTCCGTAAACGCCGCCGTAAGGATTATCCAGAGAAAACTTCTGCCCTTCATCCATGATTCTGTTTTCAAGTTCAACAGAAAGGCTGCTGAGCTTTTCAATTTCACTGTCAATAAAGCTCCGCACCTTTTTAAAATATTCAAGTTCCTGACTGCTGATACCGGACATCTGTCTTCCTCCCTGTACCGAAGTGATTAAATCTTATTATCGCATATAATAAAAATTTTTGCAATACGGGAACAGAATTTTGATTGACGATTTTATACATTATGACGCCGTTACATTTGTTAAATTTCGACATTGTAATTTTTCCCGGGAAATGATATAATTATTATTGTGATATAATATACAACTCTGATTCGGAGATGATTGAAATGAGCAACGAAAACACAAATCTTTCAAAAAGAGACAATATTATACAGGCTGTTAAATTCGCGCTGTTTTCCGCCTCGGCAGGGCTTATACAGATAGGCTCTTTCACAGCGCTTACAGAGCTGCCGCCGAAGCTTTTCGGCACCACGCTTCCCTACTGGGCATGCTATCTGCCGTCACTTATTCTTTCGGTTTTATGGAATTTCACATTCAACCGCAAGTTTACGTTTAAATCCGCAAACAACGTGCCTATCGCAATGCTCAAGGTTGCGGCATATTACGCGGTATTCACTCCCCTTTCAACATACCTCGGCAATCTGGCCGCCAATGCAGGAATAAACGAATACATAGTTGAAATTGTAACAATGCTCGCGAACTTTGTTACAGAGTTCATTTTTGACAGATTCGTTGTTTTCCGCAATTCCATAAACACAAACGATATCGCGCAGAAAGAAAAAGAAAAAAATAAATAAAGCACATACGGGAGCGGATTTATTTCCGCTCTCTTTTTATAATTTGCCGACACATATTCTTAAAGTGTATTGTAAATTATTCCATTCCTATTTTTCTCTTGCATTATTATCTGTGATATGTTATACTCTGCTCATAATGGTTTTAGTTTTCAGCAGAATTTTAAAATCAGCGGTTTGAAAACCGCAAATTTTTTTCATAAGGAGCGATTATAATGAAAAATCTCAAAAAAATAGCTGCGATATTTGTTGCTGCCGTAATACTTGTCTGCAGCTTTTCATTTATTGCGGCGAATGCTGCCGACACAAATGATGCAGACAAATATATTGTCCGCATGACACTCGGCTACAGAGACGGCGCAAAGATGTTTGAAGGCCATGCTTTCCTGTATTTTGAAAATCTTACAGACGAAGAAATCACAGTCGGCCTCTATCCCCTTGAGCCTCACGGAACAGTATCTCTCGGTACATTCGGATCAATGGTTGACGGCCCCGGACTTTACTATAATGCAGAAGCATACCGTTATACCTTCCTTAAGCTCACAGACTACATCAGTCTTTCAAAAGACCTTACAGCTGAAGACCTTGAAGAAGTAAACGATAAGATTGTCAGAAGCGGATTCTGGAGCAAGTTCTTCAACTGCACATATTTTGCACTTACAACATGGAATGAAGTTCCCGGTCACTCAATGCCCTGGCTCATCTTCCCCGAAATCTGCAACTTGGAAATCAAGTCATACTCCGACCATAAAGGATACTTCCCCATGAATATGCCTAAAGCAGAACAGGTATTCAAGCTTGAAGGCGAAGGCGCTGACGCTCATCTTGTTCCCGCAAGCTGGCATATGGAAGGCGACACAATCTATTAATAAAGATTTATTCAGAGGTACGGTTTATCCCGTACCTCTTTTTTTATGCATCCCGTTAATAAAACCGGCCTTTCAGAGTATACTGTTCTGAAAAGCCGGTAATTATATTATTTTATTGTCAGATATATATTAAAGCTTGTCAGCAATATCAAGGATAAGCTTTTCTGTCTTTTCCCATCCGAGACAGGCGTCGGTTATGGATTTGCCGTAAATGCCCTCGCCTATCTTCTGATTTCCGTCTTCAATATAGCTTTCAATCATGAAGCCTTTTACGAGTCTGCCGATATCGGGGTTATATCTTCTGCTTCCTAAAACCTCTTTGGCGATTCTCACCTGCTCGAAGGGATTCTTGCCCGAGTTGGCGTGGTTGGTGTCTATGATAACAGCGGGGTTTTTCAGTCCGCTTTCCGCGTAGGTTTCGCTCAGATGAATAAGGTCCTCATAGTGATAGTTGGGTATGGACTGACCGTGCTTGTTCATATATCCTCTGAGAATGGCATGGGCGTATTCGTTGCCCATGGAGTTGACCTCCCACCCTCTGTAAATAAACGTATGCTTATGCTGAGCGGCTGTGATTGAATTCATCATAATTGAAATATCGCCGCCTGTAGGATTTTTCATGCCTACGGGGATTTCGATTCCGCTGGCAGTAAGGCGGTGCTGCTGATTCTCTACGCTTCTCGCGCCTACGGCAACATATGCAAGCAGATCGTCAAGATATCTGTGATTTTCGGGGTAGAGCATTTCGTCGGCGCAGGCAAAGCCTGTCTCTTTAACAGCCTTCATGTGAAGCTCACGGATAGCAACTATGCCCTTGAACATATCAGGCTTCTGATCGGGGTCGGGCTGATGAAGCATTCCCTTATAGCCGTCGCCTGTTGTTCTCGGCTTGTTTGTGTAGATTCTCGGAACGATAAGGATTTTGTCCTCCACCTTATCCTGAACCTTGCGAAGTCTGCTGATATAATCAAGCACACTGTCATCTCTGTCAGCCGAACAGGGGCCGATAACAAGCAGGAATTTATCGCTATCACCTGTAAAAATCTTTTTAAGCTCGTCTATCCTGCTGTCGACCGCCTTTTTCATCTCAGCGGTAATAGGATACATTTCCTTGACTTCCTTGGGGATAGTCAGCTTTCTTTCAAAAATCATATTCATACGGATTCCTCCTTATTTATCAAAAAGCGCTCTTCTCTCAGTTGAGCGTATCATTTTCTCTTTCATCTTGTCTATGTCTTCGCTTTTGAGTATGTTATAGAATTCGTCGAATTCTGTCATGAACTTCTCCATCTGCGCAAGAAGAGCATCTTTATTGAGCAGGAACAGCTCGCTCCACATATCCTCGTTTATTCTCGCGATTCTCGTCAGGTCACGGAATGAGTCACCTGTGTAGTCCACAAGATGCTCACTCTTTGAGCAGGTCATAAGGCAAACGGCGATACAGTGAGTCAGCTGAGAAACAAAGCCTATCATCTCGTCGTGAGCTCTCGGGGGAAGAGAGGAAATTCGTGCGAAGCCGAGAGTCTGGCCTATCCCCTTGCAGATTTCAATAGCGTCAAATGTATTTGTATCTGTGGGAACAACGATGTAGTTTGCCTCTTTGAAAATCTTATCGTCGCTGTTGCGTACGCCGTAGACCTCTTTACCTGCCATGGGATGGGCGGAGATAAACTCCACATCCTTTCTGAGCATCGCCTGAATGTCATAAACTATGCAGGACTTGACACCTGTAACGTCTGTGATAACAGCTCCGCTTTTAAAATACTGCTGGTTATCCTCAATCCACTTTTTAAAGACGTGAGGATAAAGAGCGAATACCACAATATCAGCCTTACCAACAAGCTCGGGGTCAACCTCAGTCGAGCCCTCGTCAATCAGTCCGTTTTCAAGAGCGAACTGTATGGAATCCTCGTTTGTGTCAATGGCGTTAACCTTATAGCCGCGTCTGTGAAGTCCCTTGGCATAGCTGCCGCCGATAAGGCCGAGGCCGACTATAAGAATTTTAAGATTTTTATCAAGCTTCATAATTTATTTTCACTCCTGCGTTTTTCAGTACTTCAAAATAATCGGGATAGCTTTTTCTGACCGCTTCATATCCGTCTATGGCTCCGCCTGTGAACGTAAGCAGATACGCCATGGCCATTACGATTCTGTGGTCATTGTGGCCGCATATAATGCTGTCGGGTTTATGAATCCCGCCGCCCGACACGGTAACCTCGTTCTCACCGTCAGAGAGGACTGCGCCCACCTTATCAAGCTCCTGCTTCATGGCGGCAATTCTGTCGCTTTCTTTCATTCTCAGTCTGTCTGTATTGACAAATCTCGCTCCGTTATGCTTCGCGGCGAAGGCGAAAAGTATCGGTGCCAGATCGGGACAGTCCGCGATATCGAGAGTACAGAAGCCGTCTTTAAGCCGACGGAAATAATCCACACAGATTTTATCGCCCTGAGCGCTGTCTGTATCGGTGCCTGTGATTTCCACATCAGCACCGCTCTCTTTAAAAGCGTAAAAGAACGCCGCGTTTGACCAGTCGCCCTCAGCTCCTGCCGTGCACGGAAAATAGCGCTGACCGCCTGATATTTTAACCGTTTCGCTGTCTGTGAATTCAACCGAAACGCCGAACTTCTTCAAAGCGTCTGCTGTCATATCCACATACGGACGGCTCTCAAAGGGTGGCATTATGTTTATTATACTCTGCGAGTCAAGAAGAGGCAGAGCAAAGAGAAGTCCGCTGATAAACTGACTGCTGATATTCCCCTTCACGCTGAACGTATCCGCCGAAAGTCTGCCGTCAAGGGTGATTCCCGACGGAGAAATGTCCATTGAGATTCCCTGATTTTTACATATTTCACTGTAAACGCTCATCGGCCTTGACAGAAGCTTGACGCTTCCCGTAAGCTCCGTTCTGCCGCCGCCCAAAAGGCAGATGGGAATGAAGAATCTCAGTGTGCTTCCGCTCTCGCCGCAGTCAAGCTTTCGGGGCTTATCTGATTTTATATTCTGAATTCCGTCAACCGCAACAGTGCCGTTTTCCGCTTTCACTCTGCACCCGAGAGCTTCAAGACAGCGGATTGTGGCCTTGATATCCTCTGAAAGAGCGATATTCTCAATAACACTTCTCCCCTGTGCGAGACCTGCGCAGATAAGAAGCCTGTGCGAATCACTCTTTGACGGAGGAGCCGCCACAACTCCCGACGGAGATGATATGTCTATATTAACCTTCATATTATTTTTCCTTATTGAGATAATCTATTGCCTCGATATATCCGTCAAAGCCGTGACCCTTAACAGTCAGAACACAGGCAAGGCGGATATAGCTTATTTTTCTGAATTCTTCTCTCGTATCCGGGTCGGAAATATGAACCTCAACGGTGGGAATTCCGACGCTCTTGACGGCGTCAAGAAGCGCGACACTTGTATGAGTATAGGCACCGGGATTGATAACGATTCCGTCAAAAACTCCGTATGCCGCCTGAATTTTATCAACAAGGTCACCCTCGTGATTGGACTGATAAAGCTCAACATCTATATTCTTTTCATCACAATGCTTTTTAATCATTTCACATAAATCAGCGTAGGAAGCAGATCCGTATATCTGAGGCTCTCTTATGCCGAGCATATTGAGATTCGGGCCGTTCATAACAAGTATTTTCATTTTCTGTGCTTCCTTTCTATTCTGAGCGCTGTGTCCTTTGGCAGACCGCTTATTTTTATTATTTCGTCCGCCGTGGCGGTATATATGTCATATCTTTCCTCATACCGCTGTTTTATCGCCTCCGCCGAGGACGCCAGAGGTCTGTCCTCTGTAGGAAGTAAATCCGAAAGCTGTCTGTCAAGGAAATAAACTGTGCCGTTCATTTTAAGAACATCGATGTTTTCGCCGTTTAAAATCGCGCCGCCGCCTGTGGCGATAACCGCTCCGCTTTTTGCGCTGACGGATTTTATCACCTGAGTTTCAAGCTCTCTGAATTTCTTTTCGCCGTAAAGTCTGAAATATTCGGGAATTTCCATGCCTGCGGCTTTTACTATTTCATCATCGGTGTCAATGAATTCTCTGCCGAGATTCTTCGCGATTATTTTTCCCGTAGTGCTCTTGCCGCTGCCCGGCATTCCCGTAAGAACTATGTTTTTCTTCTGGGACAGCACCTCGCTGAAAATTCTGTCGGTAAGAGCGGTGTCCGCTTCTTTTTCCATAAAGAACTCATAAGCCTTAACAGCCTGAGCTGTCAGCATATACAGTCCGCAGTCGGCCTTTATCCCGCGCTTTTTCGCTTGTGAAACAAGTACGGTTGTCAGCGGATTGTAAACCGCGTCAATGACTCCGCTTAAAGATTTAAACTGTTCCAGGTCAATCGGTGAAGCGAAAATATCCGGGAACATGCCTACAGGCGTGGTATTGATTATTATATCCGCGTCGGTATGATTTTTATAAAGCTCCTCGTATGTTACGCTGTTTTCGTTTCCAGTTCTGCTGACTCTTATTATCTCGCCCGCTCCCAGCGCGCATGATACAGCGAGAGACGTTTTTGATGTACCGCCTGAGCCGAGAATGACGACCTTTTTACCTTTAAGAGTGATATTGTTTTTTTCAATAAGCGCCGTCATTCCGTAAAAATCGGTGTTGTAGCCGTAAAGCTTTCCGCTCTTGTTCACTATTGTATTCACCGCGCCTATGGACTTCGCGGTTTCGCTTATTTCATCAAGATAAGGTATTACCGTCTCCTTATACGGAATCGTCACATTAATTGCCTTGAAATTGTGCGCTCTCATAAAAGCGTCAACCTCGTCCTCACGAAGCTCTTTTAATTCATAGGAGTAATCGCCGATTTTTTCGTGTATTATTTTTGAGAATGAATGAGGCAGCTTTTTGCCTATGCAGCCGTATTCCGTAATAATCGCCGTCCTTATTTAAGATAATCCGTGCCGAATCTCTGAACAAGCAGGTCAGCTGCCGCCAGCGCCGTAACCGAGGTCTGAACAACCGAGGCTCTGTGAACTATGCACGGGTCATGCCTGCCCTTAAGAGAAAGAGTTGTGTTCTCTTTTTTTATAAAATCTATCGTATTCTGCTCTTTAAATATCGAGGGAGTCGGCTTTATGACCGTTCTGAAAACAACAGGCATTCCGTTGGTAACGCCGCCGTTGATACCTGCGTTGTTATTGGTTGCCGTTATGACATTTTCGCCGTCATACATAATCGGGTCATTGGCCTGAGAGCCTTTAGCATCAGCGAATCCGAAGCCGAGACCGAACTCAATGCCCTTAACAGCAGGAATGGAAAAAATCCCGTGGGAAATTACGCTTTCAAAAGAATCAAACCACGGCTCGCCCGCACCGGCGGGAAGTCCTGTAATGGCAGTCTCAAGAATTCCGCCCACGCTGTCGCCCTCTTCGGCGGCTTTTTCTATGTTGGCTTTCATTCTGCTTTCAGCCTCTTCGTCAAGGACAGAAAAGATTTTGCCGTCAAGACTCTTGATGTCATCTGTGATATTATCAAAGGATTTATCTTCAACTCCGGCGCATTTTTTAATGTGAGTGCCGATATAAATACCCTTATTGTTAAGAGCACTCAGCACTATCGCGCCTGCCGCAACAAGCGGAGCTGTCAGCCTGCCGCTGAAATGTCCGCCGCCTCTGAAATCCTCATAGCCGTGATATTTGCAGTAGGCTGTGTAGTCGGCGTGACCGGGGCGCGCGGCGTTTCTCTCATAGTCGCCGCCTCTTGTATTCTGATTTTTTATAAGCAGAGTGACGGGCGTTCCCTCTGTGAAGCCGCCGAAAACGCCGCTGATTATTTCAACCGTGTCTTCCTCGTGCCTCGGGGTGGAAATCTTGCCGTAAGCTCTGCGCTTGTTCATCTGCTTTTTAATGAATTCCTCATCTATTTTTATTCCGGGGGCAAGTCCGTCAATCACCGCACCGATAGCCGTTCCGTGGCTTTCGCCGAAGAGCGTAACGCTCAGCGCATTTCCGAATGTGTTTTTCATCTCTGCCACTCCTTTATCATAACGAGTTTTTCTCTGAGCTCATCCGCAGTCATTTTTCTGATTTCGAATGAACCGGGCGTTTCAACATAAACCGTATTGATAACGCCGCTCTGCGCCTTTTTATCGTGAAGCACAGCCGCCATGGCCTTATCAACGTCAAAATCGGTGCTGACATCAAGATTCAGCTTTTTGAGTACGTGCATCAGCTGTGCTCTGACACTTTCACTGCACATAGGCAGCATGCCGAGGGCGACGCATTCGCCGTGGTAAAGTCCGTTCAGCTCCTCCTCGCTCTCGATTCCGTGGCCGAGAGTGTGGCCGAAGTTAAGTATCATTCTGAGTCCCTGCTCTTTTTCGTCCTGCTCGACGACCTTGCGTTTAATCTCAATGGAGCGGAAAAGGATATTGTCAATATCAGATAGAATATCATTATTTTTAAATGTTTCAAACAGCTCCGCGTCTGATGTGAGGCTCATTTTGACAGCCTCGGCGAGTCCATTTGAAATCTGTCTTTCGGGCAGAGTCTTAAGCACGTCAGGGTCAATCACCACCATTTCGGGCTGATGAAAAGCGCCGACGGGATTTTTGATTCCGTCAAGGTTTACGGCTGTTTTGCCGCCGACGGAGGAATCCACCTGAGAGAGCACGGTTGTGGGGAAATTATAAAATGAAATTCCTCTCATGTAGCAGGCGGAAACAAATCCCGATAAATCGCCGACCACTCCGCCGCCGCAGGCCACAACGCTGTCCTTGCGCGTAAAGCCTTTCTGAAGCATGAAAGAAAGAATTCTGCCGAAGGTCTCAAGGCTTTTGCTTCCCTCACCCTGCTCAACTGTATATATGAATGAATCCTCAAACTGAGCCGCTATTTTCTGCGAATACTCCTGCGGAACGCCGCTGTCGGTAATCACAAGCACTCTGCCTTTTATTCCCGTGAGAGCGGCAAAATTTTTGATAGCGCCGCGCTCAATAATTATATCGTAGCTGTTTTCACCCAGCTCAACTCTTGTCTTCATCGTTTCACCCGCTTTAAATAATCTTTTTGTCTGAATAATGTCCCGCTATTTTAAGCTTTTCACAGCAGACGGAAAGCTCACGAAGCATCTTAGCGCATTCGTCGCTGTTTCTGTCGCCGTCAGCCTCAACATAGAAGTAATACTGCCACGGGATATTTTTAACAGGTCTGCTTCTTAGCACACGCATATTGAATCCGTGAGCGCAGATAATATTAACCGCCTTCGCCAGCGCGCCGACACGGTCGTTGACGGTAAAGAGCAGTATGAATCTGCCGCCTCCGCTCTGCCCTGCCGTATTCTTTGTAAACACCGCAAAGCGTGTGGTGTTGACAGCGCTTTCGTTTATATTTTTTTCAAGAATCTCAAGTCCGTAAAGTTCCGCTGTCTCAGCGCTCGCGATTGCCGCTGCGGTTTTATCGCCTGATTCCGCAACAGCTTTTGCCGCCGCCGCAGTATTCTCAGCCCTGACAGCTTCGAAGCTGTTGTTCTTTATATATTCGGCGCACTGCATAAGCGCCTGAGGGTGACTTGTAACCTTTTTAATATCTTTGATTTCTGCGCCCTTTAAGCCGACAAGATTCTGATGAATTTCCATATCGTAAACGCCGCTTACATAAAGAGAACCGTTGAACATAAGGTCAATCACCTGGCCAACCTCGCCTGCATAGCTGTTCTCTATGGGAAGAACACAGCTCTCACATTCACCGCTGAGCACAGCGTTGTAGCAATCCTCAAAACTGCCATAGGCAACAGCTCTTCCGTAAGGAAAAATCTTCTTTGCCGCAATCTCGGCAAAGGCTCCGCCTGTTCCGCAGAACGCGGTCTTCGCACCGTAAAGAATGCTTTCTTGATATTTTTTGGAAACATCCATGAATGAAGTAAGAAGCGAAGAGAAATACCCCTTAAGCTCATCATTTTCGATACGGTCTGTGTTTTTTTTGATAACAGCCTTTTCACGCTCGCCATCAAATACAGGGAGTCCGTTTGCCGCCTTGTATTCGGCGACGGTCTTAACCGCACCCATGCGCATCTCAAAAAGGCGCGCGATTTCTTTGTCGACCTCGTCAATAGTCTGTCTTGCTTTTTCCAGCTCTGTCATATATAACACCTCAGATAAAAAGAAAACCACCGCTTAAAAATACAAATAAGCGGTGGAAAATAAACATCATATAAAACTACTCAGCTTCACATATAATGTCACAATCCATCGCACTGTTATAATAATAGTAATAATAACGGCTGTTAAACATTATGTGCGCTTCCTTTCGTAAAATTATTGTTAATATTTTACTACCGAACATTATCGTTGTCAAGTGGTAAAGCGCTGAAATGATAAAAATTTAATCAAGATAAATTTCTTTCATATCATCAAGCCTGAGCATTGCGGGTTTAAAGCCCCAGCCGGCGCCTGTGTCGATATTCACCCATGTGTCGGTTGTAATAAATTTCCCCTCATATTCGCTGCCGTAATTTGCTGTGGGAGTATGGCCGAAAACAACAGTCACATCGTCAAAATACCTGTCTTCAAGTGACGGCCTGTTCCAGTGAAAATCATGTGTCGTATACTCATTCAGCTTTTTGTCTTTTTCAAAGCTGCCCAGTCCGCTGTGAGTGAGAAGGAATGTTCTTTCACCCGCGTCAACCATCTCGTAAAGAGGCGCATCCTCCACATACTCATAAATCAGCTCCCGTTCACTTTCGCTGAGAGCCTTAAGCGAATCAACAGTAGGCGCGGCACCGTTGGCAAGCCAGTTTGACCAGCAGGTCATCTGCTTGTGAGAGAATTCACTGAGACTTTTGTCTGTTATTTCATCAAAAAGAAATCTGCATGAGAGCATCATTCCCTCATGATTGCCCGAAATCAGCTGAACATTCGGCTGACTCATTGCCCATCTGAGAATCTTTACTCCGTCATTTCCTCTGTCGATAACATCACCGAGAATAAACAGAAAATCTTTGTCTGAAAAACCGCTTTTCTGAAGAAGCTCAATAAATCCGTCAAAAGGATATCCGTGAAGATCTGAAATCGCATATATCATATACGCCGCACCTCCTTTGAAAAATTTCAGATATTATATCATATTTCGCATTAATTTGCAACTGTCGGGAATTTATGCGTAAACCCCCGATTATTTTTTAAAAATCGTAAAATAACTTGACATTATTTTCTGAACAGATAAAATATAAATGTGGAGTTATTTCTGAAGCTCAAAGGAGTGTTAATATGCGAAATATTGTTGTTATCGGCTCTGACCACGTGAATACACTGGGAATCATTCGCAGTCTCGGTGAAGCAGGCGAAAAGCCGACAGCTGTTATTACAACTGATGAAAGCAAATGCTGGACGGCAAAGAGCAAATACATAGACAGACTGATAATCACGCCTCATGATAAAGAAAAAATGGTTGAAGCTCTCATGCAGGCTAAAAATGACTCAGAGAAAGCATATCTCATACCGGCAGGCGACCCGTACTCAAAGCTGATTGACGATAATTTTGACCTGCTGAGCAGGTATTACATTCTGCCGAATGTAAACGAAACGGCAGGCGAACTCTCCCGTATTATGAATAAAAAGCCTATGAGCGAGGCTGCTTCTGATATCGGCGGCTTCCGTCTGGCTGAAACACTTTATTACCAGGTACCCGAAAGCGGTGATTTTGATTCCGTTCCCGAGCTTGCGGAGATTGAGAAATACTATCCCCTTATCATGCGCAACGGCGAATCGTTTATCAACGCCGACGGAAATATTTATATTGTCAAAGACAGAGCTGAGTTTTACGCAGCTCTTGAAAAAAAGCGCGGAATAACCGTGATAATTCAGCAGTTCATTAATAAGGATGAGGAAATCGGCGTTCAGGGCGTCGGCTTCGGCAAAGATAAGGAGCCTGTTGTTGCAGGCATCATACATAAAATCAGAACCGCAAAGGTCGGCTCCATAGGCAGCACCACATACGCAACAGTAGCACCGCCTCAGGTTAAAGAAATAGTTGAAGCCACAAAAAAATTCATAAGCGGTGTCGGCTACGACGGAATTTTTGACATCGAGCTTCTCAGGCAGGGCGACAATTACTATTTTGTTGAATGCAACTTCAGAAACGGCGCTTACGGTTACGCCTTCACAAAGGCAGGCGCGAATCTGCCGATGATATGGGCTGACAGAAATATCGGTAAAGAGTATCAGATAAAAGAAATGACTCTTATGAACGAAACAGCCGACATGAAGCATATCGGCAAAGAGGTTTCACCGTTCAAGTGGCTGTCTCAGTTCTGCGGCGCTGATATTCATCTGACATTAAGCAAAAAAGACGTAAAGCCGTTTATCGGCAGAATCTTATCAAAATAAAAGAGGGATATTATGGGTAAAATTATTGCAATGGGCGGCGGCTTCGGCAAAGGCGAAGACAGAGTTGAGCTCGCAAGAAAGGTTATGGAGCTCTCCGGTAAGGAGCATCCGAAATATCTTCATATTCCGACTACGGGATATGATTTCGCCGACGAGGGCGATATAGGCTTTTATTGCAAAATGGGCTGTGATGTTGACGTTCTCTATCTCACTCACGCCTACATGACCGAGGAAATCGTCGCTGAAAAAATCCGCAGCGCGGATATTATCAATGTGCCCGGGGGGAATCTTAAATTCTGTATGGACACATGGAAGAAAACCCGCGCCGACAAATATCTTAAAGAGGCATTTGAGCAGGGCAAGGTTCTTTTCGGCTCTTCCTCAGGCAGTATGTGCTGGTTTAACGAGGGCTTTGACGACTGCGGCCCTGAAAGCGCGTTTATGTTTGTTGACGGTCTCGGACTTCTCCCCTACTGCAACTGTCCCCACTACGAAACAGGCTACTGGCAGGAATTCAATGATTATGTGAGCAAAGCGAAATATTCCTCCATTGCCTGCGAAAATGAAACAGCTATCTGCTTCATTGACGGTAAATGGTCGGTTATGATTGCGAAAGAAAGACCCGACGGCAGAGTGTGGTTCTTTGACGCAGAAGATAATTACAAACGTTATGACCTCACTCAGCATCCGGAGATTCTTGAGAAGCTTTGATTATGATGACGGTTAAATTATATCATGACAGTGAATGGCTTATTTCGTCTGAGGCATACGATATATATAAAAGCTGTATGTATAAGCCCGTTTACGAAAAATATCTGCAGAAAACCCGTGACTTTGCTGATGATGACGACGTTTATGTTTTTGTCTGCGTCAGCGAAAATCAGAATGTCGGAATCTTGTCATGAGAATAAACGAAGACTCAGACGGAGAAATCATCGGTATTGCCGTTAAGCCCGAATACCGTCGTATTGGCGCCGGGTCACTTCTTATAGAAAAATCGGCAAAAATGATGAACATCAGAAAATTCACCGCACAGACTGACGACGACACAGTAATGTTTTACAGAGCGCTGGGATTTGACTGCGGCGCAGAAAGCGTCAGATTCCCCGACGGAATCCGCACCAGATATAACTGTGAAAAATCAGTCAGATAATATATTACGGAGGTAAATTATGGCAAAATGGGATGTAGTTGTAATCGGTGCCGGCAACGGCGGTCTTTCCGCCGCGGTAACCTTTGCAAAAGCAGGCAAAAAAGTGCTTATTCTTGAAAAGCACAACGTACCCGGCGGATACGCTACAAGCTTTAAAAGAGGACGTTTTGAGTTTGAGGCTTCACTTCATGAGCTCAGCTCATACGGCTGTGTACCGGGTGCCGGCAATATACGCAAAATCTTTGAGGAATTAGGCGTTCACGAAAAAATTGAGTGGTGCAGAATTCCCGACGCATACAGAATGATTACTCTTTCTGACCCCGATAAAATTGACGCGATTATGCCCTTCGGCGTTGCGAATTACATCAACAAGATGGAGGAATACGTTCCCGGCTCGAGAAAGAAAATGGAAGAGATTTTCGCTCTTTGCGAAAGACTCACAAGAACAGGCGAATTTTTCGGCGACATCAGCTCTGTAAGTCCTCAGCTTGTGGAGGACCTTCTTGCCGACCATATGGATTTCGTACGCGTTGCCCCCTACTCGGCCAACGAGGTTCTCAAGGCGGCAGGCATTCCCAAAAAAGCGAGAGATATTTTCAACGCCTACTGGTGCTATCTCGGTGTTGACTGCGACACTATCAACGCCATTCATTATCTCGGCCTTGTTGACCGCTACATCAACTACGGCGCGGTATGCGCAAAGGGCAGAAGCCACGAGCTGAGCTGTGCCTTCCAGAACCGCTTTGAGGAGCTGGGCGGCACAATCTACTTTAACAGCTACGTTGAAAAAATCGTAATGCAGAACGGAAAGGCTGTCGGAGTTAAGGTTCAGGGCAGAGAAGACATAGAGTACGCTGACGTTATTCTCTGCAACGCCGCCCCCCACAACGCAATAGCGAAGATGATTGACCCCAAAGACCTGCCCGAAATGGCGGTGCGCAAAACCAACGCACGCAAGTTCGCAGGCAGAGGCTTCACAATGTTCTTAGGCCTTGACAAATCCCCCGAGGAGCTGGGCATCAAAGAGCACTGCTACATGATTTACGATACGGCGAATACCGTTCAGCAGGTAAAGAGCATGGCAAATATCGAGAGCAACAACGCTCAGGCCACCTGCTGTCTCAACAACGCCGTTCCCGGATGCTCACCCGAGGGCACCACAATTCTTTACTTCACCACCCTTTACACTGAGGACTGCTGGAGCAGGGTTGACGAAAAGGATTACGTCAAAACCAAAGAATACGTTGCCAACAAGATGATTGATAACTTTGAAAAGGCAACAGGTACAAAAATCCGTGACAGCATCGAGGAAATCGAAATTGCCACACCCGCCACATACGCGAGATACGCCGACGCTCCTCAGGGAACAATCTACGGCTATTCGGCGGAAAAGTGGGACGGCATTGTTCAGAGACTTCTTATGCCGGCCTCTGACGACCTTGTGCCCGGCCTGTATTTCGCGGGCGGCTACTGCGCTCAGGGCCTCGGCTTCGGCTCATCATACACTAACGGATATCAGACTGCAAACCGCATAATGAAAAAGCAGCAGAAGGAGGCACAGGCATGAGCAAGCGTAAATTTATAGTTAAATCAAACTTTATGGATATCGCCAACTTCGCGAAGCTTATCCCCGTCAGAAAGTCAACTCTCGAGAACGGCTCCCCTGCTCCCGTGCCGAAGACATATCCCATAAATGAGCTGGCCAAACTTAATCATCCGGGACTCATGAAGCTTGTAATTGACGACATTATCGTTCACTCCGACGATGTCAAGAGCTTTATCCTCAAATCAGCTGACGGAAAGAAGCTCGCACCCTTCCGCGCGGGTCAGTATCTGACTCTTAAATTAAAAATCGGTCAGAGCATCGTTACAAGACCGTACTCAATCGCCTCAACTCCCAACGATGCGAGAAATGGCTTTTATAATCTCACAATCAAGCGCGTACCTGACGGATTCGTATCCGGATGGATTCTCGACAACTTCAAAGTCGGCGACGCCGTAGACGCCTATTCCCCCGAGGGCACATTCGTTTATGAGCCTATCCGTGACGCGAAGACGGTTATCGGTATCGCAGGCGGCAGCGGAATCACGCCCTTCCTTTCTCTCGCCGGCTCTATCGCCGACGGCACCTGTGAGGCTAATCTCGTTCTTCTCTACGGAGCGAGAACGGTAAAAGATTTGGTGTTTAAAAAAGAGCTTGACGAGCTTAATAAGAATGATAAAATCAAGGTTGTTTACGTTCTTTCCGAATCCTCCGCAAGAGGATATGAAAAGGGCTTCATTGATGAGAAGCTTATCAAAAAATACGCTCCCGAGGGCGATTACAGTATTTTCCTCTGCGGCCCCAAGGCAATGTATGAATTCGCAGGCAAGGAAATTGAAAAGCTCGGCATACGCAAGAAGTTCGTACGCTTTGAGCTGTTCTCCTCGGCGACCAAGGCTGCGGGAATCCCCGGCTTCCCCATGGAGAAGGACGGAGAAAAATACGCTCTTACTGTCAAGCGCTTCGGCAAAGAGACCGTCATTGACTGCGTTGCCAACGAGAGCATACTTGTAGCTCTTGAAAGAGCAGGCATTGAAGCTCAGGCACGCTGCAGAAGCGGTGAATGCGGATTCTGCCGCTCACAGCTTGTCAGCGGCGAGGTATTCATCCCCGAAAACACAGACGGCAGAAGACTTGCCGACATCAAATTCGGTCATATTCACCCCTGCTCAACCTACCCGATGTCAGACATCACAATTAAAATCGACTGAACAAACATTAAACCCGCAGACAGCTTAATGCCTGCGGGTTCTGATTTTATTATCAGGTTTTTCTGTATTATTTCAACAATTTTTTATATTCGTTTACTGCGTCGGCAGCCACCTTGCTCCAGGAATAATTCTCTTTGGCAAACTCAGCCGCTTTAAGAGAATACTCGGGCAGCTTATCCTTGTTTTTTACCGCATCTTCAATAGCGGCGGCAACTGACAGGATATCGTTTTCGCATTTCCACCCTGCTCCGCAGTCATAAACAGCCTCGGATATTCCCGTACCTCTTGTAAGAATACACGGAAGTCCCGACGCAAGCGCTTCAAGGATACCCATAGACATTCCCTCTGTCCTTGAGCACTGAATAAAGCAGTCGGCTTTCATCAGTTTTTCCTGCTTCTTCTCGCCTATTACAGGCCCGTTGATTCTTATAATTTTATCTGTGCCTGTCTGGAGTACAAGCTTTCTGAGCTTTTCGAAGCTGTCCTCTTCATTAGGTCCGTAAATATCAACATGACAGCCGTTTTCAATAAGAAGCTTCCTGCACCTGCCCACTGCATTTATAAGAATATCAAGGCCCTTTATTTCCACATCAAGTCTGCCGATGTAGATAAAAATCATACCGTAGCCGCCGAAGGTTTTTTCCGCTTTTCCCATATCCGCGCCATTGGAGCCGATAAATTTATATCTGCCGAAATGTGACTCATTCATCTCCTGCTCGGAAAGGCACTGAATCGCGGCGGCGTTCTTTATTATTCTGTTATAAACAGCAAAATTGCCCGCAAGCTTTTTCAGCTTCTTTTTATTCTGAGACTGAACAGTCAGACATCCGTGAGGAATAATAACATACGGTATTTTCTTTTTTATCGTAAGATTGAAAACAGGCAGAAGCTTTCTCTGATAAACCTCATGAAAAACTACAAGGTCAGGCTTGTTAAAGGGCTCAGGCAGATTATTAAAAGAAAAAGGCTCTTTATATTCAAGCTGATTATCAATCCCGTCAAGCATAACACCGGCAGTGTTTACAAATCCGACTGTTTCCAGCTTCTGCTG
The DNA here is from genome assembly GCA_045641565.1 of Acutalibacteraceae bacterium. Taxonomy (GTDB): domain Bacteria; phylum Bacillota; class Clostridia; order Oscillospirales; family Acutalibacteraceae; genus CAG-488. The sequence continues at coordinate 6,293 of JAZUHE010000097.1, read as the reverse complement.
CTCAGAAACGTGCTTGGGGACAGAAGCATTCACGCCGAAAAACATATATTCACTTACATTTGCAATATGTAAAATAACCAAAATGATACTCCTTTGCAGCTTTTCACTTCCGAGTGACCGACTTCATTATTCAGACAGATATTGCCAATCAAAAAATATCGACGGATTTATTCTATCATTATCCGCAAAAAAAATCAATGCTTTTTTACTGTGTAGTCAAAACAGCCGCACGACGGTTTAACTTTATTTGCATTGACATTTACCGCATAGCTGATATAATAAATCCAACAGCATTTATTGTATCTTACTCAGAAAGAGGGAACGAAAATGAAAAAGATTTTATCAATAATACTTGCTTTGTCCATGATTATGCTTATCGCCGTGCCGACATCAGTCTCAGCGGCGGAATCAGCCTCGGCGAAGCTTTACAATGTTTACGGCGACAACATGCTCTTCCAGCAGAAAAAAGACACCGTTCTCGCCGGAACAGGCACCCCCGGCAGCAAAATAGAATGTGCTCTTAAAGACAGCTCAGGCGCTGTAAAAGCCGAAGCAGCCTCAACAGTTGAAGCTGACGGCACCTTCAAGGTTTCCTTTACAGCTCCCGAAGGCAGTTATGATGAATACTCTATCGAGCTCAAGGCTGACGGTGCTGTTTTCGAAACGCTTGACAATGTTGTATTCGGTGAGCTGTGGCTCTCAAGCGGTCAGTCAAATATGCAGCTTGAGCTTCGCCATTCGAGCACGGGAATCGAAATGATTAAAAACAAAACACGAGGAAGCAAAAACGTAAGATATTTTTACTCCGCTCCCAACCCCGATTATGACGGTGACGCAAACAGGCTTCCGCTGAATCCGCAGAAGGAAATCCCCGGCTGCTGCTGGTTTGACGGAACAGACGACAGAATCTTTAACATGACAGGCGTAGGCTACTTCTTCGCCGAAAAGCTTCAGCAGGAGCTTGATATGCCCGTGGGTCTCCTCAGCGGAAGTCTCGGCGGCAGCTCAATCAGAGCGTGGCTTCCGAGAGAATACGCTGAAAAGGACAAATCCGTAATCAAAGCTCTCGGTTCTGACTACTACACAGTTAAAGAATGGGACGAGGACGGGGGCTATTCGCCCATGGGTACCGCTTTCGGTATGTACAATAAAAAAATCGCTCCCCTCTCAAACTTCAGACCCGCAGGCATGATATGGTATCAGGGCGAATCAGACGCTTCCTGGGACAAGGGCAAATATTCAAAGCTCTTTGACGTGCTTCAGGATTCATACACGGAAATTTTTGATTATCAGGGCGGCGACCTTCCGATTGTTTATACAGGCCTGTGCGACTTTTCATTCGGCGACCTTTCTTCATTTAAACGTATAACAGCTGAATTCGGTGAAATGCAGTTATCCAGACCCGAATCCCGCTCTGTTGTTTCTCTTTCCGATATTCCTCTCACATTTAATGTTGCTACACAGTCAGTTCACCCCATAGAGAAAAAGCCTGTAGGCGAAAGAATGGCATACGCCGCTCAGAGTCTTGTTTACGGCGCTGACAAGTGCGTTTCTTCCCCCGTAATAAAGAACAGCGAAATAAAAGACGGCTCAATATATATCACATTCAGCTACTGCGGCGACACCCTTAAAGTAAAGGGCGACAGAATCTACGGCTTCACAATCTGCGGAAAAGACGGAGTTTATACTCCCGCCGAGGCTGAAATTGTGTCAGCGGATACCGTCAGAGTATTCAGCGACAGCGTTAAGGAGCCGAAATCCGCAATGTACGCTTCAGGACTCATAACAGGCAGATGCAACCTTTACGCATACAAAGACGGCGAATACATCTGGCCCGTTCTCTCAACAATCACAGACTGGGATTATATCGACAGTGTATGGACTGACTTCGGCTGGACAGACTGCGACACAGATGAAATCTGGAGAGAAGAAAGTCTTGTTATCGCCGGCAATTATAAAATCTGGGAAGCAGACGGAGCGGACGTTGAAATTTCACAGGACAGCGCTCTTAAAGGCCCGGGCGGTCTTAAAATCACTCCCTCTGACAGCTCTTTCTCAGTAAGTCCCATAACAGTATACACTGACGAAAACGGCGAGGAGCAGTATTTTCAGGAATTCAACAAAAACTGGATGAACTTCAAAACCGTGACAGTGAATGTCAGAAACAGCGGCAGTGAGGACATCACACTTAAAAATCTCAAGCTTTATACAGGCAAGGACAAATGGGTTTCTCCCGTTGTCAGCGGTTCAATGAAAACCTCAGCGGTTATCCCTGCTGACGGACAGTGGCACGAAGTAACCTTCTGCCTCAACACTCTTATGTTCAAGGGCAAGCTTCTCCCCGCGGCCGCGTCAAGAACATATCTCGACGATGTTGCCGATGTGGAATTCTGCTTTGAGGGCTCGACCGGCGAAATCAGCATGGACGAAATCTCATTCGGCACAACAGGCCTCCCCTCACCCGTAATCAAGCTCCTTGGCATAGGCCCTGTTTCCATAATCTTTAATCTTATCACAACTATCGTTGGTCTTATTAAAATTTTAGCCGGCAAATAAAACAGGCAGGTGAAAAGAATGAAATACTATCTCGGCGTTGACGGCGGCGGTTCAAAAACCACAGCCGCTGTCTCAGACGAAAAGGGAAATATTATTTCTTTTGAATGCGGAAAAACCATTAATTATTACTCAAATCCATACGAAACAGCACGTCAGAATTTCAGAGAGCTGATTGATAAAACAGACATCAGAAATTTTGAATCCGTTGTTATCGGTATGTCCGCCCTCAGCGAAAGAGCTGACGAAAAGACGGCGCTGAGATTCACTGACGGAATACTTACATCGAATAAAACCCTTATGACAAGCGATGTGGAGATTGCTCTTCACGCCGCTGAATGCGACACACCCAGAGCCGTTCTTATATGCGGAACAGGCTCAATGGCCGCTGCTGTTGACGAAAGCGGCAATCAGCTCCACTCAGGCGGCTGGGGCTATCTCCTCGGTGACGAGGGCAGCGGCTACTCTGTCGCACTCAATGCCGTTAAAAAAATCCTCGTTGAGCTTGACGAGGGAAAAAGCGGCGACATAATCATTAATAAATTCAAAGAATTTTTCGGCGTTGACACAGATGAGGATATTCTCGAAAAATTCTACAATCCGCCCATTCAGCGAGATGAGCTCGCGGCATTCTGCAGGTGCGTTTTTGACGCTTACAGAAACGGCAGTCCTCTTGCGGCTCAGGTGATTGAGCGTGAGGCTGACGAAGCCGCCGCCCTTTCAAAGAGGATTCTCGCAAAGCTCCCCGCAGGGTCTCCCCTGTTTCTTTTCGGCGGACTTTTTGAAAACAGCCCCGAATACATTCAGCTTCTCAATGACAGACTCAGCATAAATGCTCAGCTGCTCACATATCCTCCTGTTATCGGCGCGGTGTGTGACGCACTCAGAAACAGCGGAATCAGCCCGAGCGAAGAATTTTACAACAATCTGAAAAGAGGCGTAAGCAATGAGTAAAAGCGGCGAATATTTTGAAAAGGTGATTTCTCTTCTCAACGAGGTTTCTTCAGCTCCCGAAATAACAAAGTGCGCAGAGCTTTTTGCCGATACACTAAAAAACGGCAAAAATATCTACCTTTTCGGTACAGGACATTCTCATATGCTCGCGGAGGAAATGTTTTACAGAGCAGGCGGACTTGTAAATATCCGCCCGATTCTTGAGACGTCTCTCATGCTTCACGAATCCGCCTCAAAAAGCACAGAGATAGAGCGGCTCCCGGGCTACGCTGAGATAATCGCCGATCATTACGGCATATCACAGGGCGACACCATTGTAATTATATCCAACTCGGGCAGAAACAGCGTCTGCGTTGATATGGCTCTTCTTTGCAGGCGCATGGGCGTCAATGTTATCGCGCTGACCTCCGTTACCCACTCCATGGCAGGCGAATCGAGACACTCAAGCGGCAAAAGACTTTGTGAGGTCGCCGATATTGTTATCGACAATCACGGCTGCTACGGCGACGCCTGCATCAGTATAGAAGAAATCGGCAAGACCGTTTCCCCCACCTCAACAGTTGTCGGAGCGGCGATTCTCAACGCCATAGAGGCCGAATGCGTCGATATTCTTGTTAAACAGGGCATCATCCCCGAGGTATTCTCCTCGAGCAATGTTGATGGCGGCGACGAAATAAACACACGTTACATTAAAAAATACATTGGAGAAATTAAGCATTTATGAGCGGTTTTGAAATAAGAGGATTTATAGAAGGCTTTTACGGCAGAGTCTGGAGCGATGAAAAACGCCGCAGAGTTCTGAAGCTCGCGGCTGAAAACGGAATGAATTCCTACTTTTATTCGCCTAAGGACGACCCGTTTTTAAGACAGCGCTGGAGAAGTGAATACGACAGCGAATCTCTTAAAAAGTTTTCATCACTTTTTCATTATACAGAAGATATCGGCGTTTCACTTTACTACTGCCTCTCTCCCGGTCTTGACATGGCCTATTCCTCAGATGAGGATTTTGAGACGCTGATGAATAAATTCAACTCTATTTACAATATCGGCGTGCGGAATTTCGGCCTTTTCCTTGACGATATTCCCGATAAATTAGTTCACGACGGAGATATTGACAGATTTGAATCCGTATGTGAGGCGCATATCTATCTGATAAACAGAGTTTACGGCGCTCTGCCGAAAGACTGTGAACTTGTTATATGCCCGATGCAGTATAACGGAAACGGCACCGAGCCCTTTATCACCGGTCTCTGTCACGGAATTCCCGACGCCGTAAGCGTTTTCTGGACGGGCAAAAAAATATGCTCGCCCGAGCTGACAGGTGAAGACGCTCAGAAATTCATAGACGGCACCGGCAGAAAGCCTCTTTACTGGGACAACTTCCCCGTGAACGACGCCGAGATGTACGGCGAAATGCACATAGGCCCGTACCTTAAGCGTTCGGCTGATTTACATAGATATTCCCGCGGTATTGTGGCAAACGTAATGGAATACCCTCTGTGCTCCGCCATTCCCCTTCTGACAATATGCGACTATCTCTCCGACCCGGAGGGCTATGAGCCCGAAAGCTCCTTCAGAAGAGCCGCAGAGGCCGTGACAGGCGACAGATACGAAGACTGGATGCCGTTCTTTGACCATACACGCTTCTCCTGCCAGTGTGACTGCTTCAGCGAGTATCTTTCTGATTATCTCAGCGACGTCAAAAGCGAATTCTCACAGAATAACAATAAAAAGGCCTGCGATATGCTCGAAGACCTCATAAGCACATACAAAAGCTGTTATGAAACCATGAAGCGCAATACAGAGATGTATGACGAGCTGAAGAAATGGGCCGACAGATTTTATGAAATCATTATTATTCTGAAAAACGCCGAAAGCTACATTGACTCAATGGCTGACAGCGACAGAGAGATTCTTTTGAAAAGCATGCGGGATTACAATCTGAACGCGTATAAGCTCGCAGGCTTCGGCCTCAGAGAATTTGTTGAAAATATTACAGGAGAATTCACTATATAAAAAAGCAATCTTACCTGAACCAATTATCAGGTAAGATTGTTTTTTTGCTTAATTGATGTTATTACAGCTTCAGTCCGTACGCGACGGCATCATCATATATTCTGAGCTCTGTAAACCCGTATTTTTTATAAAATCCTCTGCCCTTAACATTGTCAACGCCTGTGGTGAGCATAACGCCGCTGATGTTTTTTGCTCTCAGATGACTGCAGAGAGCGTCAACCATTTTATGGCCTATTCCCATTCTGTGATATTCAGGCAGTACATCAATATGCAGATGCGCGGGATACTCATTTTTATATTCTCCCTGAGGGTCTGCCGAATGAAGAGCCCCGCTGCGGTCATCCTCGGCAGATTCCTCAAACCGAGGAATATATTCCTCAACAAAGCATTTGTAATACTTATCATAATTTTCGGCACATATTACATAGCCTATGGCTCTGTCGTTTTCATCAACACAAACGAAGCAGTTTTCCCCTTCTTTTTCTATAAAATAATCGCAGAACGTGTTGAGAATAAAGAATTTTTCTTTTTCATTCGATTCGCACGGGCCGTCACTGTTAAGGCAGATAAACTGCACATCTTTTTTATACTTTTCGTTATACGGTTTTACAATCATAGCTTTTATCTCCGTTTATGTTTTAATAAAAGATAAAATATCATATAAAAAAGAAGAAATAGGGTTTACCGGAGAAGTAAATCCTATTTCAACTGTTAATATGGTCCGAGTGGCGAGACTTGAACACACGGCCTCTTGACCCCCAGTCAAGCGC
>JAZUHE010000096.1:0-4333 GCA_045641565.1 Acutalibacteraceae bacterium | reverse complement strand
GGATATTTTGAGACAAGATGCATTCTCCCTGCGGGTTACGGTCTCTGGTCCGCGTTCTGGATGATGAACGGCGGCGTGTATGACACAGACAACGACGGTGTTGACGGAACGGAAATCGATATTTTTGAAAGCTTCGGCTACGAGGACATGCCCTACGCCATGGCGAATCAGATTTCGACAAATCTTCACTGGAACGGCTATGACGAAAAGCACGAGCATTATCACGTCGGAAGCTTCTACGCCAAGAACCCGTATACCGAATTCAACACATACGCTGTAGAATGGACACCTGACGAATATATCTTCTACATCAACGGTCACGAAACAGCGAGGACAAGCGCCGGCGGCGTATCGAAAAATCCCGAATGTCTTCTCCTTTCCGTTGAAATCTCGGGCAAAAACGGAATTCCATCAGGCAAAGGTGACATCACACAGAACACAGACAATGTTGACTTTATTGTTGACTATGTAAAAGTTTATCAGAAATAAAATAACGTGCATCGGCTTTAAGCTGATGCACGTTTCATCTTGTCGAAAAACTTTTCGACAAAATTGGCAGGCTGCCGAGAAAGTTACAGAGACAAGGAACCGACGTTTGTCGGCGTATAAAGATACGGTAAAACGTCGGTGACGAAGTAAGAAAAATCCGCAGTGGTTTCGATAACCTCTGCGGATTAACTCTTATTTTATGAATTTTGATTTATTATGCTTGTTTATAATTATTAATCATTTTTCGGTCTGTGACTTTATCGACAGACTGAATGCATCGGCTTTATGCTGATGCACGCTTTTTATTATTCGATTGTGAGAATATCGGTGAAGCCTGTTATTTCAAATACCTCCATAACGCCGTCACAGACATTCACTATCTTCATTTCGCCCTGCTTGTTCATTGCCTTCTGAGCGCCGAGGATAACTCTCAGACCCGCGGAGGAAACATATTCAAGCTTTTCAAAATCAAGTATAAGTGAATCAACGCCGTCAAGAGATTCCTTAATTTCATTCTCAAACTGAGGGGCAGTCATTGTATCGAGTCTGCCTTCAAGAGCAATTCTGAGCTCTGAGCCTTCTTTGTTTTTTATAATTTCCATATTTTTACCTCCTTAAAAATCAAGAGAATCAACTGCTTTAAGCAGGGTGTTTATTTTTTCACGGCACAGTTCAATGGTTCTGCGCCCTGCTTCGCTGTCGGCGCCGCCGCGTCTCACCGTATGCCGCATAAGTCTTGTATAGCTGAGAAGCTTCACCTTATCCTCAACCTCTTTTATTTTCTGAGAATCCTCAGTGCCGAGATAAAGAGGAAGGAACTTTTCCCATATGGTTTTGGCAGTGTCATAGGGAAGTCCGATAAAGCTCTCAACAACCGACGGATTTTCTTCACCGAAGCCGACATATGTTATATAGATATTGGCAAGCTCAAACACAGGGTGACCCTGAGAAAGAGTGTCCATATCAATGAGCAGAGTCTCGCCGTTCTGCATCATGATATTGTTTGTATGATAATCACAATGAAGCATATTAAGCGTATCGGGCACCGCGGAAATGAGAGCCTTGAGCTTTTCATAATCTCCGTCCGCAAGGTACGGCGCCGAAACATCTGCCCACTCGGAAACAAGACGTTTAATATCCGCCATCTCGCCCTTTTCAACCTGAGTGCTGTGAATTTTTTTAAGAAGCTCCGTATAAGCGGCAACGTATTCGTCGAGCTTTTCGGGTTCTTTTTTAATAAGGTCTGAGTAAGACACCGCGTTAAGGAGTTCAAAGACAGAGCCGAAGCTGTCACCTACTCTGACGACATCATAAGGTATCGCTGTGGGAATGCCCAGAACAAACGCTTTTCTCGCCAGCTCCCGCTCGGTTTTGATTGCGGGAAGGCTGTCCGCGTTCCTGTAAACCTTGATGATTGTGTCTGTATCGTAGCGGTAAACTACCCCCTTAGCGCCCTTGCCGATAACGGGGCAGCCGTCAACTGACAGACGTCTGTAAGCCTTTTCGATGGGAATCATCTCTGTAAAGCCTGTCATGTCAAAAATCTCATAGACGTCGAAGGACACATTGATTATCTTGAGCGTCGGCTGAGATTTGCGGATTCTCAGTATAACTCTGAGTCCCGCGCTCGAAAGATACTCAAGCTCCTGCGCGTCAAGAACAAGGTGTTCAAAACTGCCTTTTTCAATAACAGAGTTCAGTTTTTTTTCTTTTTCCTCCGCGTTGGTCGAGTCAATTCTGCCGCTGAGAGAAATTATCAGAACATTATTTTCAATTTTATATTCCATAATCAATCCTCCCCGCCGCCGTTAAAAAGCTCATCTATATGAGCGATAAATTCTTTATACGCGTCGTATTCACTGAGGTCTGAAAGCGCCGCCGCAACCCTTCTGTAATACCATTCCTGCATAGCGGGGTCTTTCTGATTGAATCTCTGCCAGAATGAAGCTCCTGCTTTTTTATATTCTCTGCAGAATGAGCGGATATTTGAAAGTTTGTCGCCCAGCCACAGCTTTTTAACATCAATGTCTTTTGTATTTTCAAGAATAATCAGCGTTTCTTCTTTTCTGTCACGCCATGTAGCCTCGGGCGGCAGGTCGGCGCGCTTATCTTCTGTTTCGGTCATAACGAGCAGAGAAACACGCTTGCCGAACTTCTCACGGATTTCATCCAGAGTGGCATCTGTATCCTCAACGGTATCGTGCAGAACAGCCGCAGAAAGAAGCTCCTGACTGTCGGACATGGTACCGACAATAGCCGCGACCTCCATAGGATGCAGGAAATACGGAGCGTCCGAAAGCTTGCGCCGCTGACCGCTGTGCTTCTGACAGGCAAAAACCAGCGCCTCATCAAACAATTCCATTATATCACCTATAATATGTAATTATAATAATTATAACATACATTTGTGAACATTTCTACAGTTTGAAAAAAATAAGTTATAAAAATACGGGCACCGCCGATATAATGTACACATTACGTCTGTGAAATCCTCCACATTATTCCTTTTTTTAACAGCTTGCTTTATTGTTTTTAATGTGATATAGTATACAAAAGCAGATAAATTGTATAAAATGCCAAATTGGTCTGCTTTGAGCTGAATTCTAATCTCTGAACCTGTTGAAAAGAGTCGATAATATGAAAAAAGCAATTTCATTTTTTATGGTACTGTGCATTATCTTATGTCTCTGCTCCTGCGGCAAGGAAAAAACAAATACCGACGAAAAGGACACAGCAAAGACAAGTATCAGTGAAACCGGCAAAAGCAAACTGAAGATAGTCATAAACGAAAAGGGCAAAAAAATCGTTGACGCACTCGGCACTATGGGCGTTGATGAAGTACTGGACGATATTAAAAATATCGACCTTTATCTCGAGCCTGATTTCAATGAGAAAAAATACACCGTAAAAACAGATGAAGACACTGAAAACGGCACTAAGGATGTCAATTATTATTCGGGTGACGACATCGTTTATACAAAATATGAAGGCTACGGCGAAGAGGGATTTGCGAACTATACAAAAACCGTGTCAGGCCTTGACGCCACCGTAAAGTATTATATCGACAGCGGAAACAACAGAACGGTATGTATTGAAACGCCGAAATACTCTGTTTTTGCCAACACGCTTAATAAGGATGATGTGTACGGATTAGGCGATACAAACATTATTCTTGTTTCAGAAAACGAAAAAGCTCCCTTTGAATGCTCGGCAACTTATTACTATGATAACGGCACCGCGACCTTTGAGAACGCAGTATATCTTGAAAGCGGAAACTATCAGCGCTACAGCTACGGTGTTGACCCGGAGGGAATTGAATCGGAATTCACCGATGTACTTGTTTACGGTTCAGCTCCGAAAATCAGCGATGATATTATCAAGGTACTTCAGTCTGATAAGGGCTATAAATACGCCGCTATTGAAATAGCCGGCAGCAACAAATGGTACAACGCTGACAACAAATGGTATGTTGAAGCCGAATTTGCCATAGTTATGGATAACGAAAAGCAGGCGGAAGAATACATCAAAAAGAATAATCTCAAGGCAGCTGTTGACGATTACGGCTCAATAATAGTTAAAATCGACAAAGTTTTCTTACCGATAGACCCGAACGCATTCCTTGAAAAAGGCAAGCTTCCCGTATTCATCTCGGGTGAAACTGATGATTCATTCTTCAGAAAGATTACCCTTGACAGCAGCGGAGTAATTACAGAACTTGCTCCAAGTGACATTTCGATATATTGATTTAATCGAGACCGCAGATTCAAAAGAATCTGCGGATTTTTTATGCTGCTCACCCCCTCGGGGTTCGAGTCCCTGTTATAAAAAATACGGGCACCGCTAT
>JAZUHE010000095.1:0-15948 GCA_045641565.1 Acutalibacteraceae bacterium | reverse complement strand
TTGCCGCTGACGTAATATTCATTCTTTTTCTGAGGAACATAGCAGTCCATTCCCTCGGGATTGTCGTCAACCGCTGACCTTATGGGCTGCTCCCATGAAAGGCTTTTGCCCTTTTCGCAGGAAGTAATAACTCTGCTGAAGGTCACCCAGCCCGAGCCTGCCCAGATTGTAAGAAGCGCACCCGTCATATCAGTTTTCGGAAGCTTTTTATCAACAAGATGCATGCTGTCCGTGCCCTCGTCTGTTTCGGCACGTTTCATATAGCACAGATTCTTCCATGAAGTATTGGGCCAGCGGGCAAGAAGCATCTGCTCATTACCCACAAATACGCTTTTGACGTCGCCTTCTATATGTTTTCTGTAAATGTGTCCCTTGTATTTTTCCCATTCACCGGTAATTTTCTCTGCGCCGGTGATTACTGCGTCTGAATTCTCAGCTCCCTCGATTGTAACCCCGTCTTTATCAACAGTAACTGTTTCGTTGAACTCACCCTGAATGACAAAAACATCCTTTTTGTCATCTGTGATAAGCTCAAGAGCTTTTGAAATTGTCTTCACAGGGTCTGACATTGTACCCTCAGCGCTGTCAGAGCCGTTTATTCCGTCAACATAAACAGCGTTTTTCTCTATGATTACAGGCGTACTCACGCCCACGCCGAAGATAAGCGCCATAATAAATGAAATAATTCTTGAAAAAATGTTCATCAAATCACCTCAATTCAATATATCACAGCCAAAAATAAAATGCAATAATAAGCCCTTATATTTGTTGAAATCAGGCACAGCGTATGATAAAATTCTATAAAGAAAAAACGCGGTAAAGATTTTGTTAATTTTTTCACGAAACTGTTGACTTTTATAATTTTCGGTATTATAATCTGCGGCAGAAAAAGCAAAAGGAGAAAAGAAATGCTTAAAATCAATAATCTTACAAAGACATATGACGACAAAAAAGCTGTTGATAATTTAACTCTCCATATCAATCCCGGCGAAATCTACGGATTCATCGGCCACAACGGAGCAGGCAAAACAACCACGCTCAAATCCGCTGTGGGTATTCTCCAGTTTGACGAGGGTGAAATATTAATAGACGGCATATCCATAAAGACCGACCCCCTCGCCTGCAAAAAAATCATTTCATATATTCCCGACAATCCCGATTTATATGAATTCATGACAGGCATTCAGTATCTTAATTTTGTCGCCGACATTTTCGGAGTTTCATCCTCGGCGAGAAAAGAAAAAATCGAGAAATACGCTGAGCTTTTTGAAATCAGAAAAGACCTCGCCGGCGCCGTTTCATCTTATTCTCACGGCATGAAGCAGAAGCTTGCCGTTATTTCCGCTCTGATTCACGACCCGAAGCTCGTTATCATGGACGAACCCTTTGTAGGCCTCGACCCCAAAGCGGCGCATATCCTAAAAGGCATCATGCGTGAAATCTGCGACAACGGCGGCGCCATTTTCTTCTCAACTCACGTTCTCGAGGTTGCGGAGAAGCTGTGCGACAAGGTCGCGATTATTAAAAACGGTAAGCTTATTAAATCCGGAACAATGGAAGAAGTCAGAGGCGACGAAAGCCTTGAGTCCGTTTTCCTTGAACTGGAGGACTGATTATGTTAAAAGCGTTGCTTAAAAAGCAGTTCCTTGAACTGAACTCGTATTATTTCCAGAATAAAAAGACAGGCAAAAACCGCTCCAAGGCAAGCACTGCCGGAATGATAATTCTGTTTGTGCTTCTCTTTGCCATTCTCGGCGGTACATTTTACGCAACAGGCAGCATGCTCGCCGACGCGCTTATACCTATGAAGCTTGACTGGCTTTATCTTTGCATGATGGGCATGATTGCAATAGCTCTCGGCACCTTCGGCAGCGTATTCAACACCTACGCGGGTCTGTATCACGCGAAGGATAATGACCTGCTGCTGTCAATGCCTATACCGCCGTCAAAGATTCTTTTTGTCAGAATGACAGGCGTTTACGGCATGAGTCTTCTGTACGTTTCAATCGTGTGGATACCGACGATTATCAAATATTTTATCAGCGGAGCGGCCTCACCGCTGAGCGTGATATTCTGCATACTTCAGACTTTCATTATTACGTTTTTCGTCTCATTCCTCACCTGCATTCTCGGATGGGTTGTGGCGCTCATATCATCGAAGCTTAAAAATAAGAGCTTCGTCACTGTTCTGGCTTCTCTCGCCTTTCTCGGGATATACTATTTTGCTTATTTTAAGGCCAATACATTTCTGCAGAACATTGCCTCCAGCGCCGACGAAATCGGAGATAAGGTAAAAAGCGTTTTCTATCCCTTTTATCTTATGGGCGTCGGCACAGCGGGTGAGGTTCTGCCCATGCTGACTGTTACGGTTATAGTCGCCGCTCTTTTCGCGCTCGCATATTTCGTGCTTTCAAAATCATTTATTAAAATCACAACGGCAAAAACCGCAGAAAAAAAGACTGAATACAAATCAGAACAGATAAAAACAACCTCTGTCAAATCAGCTCTGCTTCGCAAGGAATTCAAACGCTTCGCGGCGAGCCCCACATATATAATGAACTGCGGACTGGGCGTTATTATCGCTCTCGCCCTTTGTGTGGTTGCGATAATAAAAACGGATTATCTCAGAGATCTGCTCCTGGTTTTCTCCGCAATGTTCCCCGGTGTTGAGGAGCTTTTCCCCACAATAGCCTGCTGCTTTGTGTGTCTTCTGTTTTCAATGAATCAGATAACAGCTCCGTCGGTTTCACTGGAGGGCAAAAACATATGGATTGTCCAGTCTCTCCCCGTTGACCCTAAAGAAGTTCTCATGGCCAAGCAGAAGCTTCATATGATAATCAATATTCCCGGCTCGGTTATTGCCGCCGCGGTACTTGGCTATATAATTCAGGCTGATTTCACCACTGTAATTTACATGATTGTGCTTGCCGCCGCATATATTATGTTCACTGCTTCCTTCGGACTGTTTCTTAATCTCAAGAATCCCAATCTTACCTGGACAAACGAAACAGTGCCCGTAAAGCAGAGCTCGCCTGTAGCAATAGGCCTTTTCGGCGGCTGGGCTCTTTCCCTCGCAATAGGCGGAATAGGCTATCTCCTCTACAACGCGATTGGCTTAGCATATTATATATTCGCCTGTGCGATTGTTCTGCTCTTCGCCGCAAGATTTATCAACAACTGGCTCTATACAAAAGGTGTTCAGATATTCACGAACTTATAAAACAGAATAAAAAAGAAGCAATCTTAAAGGCATAATCGCTTTTAAGATTGCTTTTTCTATACATTATTTAATATTATTCATCGTCCGCTATGCTTTCTTTAGAATCCTCAAAATATCCCTTATGAACGGCGTCGATAATCCACGGGAGCTGGTCAAAGGCCACAACACCTATCGGCTCAAGGAATCCGGGGAAGTATGTATCTACATCGGCGGCAAGATTTTCTGCCATTGCTGACATCGGCTGCTGACTGCTGGGTCTGAAAAGAACATTTTTGCCGTCCTCGTCAAACTCAAACTCGATTGTTCTGCGGCACACGGACTCTATGGGGCGCATATTTATCTGCAGCTTGTTTTTATCTGTCCACGCGGCAGTACTGTACGCGGTAAAATTCATATTCGCAAGGCGTATCGGCGAGGTTCTGTAATGTCCGTCCATTCCGCATACTATTGTGTTATGCTCAAAGCCCTCATCCCACGTCATGGTACATTCATTTTCACCGAATGTGAACTGAACGTTGTTTATGTTGCCCGCCTTCTCAGCGGACATATAAACCGTCGGTAGCGGAAGCATGCTTACAGGGAAGCCCGCAACAGAAAGGATAAGATTCTTTCTGAATTTTATATTTCTGCCTTCGATTTCTTTTTCAAGAGGGCTGTGCTCGGCCGCAGGAATAATATCCGCAAGAGGAGCAAGGCCGATTTTGTGGTCAGCTTTAGGCTCACTGTCCGGCTCAATAAAGAGGTCATTCACATGACGCCACAGACAGTCACGTGTTTTCTGCTCGTCAATTTCGCCGCCTGTGAGGATAATGGAAGCGTCTCTGTCTTTAAAAACAATACCAAACTGAGAGAACATTCCGTCAAGTCTGTAAGCAGGTGCTCCGGCGCAGTGCCATACACAGTAGCCATATCCGCACTGACTGTCGGGGTTCTTATTCGCTCTTGAGTTATCGGCGTGTCTGCGGCGTGTCTGATGAACCCACTCAGCAGGAATAACCTGTTTTCTGCCGAATTTGCCGTCATGCTGATAGCAGTTTACGAATTTTGCAAGATCTTCTGTTTTAATAAACAGACCCCAACCGCCGGCCTCAACGCCCGAAGGTGAAAGCTCCCAGTCGGGAACATCTATTCCGAGAGGCTCAAAAAGTCTCGGTGTAAGATATGAAACAACACATTCACCTGTTACTCTGTGAATTACCGAGCAGAGCATATACTGATTTTCGCTTATGTACTGCCAGTGTCCGTCGCAGGGCGTAAATCCCCAGGGGGACTCAAAGAACTGCTTTTCCCAGTCGGGTGTTGTTTTATCGGCATAAACGCTGATATTCTTGCCTGACTGCATTGTGAGCAGTGAATGAATTGTCAGCTTATCAAGATTCGGGTCAGGCTTTTCAGGCTTGAATTCGGGGAAGATATCAATAAGCTTTGTGTCAACAGTAAGAAGACCTTCACTTACGGCAAAGCCGATAGCCGCAGAGGTAAACGTCTTGCTTACGGAATACATGGCATGAGGAAGCTCGGGCGCATAGGGCTCGGCCCACGACTCAAACGCCACCTTTCCCTGACTGAGTATCATTATACTGTGAACTTCGACATTGTTCTCTTTAAAGTCATCAATAAGAGCTTCGACGGCTTTAGAGGAAACGCCGATTTTTTCAGGATAAGACGCTCTCTTAAGTGAAACTTTTTTCTCAACTTCAGTTGCCATTCAAATCACTCCTGTATATATTAATTATTTTTTTCTGCGTTTAACAAAAAATATCTGCGCCCATACAACCACACCGAGGCAAAGCACCGCCGCGATAATTCTGCCTGCCGAAAAGTTAAGAACAGACTGTGATGTGCTCGTTCCCTGAGCGAGATTAAGAGCGTTGCGGGCATTATCAAGGCGTGTATATGCCGTTGAGAGCTGGCTCTGCGACGCGGTATTTTTGATTAATTCTTCAGCGCTCTTTACCGCATTATTATATTCCTCAATAAGATTTTTAGGATATGCGCCGCTCTTATATTCATCCTTTTTATCAATAAGCTCAAAAAGTCTGCTTCTGATATAATCAGTCTGCGCGACATACTGAGAAAGGAGCTCCGGGTAGTCGGTCTCAATAAATGAATATCCGTGAGAAATAACATCATCCCATCCGCTGAGATTGTCTCCGCGCTTTCCGTTATATCCGTCGGTCATGGAGAACGCCGCTGTCAGCTTGTTCGCTCTGATTTTCTGCTCAACTCCGTTATAAAAAATAACGCCTGACTGATTTTTAGTACCTAACTGAACAAAATTCAGTCCGGATTTTTTTGCTTCTTTGATTGTTGAATTTACAGAAAAAATAATATTGCCGTCATATTTGATTATTGTTTCGGGGACCTTATCCTTTTCGCTCAGAACTGAAATAATATCGTCTCTTTTGCCGTCAATTCTGAAAATCACTCTCTGCTGACTTCCCGCGGCAGCAACTGTATCATATACAGCGTCAAGGTCTTTAATATTAAAATCAAGTACAAAATATTTCGCCGGCTGTTTTTCCAGTATATTCTGAAGTGTGGGCACAGTGCTGTCTGTCTTCTTATTATGCGGTCCGCCGTTGCCCTCACGCAAAAAGAGCTTGTTTATATCCTCAAGCTTCATACTGCTTACTGTACCCTTTGCGGATTTTCCGTCCTTATCCACACAGGTACGTTCAACAGTTTCATCTGCCATAAGAACCGGAATTTTGTCTGCCGTAACCTTTATGTCTATGGAAATATAATCTGCCGCGCAGTTTTCTACAGCCTCAAGAGAATTCTCGGGATATTCTTTCCAGTTGCCCCTATTGGCGCAGATTATGATTCTCGGAATTTCCTCTTTCTGCTCAGTTTCCGCCGGAGCGTCACCGGATAAATCAATCTTTGCATATGCGGCAAAAACGCACGAAAGAATCATTATCATTACGCAAAGAATAACCGAAAAAATTCTCTTTAACTTAATCATATGGCTTACCTCTGAAAAAATTTTTAAAAATAGGCAAACAAATGTTTGCATTTGGCGAACATTTGTGCTATAATGGTCACAAATAACGTTACGAAAGGATGAGTTTTGTGGCAATAAATGAAATGCAGCGCAAAATTTACGATTTTCTTGTTGAGCGCAGCACAGACGGAGTGCCCCCCTCAGTCAGAGAAATAGGAGCCGCTGTCGGCCTTAAATCCACATCCTCGGTTCAGGCGCACCTTGACGTCCTTGAGCATGAGGGATACATCTCACGCGACCCGCTTTTGAAGCGTTCCATAAGAATTGTCGGCCAGGCAGACAATATCGTTCAGGTTCCCATCGTCGGTACAGTTACGGCAGGTATGCCGATACTTGCCGTTGAAGCTATCGAAGGGTACTTTCCCTACACCGGCAGAGTATCAAGCGACAAGCAGCTTTTCGCTCTTCACGTTAAAGGTGAAAGCATGATTGAGGCCGGTATTCTTGACGGCGACCTTATTATTGCCGAAAGAACTCCGTTCGCAAGAAACGGAGATATGGTTGTAGCTCTCGTTGATGACAGCGCAACCGTTAAAACGTTCTATAAAGAAAACGGCCATTTCAGACTCCAGCCCGAAAATGAAGCATATGAGCCAATTATTGTTGACGAGGTCGCAATCTTAGGCAAGGTTGTTGCCAGCATGAGATACTATTGATGCCTTTTATCTTCCGCAAGCGCAGTTTTATGACTGCGCTTGTTTTTTTATCAGTTAAAAATAATTGCCAGCACAGCGCTGACAGCCGTTGCGCCCGCAATAGCCCCTGCTGTTATAAAAGCTATTTTCTGACGCAGAAGCTTGTCTTCTCTGCGATTTTCCTGCTTAGCGGCGGCAATATCGGAGCTGACCTTGCTTACGCATAAAAGCAGAGCATTTTCAACAGCTGAACGGTAAAGATGCTTATGAGACTCCCCTTCTCTTGCATAGAGCTTGGTGATTCTTGTTTCCTCTTCATCAGCAACCGCAACAAAAATAAATGTTGAATTATCTGTATTGCTTGCAAAAGCGCTTGATACGGCGCAGGCATATTTTGTTTTTGATGCCTCACGTGTTTTCTGCGCAGCCGAAACAATATAATCCTGAACCTGCTGAGTTGCCTGACGGGACTCGGGCTTTTCCGCGATAAATGCCGTTTCATGCTCCGCATCAACCATGTCAAGACTTTCTTCAATAAGCTGAACTCCGCTCATTGCCGAAAACGCGATACGGCTCTTATCTTTCTTAAGAAGAGAAATCAGCTTTGCCGAAAGTCTCGCGCGCTTCAGCTTTGAAATATCCTCATCGTTTTCAACTCCCGCGGCTTCACCGAAGAATTCATAAAGAGAGCCGAAAACCACTTCACCTGTTTTTATGTTGTCAAGAGGCAGAACGATAATGCTCTGTGCTCCCGAAGTCACGGAAAAGCCGCAGCATTTATAATCCGAAACCGCAAAAATATCCGCATCAGCCGGGAAAGCCGTGTTGTTCTCAAAAGCCGCCTTTGTGATTTTCTTCTTTTCATAAAGAGGAAGCAGCGCTGAATATATTTCTTCATTCTGCTCAAGTTCGATATTAAAAGCTGAGCAGATCATTTTTTTCACAGAATTATATGCTGAGCTCTGAACGGCAATAACTATCGCGTCAGCGCTTCTCAGAGCCTGCGACGCCGCAAGCAGCATTCTTTTGGGAGAAGCGTAATTTTTAAACTTCTCATCCGCGGCGGTAAATGAGTTAACGCAATCAGATATAATCTTTTTGCTCCCTGCGAACGCAGAATTATCGCCTTTTATTAAAGAAAAAAGTTTTATTTCCATAGTAGAATATCCTTATTATTATTTCTTTTCTCCGTCAAAGGATGACGGAAATCTCTGACACGGGTTGGCATGAGCCGATGATGTGTCGGCATATTCGCTCTCCCCGTCCCTTACAAGACGCGCCATAACCACGAGCCTTGAATCGTCAAAAAGAGTACTGCAGGTAGACATTGTGAGAATTTTATCTCCGTATTTCACATCCGTATCCGTAATAAAATACGAACGCTCCACAGCTTCTTCATAAAACTCATTAAACTCTTTTTCTGATGAAAAATCTGTTTTTGTGTAATCAAAAACGTATCCGTCATCATCCTCGGCTTTTGTGTTGATAAGAAAAGCCGCAAAAATCTTCCATTTATAATCTTTATACACGGTGTTGAATGTCACTACAGGGCATGATTTATAATTCTCAACATTCTTATACGCATTAAGCATACCGAACTGAGTACAGTCCTTCATGTTGTGACCGTATATCACCGTATTATCGTCAAACTCGGAGATACTGTTTCTGCAATCCGCAAACAGCGCACCGTGCTTGTCCGTTCTGCCGTCAACCGTATGACGCAGATAATAAGAATTATCATCGCACTGAACAACAGGAAAATCCATGTTCAGCCCGTCAATAATAAGCTGCCCGGCATAATCGGGATATTTTTTCTTAAGTCCCGCATATTTCTGCTGAATTTCACCGTCACTGTTCTGTAAACTCACTTCGGCTTCGGGCTTCATGTTTTCACTCATATTACTGAAATGATACGGTACCCACAGCAGATTGTAAACTATAACACACAGACTGCAGACCGCTGCGGCCGCTGCAACAGCCATAACAGCAATTCGCTTCCGCTTTCCGTGTTTACGCTTTTCTTCGCTCATCCTTTTTTCTCTTTTGAGCGCGAAACAATAGCGTCCTTATTTATCACCATGGACGGGTCAGCAGCAGTTTCATTCTCAGGCACGGCATCTTTTGGTGAAAGCTGAGCCTCCATCTCCGCGATTCTGCGCTTGATGATTTCCATTGTCGGGGTGTTCGAATAAACATCCTGCATTTTTTTACCTGCCGACTGTCTGCCTTTAGACGGCTGAGTTTCTTTTTCATTCTTCGCCTTGGAAGTTTCTTTTTCTGCCTTTGGCTTTTCAGAAGCTTCATCAGAAGATTTCCCGGCAGGCTTTTCTTTTTCCTTAGTGCTGTCGTTCTTCTGTTTTTCCGCTTTGGATTTGGATTCTGTCTTACGGGTCTCTTTTTCCGTTTTTTCTTTTTCTTCCTTTATAAGCTTTGCGGCTTCTTCAGCCTCCTGCTTCTGTCTGAGAGCCTGTGCCGCGGCGGCTTTCATAGATTCAAGCTCCGCTCTGAGCTTTTCAGCTTCTTCACGGGCTGCTTTCGCTTCTTCAACAGCCTTTTTGACCGCGGCCTTTTCCTCATTCAGCAGACGGATTGCCTCCTGCTTTTCCTTTTCCTGCTCGGCAAGAGCCTCTTTTTCTTCCTTAAGGAGTCTTTCAGCCTCCTGAGCCGCAAGTATAGCCTCTTTCTGAGCTTCTTCTCTGCGGCGGTTGGCCTCGTCAATCTGCTTTTGAGCCTCGTCCTTTTCTTTATCTGTCTTTTCAGCCGCAGGCTTCACTTCTGCTTTATGCGGTTCCTTTTCCGGATTTGCAGGCTGAACTGCTTTTTCAGTATTCAGTTTTTCCGCCTGAAGCTTCATAATTTCATCAGGGCTTGTAACTGAAGTATCCGCAGGCTTGCCTCCTCTCTTTTTAGCGGCCTTACGGGCGGCCTTTTCGGCCTTTCTGCGTTCCTTAGCTTTTTTCTTTTCCGCTCTTATAGCGGCTCTTATCGCCTTTTTTTCTTCTCTTTTGCTGATTTTCTTTTTAGCCTTTGTTACATGCGAATGCTCAGCAAAAATCTGCCCGGCGTCTTCTGTCTGCCTGGTCTGAGATACACCTGCATCTCCCTGAGCGTCTGACTGATAGATAACACGTGTGTTTGTGCTCTCTTTATAGGCATCAAGGAATTTCGGCGCATTCGGGTCCTTGACGACTTCCTCTCTTTTAAGGAAATCATCCTTATCCTTTTTGCTTTCGTCCTCAAAGGGATTGCCGCTGATTTTGCCGTTTCTGTCAAGCTTGGGCGTTTCAACAACGCCGAGCTCTTCGTTACTGTTCAGAACGTGCTCCTTGATTTTATCTATATTGAAATCAGGTTCAAGAGCCTCCGCCTCTGAAAAAAGCTCAGAAAGCGGTGAGGGCTTCACACCGTTGCTGTCATTGGGTACACTTCCCGCAGGGGTGCCGTAATAGTCATATCCTCTTTTACCCGGCTTGTGCTTGCGCAGGAAGCTTGTCCTCTGAGGCGGCTCCATTGTTTCTCTTACTGTTTCGTCCACCTCTACCTCGGAGTAGGCTTTTTTAAGAGCTTCCACACCCTTGGGCTCGATATAATCGCTCAGACTTTCGGTCGGGTCAGGCAGCGGCTGACCTTTATCATCAACAGGAATGGCGTCAGGCTTAAGCTGCTCTTCTGGTTTTTCAGGCATTATTGTATTCTCATAGCTGTTTGCCATTCATACTCCTCCTTTTCCAGTATGTTCTTTACATTAAAGCGCGGCGCGCCAGGTACGGTATGCCGCATACGGATTTTCTTTCTTATTCTGGTCATACCAGAGCTGCGGTCTGCGGTAATCTGTATTTTCTTCGGCTTTTTCTGCGCCGACAGATTCTTTTTCTCCGTCACGAAGAAGTCTGCCGACAACAACAAGTCTTGTGTCAACTCCGCCTGTACGCAGGTTGTCATATACATGAGAGCAGGTGGAAAGAGTGATAATTTTATCAGTTGCTTCCAGTCCCGCGTCAGTTGTATAAATCGCATACTGATTAAGCAACTCTATATATCCCTTAAAGTTTTCGTCACCCATATTGGGATTATAATAATCAAATACAAATCCGCCGTCACTTGAAGCTTCTGTTGTAGCATAAAAGACAGCATAGACCTTGAACGTCAGACTTCCGCTGAGAGTCTGATAGCTGATATACGGATGGTCCTTGTAATAATTTGAATTAGTGTATTTATCAAGAGAGCCGAAATCCATTTCATTATTCATGTGATGTGAATAGATTATTGTATTCTTGCTCAGATTCTGAGAATCACATCTGAAATCCATAAACGGAGTTCCGTAGCGGGCGGTTCTGTTATAAAAATTGCTGTAATTAAGGTAATGATAATTATCCGTCGTCTGAACTATCGGATAATCAACGGGAGTTCCGTCAATGCTCAGCCAGCCAACCATGTTGCTGTTCTGAGAATATGCGCCTTTTAAATCCTCGCTGATTGCAGCGGGATAAACTGCGGCAGGATATTTTGCCGCGAGTGTGCTGAACGGAGCATATTCAGGTGAACGTCCCACATACTGAGTGTTTGACGCCTCGGTTGAATCTTTCTTGCCGGCAAAGAAATACGTATATCCGGCAAAAGCGGTGCAGGCAAGGAACGCGATAATCAGCACAGCGCATATTGCAGAATAAATACCGCTCTTCGGAGAAGGCATATCCGGAACATAATTGAAATACTCGTCAGCAAGCTCTGTATCGTTGCTTTCATCTTCGAGCGTATCAATATTTTCTTTTGAAATAGACAGAATTGATGAAAAATCCTCCTGCGGCTCAGCCTTGCTTTCATCCGCAGATTCGGGAATAATCGTGTTATCCTCTTTGGCGTGCTCAAGAAGCTTAGCGGCCTTTTCCATATTCGCTTCGTTTTTAACGGCTTCAGCGCGTTTGGCGGCAAGAACAGCCTGAGCCTCTTTTTCGGCGGCACGTTTTGCTTCACGTTTCTCTCTTTCCGCCTGCTTTTCAGCTCTGAGTTTTGCCTCTTCCTCAGCCGCGCGACGCTCTTCCTCCTGCTTTTTCAACAGAAGTGCTTCTTTTTCAGCCTTAAGAGCTGCCGCTTTCTCAGCTTCTTCTCTGATAATTCTTTCCTGTCTCGCTTTTTCTTCAGCCGCTTTCTGAGCGTCTTCCTCTTCAAAATACTCTCTGAACGGCTCAAGGTCAAAACTCGTAATGTCTATTCCGCTTTTTTTCTTTTCCATATTTTCGTCCATAATTCAATCTCCTTAAAGATTACCGTCAAGATAAAGTCTGACGAGATTAAGCGCGTTTGACGCGTTTACATATCTGTTGTAGTCTCTGCAGTTTTTGCCGCTGTGCCCCGTAAGAAGCTTTTTGACATAAACTGTTCCGTCTGCGGCGGCAAGGCCGATATAGCTGAGTCCGACAGGCTTGTCGGTTCCGTCGCTTCCCGGGCCTGCAATACCCGTGACGCTTACGGCAATACCCGCTTTGCTGACCTTAAGAGCACCCTCTGCCATCTGCCGTGCGACAGGCTCGCTGACAGCGCCGTACTTTTCAAGGTCTTCTTCACTTACGCCGAGGATTCTGTGCTTTATTTCGTTCGCGTACGAAACGATTCCGCACTCGAAAACCTCTGACGAACCGGGCACGGAAGTGATTCTCTGAGAAATCAGTCCCCCGGTGCAGGACTCGGCCGTCGCAAGCACAAGTCCCTTTTCCTTAAGCCTTTCAACCACTGCGGTTTCAATATCAGGCTTGTCTATACCGTAAACATACTCGCCTATAACATCCATCAGACTGTCAATCACAGGCTGAAGCAGTTTCTCGGCTGCATCCTCATCATCCGCCATGGCCGTAACCCTCAGCAGGGCTTCGCCGTCTTTGGCATAAGGCGCGACAGTGGGATTCTCACCGTCAAGGAAATCTCTCACTCTCTGAGCGAGGTCGCTCTCGCCTATTCCGAATGTGCGTATCTGATGAGAGACTATCGTTTTATCTGAAAGAGCGGCAAGATACGGCACCGCGCTTTCCGTAAACATCGGAACAATCTCTCTCGGCGGGCCGGGCAGCATGATAATATGCTTTCCGTCCTTTTCCATAGCGCAGCCGGGAGCCGTTCCGTTGTAATTTACAAATGGCGTACAGCCCTCGGGCAGCATTGCCTGCTTGACATTGCTCTCGGGCATCGGCCTGTTTCTCATTTCAAAATACCGCTTCATTCTCTCAAGGCTTTCTTCATGAAGGAAGCATTCCTTTTCAAAGAATTCACAGCATATTTCCTTTGTCAGATCATCAGGAGTAGGCCCCAGACCGCCCGAGGTAATAATAATATCACTTCTCTGAGCCGCCGCTTCAAGCGCTCTGCGCAGTCTTTCGGGGTTATCCCCTACAGTTGTCTGATACACAACCGATATGCCGAGCTTAGCGAGCTCGGTAGACAAAAACTGAGCGTCAGTGTTAACAATATCCCCGAGAAGCAGCTCAGTGCCTACACTGATAATTTCACAAGTTGCCAAAATACTCACCTTTATTTATCAATCATTACAAACTTCATATTGTCAATAGCGTCCTTGACAAGGGCATCAACATCGAGAGCCTGCTCAGCTTCTTCAAGCATGTAAAGCTTCGGTCTCGTTCTCGGATGCTTCGGTGTGAATACCGTACAGCAATCCTCATAAGGCAGAATAGATGTTTCAAATGTGTCGATTTTTCTTGATATCGCCACAACCTCGTCCTTGTCCATACCGATAAGCGGTCTGAAGACCGGAAGCGTCGGCACAGCGTTGGTGCAGGCTATGGCCTGCATTGTCTGACTTGCCACCTGACCTACGCTTTCGCCTGTTATAAGAGCGCCGCATTCTTCTTTTTCGGCGATTATCTCAGCACAGCGCATCATGAATCTTCTCATAACAAGAGTGAAAAGGTCCTCGGGGCACTTCTCTTTTATTTCTTCCTGTATTCTTGTAAACGGCACTATAAACAGCGGAATGTGACCGCAGTACTGCGCCACCTTTTTGCACAGAGTGTGAACCTTCATCTCGGCTCTCGGACTTGTATAGGGCGGAGAAGCGAAATGAATTCCCACAAGACTGAGTCCTCGCTTGGCCATCATCCATCCCGCAACGGGGCTGTCGATTCCGCCTGAAACAAGCAGTGCCGCTCTGCCTGCCGAGCCTACGGGCATACCGCCTGCGCCCTTTATCTGATTGCCGTGAATATAAGCGTAATGGTCTCTGATTTCAATCATAACCACAATATCGGGGTTATGAACATCAACTCTGATATGGGGATATTCCTCAAGGATTCTGCCGCCCACCTCGGCGCAGATTTCGGGAGACTTGAACGGGAATTTCTTGTCCGCTCTTTTAGCCTCGACCTTGAATGTCTTCGCGCTTTCAAGCTGGTTTCTGAGGTATTCACCTGTACAGCCGAGGATAACGTCCATATCCTTCTCAACGGCCGCGGCTCTTGAAAGAGCGGCTATTCCGAACACCTTAAGCAGAATTTTTTCAGCCTCATCAAGGTCTGTATCTTCATTATCCGGCTCAACCATTATTGTGGACTGAGCCGGTGTGAATCTGAATTTTCCCAGTTCTCTTAACCGGTGACGCATATTTTTTACAAGTATGTCTTCAAACGTGCGGCGGTTGAGGCCCTTAAGAGCCAGCTCGCCGTTTTTAATAAGAATTATTTCCTTCATTTTTTACTCCGTTAGGTTTATTTTACTCTGCGCATTATTGACTTCTGCGCGGATGCTATTCCCTCTATGAAATAGTCTATTTCGTCTTTTGTAGTATATCTGGAAAGACTGACTCTGATTGCGCTGTTGATTCGCGCCGAGTCAAGATTCATAGCGGTGAGAACTCTGCTCTTATGACCCTTTGAGCAGGCTGAGCCGCTTGAAACGTATATATTCATCTCGGAAAGATAGTTGAGGATAACCTCTGACGGGAAGCCGAGAACAGAAATATTCGTAACATAAGGAAGCGCGTCTTCGGGTGAATTAACCACAATTCCGCCAAGTTCATTAAGGCGCATTACAAGATAATCTCTGAGCTCCGTTGTCTTTCTGAGCTGAACGTTAATATCGGGCAGTGCTTCTGCCGCGGCGCCGAAGCCCGCGATTGCGGGTACGGGCTCAGTTCCGGGTCTTATGCCCTTCTCCTGACCGCCGCCGAAAATGTGTGATGCTATTCTCGAGCCCTTTTTAACAAAAAGTGCGCCCGCGCCTTTGGGGCCGTGAATTTTGTGTGAGCTGACGGTCATAAGGTCAACACCCATTGCATAGGGCTTAAGCGGAATTTTGCCGAAGGCCTGCACCGCGTCACAGTGAATAAGAGCGGGAGCGTTATATTTCTTAGCGGCCATTCTCGCTTTTTCAACAGCCTGAATTGTGCCGACCTCGTTGTTTACAGCCATAATGCTTATAAGAGACGTTGATGTGTTGACCGCCGCCATAAGCTGACGTTCATCAAAACGGCCCTTATCGTCACAGCGAAGTCTGACAACATCATAGCCCTGCGCCTCAAGCTGACGGGCAGGCTCGTTTACACTGGGATGCTCAACAGAGGTAAGAACAACTCTCATTCCCTTTGAGCGGTAAGCGTGAGCCGCGCCGAAAACCGCGATGTTGTTTGCCTCAGTACCGCCGGAAGTAAAGAATATCTCATCGTCTGAGCATGAAAGCTTTTTAGCAATGCTGTGCCTTGCCCCGCTTACGATTTCCGCCGCTTCTATTCCGCCGTAATGCAGCGACGAAGGGTTGCCCCAGCAGTTTGTCAGAGTTTCATTAATTGCTTTTATCGCCTCAGGGCAAACCGGGGTGGTTGCGCTGTTATCAAGATAGGCTTCCATTGTTAAACTTCCTCCCGATGACGGTACTACTTCCATCATAAAAATATATATTTTTATTATACATCATTTTTACCTCTCTTGCAATATTTTTTTGCACTTTATTTATATATGAAAAGCAAATTTTACAATTCTGAAACATTTGCTCCGAAATTAAAAGCATACAGCTTTTTTCGGCGCTTATGTTTCATATTTCATTCTATGAAGGTCAAAGTCGGATCGTAGCCATGTCGTTCTGTG
>JAZUHE010000094.1:0-9381 GCA_045641565.1 Acutalibacteraceae bacterium | reverse complement strand
GTGTTTTTCTATTTCAAAAGAATCATCAAGAGGTCTGATTCTTGAATAAAAAGAGTATTGCATATTCCAGTCTTCATCAGCTTTAATCGCTGACAGCTGAGTGGGGCAAATAAACCCTTTTGAATTGGTTACCCATTCAATATCTGCAAGTACATACATATTTTTCACGCCCTTTCTGCGCCGATTATATAATACCTCTTTCAGATAGTCAATGTTCTGCAGTCCTGTATTCGGGACTCACGCGCAAAAGCTTCAGTAAAGTCCTATATATAGGACTTCAGGCGTGTTTCTTGAAAAATTATTGTTGACAATGCCCTGCCGCAGGATATAATGAAGAAAAAAGCTTGTCCTTGAAAGCTTTATCGAAGGGAGTAATTGATATGTTAAAAAAACTCGTATTTGAAAGTTCAGGTTGGAATACAGACAGTGACAAAATTGTAGTAGTTCATAACGGTGATGATATTATTATTAAAAGAACCAAAAGCGATGTTTATGTATCAACAACCGAAAAAGCAACTATCCCGGCTGAGGAATTTTTGAAAAAGCTTGAAAAAATCGATATATTAAATTGGGAAGATGATTATTTTGCTCCTGTTCTTGACGGTGAAAGCTGGCGTCTGAAATATTACACGACTGACGGCACAAAAAAATATATACACGGTTTAAATGCTTATCCGAAAGAATACGATGCTCTTATGGATTTACTGCTTGCGGAGTATGAAGATGCTGAAGAAACTACGACAATGAGTTTCAGCTTTGGATCAGATGAAGAGGAAGAATTAAAAGAAGAACTTGAAGAAGAGGATATTGATTTTTATGATTTCTTGGATGCCGATGATGAAGAAAAAGCGGAAATGCTTGAAGACGCCGGTCTTGATATAGAGGACTATATCCAATTCTTTGACGATGAAGACTTTTGCACTGATTACGAAGATGAAGACTGAGGTCTTTGAGCAAAATTGTATCTGATTGATTTTTAAAGATTAAGGAGAAAATAAATTATGATGACAAGTCCGGAAATGTTTGCGGAGATATAGAAAGACAAATCTTACGCTGACCTGGTTAAAGAAAAAAACAGTCTTATTGAAGAAATCTCAAGATTTGAAAATGGGGATATTCATCAAGGTGAAAGAATGATACGTCCCACACCTGAAGTGAGATATCAGTGTAATCTTGAGTATCTTTCAGAATTGTGTAAACTGATTGTAGATAAATATCAGGATGAGTTTACTGACAGTGAGAGAACATTTCTGTTGTCAGAAGGCAAAATCTGCACTGTAAATTTGTCCAAAGATATTTGATTATTCACCATATATCATTCTCCTTTCATAAAATTGTCCCCTCCGATCCCATCTTATAGCTGTTGCTTATCGTTTTCAATAACAGATTTTGGTTTTATTGTGAATTTAAATACAACTATATTTACTTTATTTTTGAAATGTGATATATTCGTATCGGTGATGATTATGATTGATGCAGTAATCGGGCAGAAAACTTATCAGACAATCGAAAGTTTTGGCGTCAGCGGCGCCTGGTGGGCGCAGGATGTCGGTGGCTGGGAGGGCATCAGAGATGAGATTGCCGAGCTTCTCTTTTCAGATGAAAAAGGAATCGGTGTAAAATGCTATCGTTACAATCTCGGCGGCGGTTCGAAAAATTCCGGCTCATCGGATTTTCACAACAAAAACCGTATGGCGGAGTGCTTCCTTAAAAATGACGGCACATATGATTTCGGCCGCGATAAAAATGCCGTGTATATGCTCACCGCCGCTGTAAAAAACGGCTGTGACAGCATTGTGCTTTTTGTCAATTCGCCGCCCGAAATTTATACAAAAAATCATAAATCCTGTCTTGATAAGCCTCTTCGCACCAACCTTGCGAAGAAAAATTATCAAAATTTTGCGGCGTACTGCGTTAAATGCGCTGAGCATTTTATCGGCGAGGGCATTCCCGTAACTTCAATTTCACCCGTTAATGAACCTGTCTGGATCTGGACATACAAAAACGGGCAGGAGGGCTGCCATTACAGGCCGTGGGGTGTGCGTGATGTTTTACGTGCACTTGCTGACGAAATAGATAAAAGCAGAATTCTTAAAGAAAACAATGTTCTGATTTCGGGAGCTGAAAACGGCGACATCAGGTGGTTCAATAAGACATATTCGCGCATAATGCTCGGCGACATGAAAATAAAAGCTCATTCGGACGGCGTTGATGTTCATTCCTATTTTCTCAACGACCACATTCTTCCGAAATTCAATAACCGCCTCAAATTCGCGGCGAGATGGAGAAAGTATCTCGACAGAAAATATCCGTCATCAAAGGTGCGCGTCAGCGAGTGGACTCATATGAAGGGCGGCAGAGACAGCTCCATGGAATCCGCTCTCGTTCAGGCAAGAGTAATGTATGAGGACTTAACTGTTCTAAACGCTGTTTCGTGGCAGCACTGGATAGCTGTCAGCGATGTTGACTACTGCGACGGACTGATTTACATAAATCCCGACAGAACCTATGAAATCACCAAAAGATATTATGCTTTCGGCAATTTTTCAAAATTCATAAAGAGCGGCGCTGTAAGAGTCAGCGTTGACGGCGGTACGGATTCATTGAAGCTTATGGCATTCAGGCAGAAAAATGAAACAGTTGTTATCGCAATAAATCTTTCAGAAAAAGAAACTGAGCTTGATTTCAAAGAATCGGGCAAAGCGTATGTTACAGATAAAGCTTCTTCTCTTGAAGAAAAAGATTTTGACGGAAAGTTTTCTGTTACTCCGAAAAGTGTAACCACGTTTGTTTTTAACGGGGAGGGTTGATATGACGGTTGTTAATAAAGCGCGGGATTTTCTGAAAGAAATTCAGGCTTACTGGCGCACTCCCGCAAAGGGCGACTATGTTGCGTATAAAGAATATCTCATGCTTTCTGTGGGCTGGCTCGGAATGAGATTCGCGACAATTTTCGGCATCAGCTTCAGCGTCAACGACCCCTTCACCGCAATGACGCTGAATATGACCCATAAGGATTTGCTCCTTTTCAGCTATATATGCACGGCAATCGGCTATGCGCTGGCTCCGCTGAACGCGTATATTATTGATAATCTGCGCTCCCGTGTCGGTAAGTATAAAGTATATATCAAGCTCGGAATTCCCGCTGGTATTCTTTCACTTTTTGCCCTGTTTTATCCTTATGAAAAAATGAGTTACTGGCCGATGGTCATTTCGCTTTTTGTAATCGGTCAGATTCAGGGATACGTTCAGCAATGGTACAGCACGGGCGTAAGCAATCTTGTTTACGTTATTTCTCAGAACTCGCAGGAACGAGTCAAAATCATGATGGTGTCCAGCCTTGTTCACAACTTTGCGCCGAGCCTTACAGGTATTCTTATCCCCGTGATGAGTGACGTTTTTGCGGGCGGCGACCTCTATAATGTCAGAACATACAGAATGGTTTACCCCGCGATTATCATTGTCGGTGTAGCTATGAGCATGATGGCATACTACGGCGTTGAAGAAAGAATCGTTCAGCCCCGTTCGCAGGTTACGGGCGTGGGCCTCGGTGAAGCGCTCAGAGCTGTTTCACGCAACAAGCTTTTCTGGATAAAATGCACCGACAGCTGGAACAACTTCATGGAGGACTGCAAGAATATTCTTCTCCAGTGGGTATTCTATTACGGTAAAGCAGGCTCAATGACTCTTTACGGAATCATTGATACCGTGTCATATAACTCGTCAATGTGGGCAATGCTGTTTTCTCCGTGGCTGATTAATAAGCTCGGCAAGCGCGGTTTCAAGCTGGTTAAGAATATTTCACAGATTTTCATAACCCTCGGCCTTGCGCTGACATATAAAAAGAGCATATGGCTTATCGGTATTTTCTATTTCCTCAACAGATTCTGGGAAACCACCGAGGTTATCGACCGCTCCATCGAATCCGATATCCGCGATTATCAGCAGTACATCAGCGGCGAGCGGATTGACGGCGCTTTCGGCGTTGTTGAAACCTACGTCGGCGGAGCAATCGGCGCGGCGACCAATCTGTTTGTGCCGTGGGTATACAAGAGAAACGGCTTTGACGGAACGGACTATTCCGTTCTTGAAGTCTATAAAAACTACGACGATAAAAAGCCGCTCTCCGCTCAGAAGAAGAATCCCGACTGTGTGCTCTATCCCCTGCTTGACAAGCTGATGATTATTTCACTTGTCGGCGCGGCGATAGATGTTATTCCGTGGCTTTTCTATGACCTTACGGATACTCAGCAGAAATCGGTCGTCAGAGCCGTGAGAATCCGAAGCGCCGTGGAGGACAAAAAAGCGGGCGTTCTCACAGATGAGCTTTACTGCGAGGCGTGCGAGGCGATAATCGCTTCACGCGAGTATGCGGATAAGGAAAAGCAATCCGTTCCCGATAAAAAATCCGCCTCAAAAGAAGAAATAAAAAATATAAAGGCTCATAACGAAGAGATTGAAATTGCTGAGTTTGTTAAAAACGAGCTTACGAGATTCACCACTGATTTCGGCAGAGAATTCCGCTCATTCTGCGAAAGCATTGTGAACTGCGGAAAAGAAGATTTCTGTAAATTTTATGAAGATATTATTTCCGCGGCGAAAGCTCTTCCCGAGGGCAAAACAAAAGAGGAACGCACAAACCGTTCCGATGCTGTCAGAAACGCTAAACTGATTAAAAAAGTCAGAAAATATGTCAGCAGATATTATCCCGACGGAATCAGAGAGTTCAGCCCCGCGGATTTTGAGGCTGTCTTTGAACTGCCCGAAGAGACGAAGGAAGAGCGTGAGTTCAAG
The DNA here is from genome assembly GCA_045641565.1 of Acutalibacteraceae bacterium. Taxonomy (GTDB): domain Bacteria; phylum Bacillota; class Clostridia; order Oscillospirales; family Acutalibacteraceae; genus CAG-488. The sequence continues at coordinate 4,587 of JAZUHE010000094.1, read as the reverse complement.
CGAATCCAGATTAAAAAAGCAAAATTCGAGCGTAAAATTTACGGTAAGGTCATGAAGCCGTATCTTTTTGCCGAGCGTATTGCAACTCTCGCTGAAGGCTATGACATCATAGACAGCTTTACCGCGGATTACAGCGAAGTGTCTGACAGACTCGCGCAGAAGCTTGAACAGCAGCGTCTTGAAGATGAAGCCAAAGCCGCCCACAGAAAAGAGGAAACCAGGAACAGAACGTTGAAAAAATAAGCAACGGTTATAGTTACATTATTTCAATTAAATGAGAGCTTTATGAAAGGTTGATTTTATGAAGGCATATCTGAAAACAATAATCGCGGTTATTATGTCGTTATGGCAGATTTTATCTCCGCTCGGTGCGGTTGTGCTCAGGGGAGGAGAGGCGAACTTCTTTGAGAAATGGTCGCCGTCGCAGGAGTACACTGATGATTACGCTGTATCATTTGAAAAAAATCCCGATAAGGATTTTGTGATACTTAATATAACCGATGTTCAGTTTGAAAGATTTGAGGCTTACGCGCCCTTCGCGGAAGCAGCAACAAAGACTATCGACAGACTCGTTGAAGAAGTAAAGCCCGACCTCATTACGTTTACGGGCGACATCGGTTACTGCACAAGCGCGTACCTTAAAATTATTAAGGATGTTGACAAGTACGGCATACCGTGGGCTCCTGTTATGGGCAATCACGACGGCACCTGCTGTATAAGCGAATTCTGGTGCGCTTACAGGCTGTATAAAGCGAAGAACTGTATATTCAAATTCGGTCCTGAGGATATGGGCTACGGCAATTATATAATCAGCATTAAGGAAAACGGAAAAGCGATTCACTCGCTGTTTATGATGGATACCCACTGCGACCTCCGTGATGAAGGCAATATCAACGGTGCGAAAAACAGCGGATACGACAATCTCTGGGAAAATCAGCTTGAATGGTATAAATGGGCAGTCAAGGGTATTGAAAAGCTCGAGGGCCGCAATGTTGAAAGCACTGTTTTAATGCATATTCCGCTTGTTGAGTTTAAAACTGCGTGGAATGAGGCCTATGACAGCACAAGCGGAAAATACAGGGATGAATATGCTGACACATCCTTCGGTGTGAATCATGAAGGTGTTTGCTGCGCAACCGCAAACAACGGATTCTTTGAACTTTGTAAGGAGTTGGGCAGTACAAAAAATATTGTCTGTGCTCACGACCACGTTAACTGTTCCTCGATTCTTTATGACGGAATCAGACTGACATACGCTCTTAAAACAGGCCCCGGCGGATACTGGGAGGAAGAGATGAACGGAGGCACAAAGCTTACCCTGAAATCAGACGGCTCAATTACCACAGAGCATGTTTACGTTGACCCGAATACACTTTGATAAGAATTCAACCCCGACAGAATTAACTGCCGGGGTTGTAGTTTTTATGGAATAGGTATAAGGACGTTCCTTTCTGACCTGACTTTTTCATATTCAGGCTTTAAAGGAACAGGGTCAACAACAGGTATACTGCCTGAAGCGAATACAACAAACATCAGACCGCCGTTTACTTTTTCAAGTTCTGTATCGTTAAGTGCTTTATAATCTTTTTTCATTTTAATTACCTCCGTAAAGCTCTTTGTTTTTGTCTTACATCTGTTTATACGAAGATTTAAGAAAAATGGCTGATAGCTTTTAAAATTTTTTTGCAGATATAAATATATTTGTTTTTTAGTTGACATTTTTCGGCAAAGAGTATAAAATATCTGTCGGTTAGTTGTGTATAACAGGAACGGAGTCTTTGTATGAATATTTTAGGATGGGTCATTTTAATTACAGCTGTTTCCGGAGTCCTCGGAACGGGTATCGGCGGAATTATCGGCGGTACACTTCGCCGTGAATCCGATAAGGCTGTCAGTCTTCTTCTCGGCTTTGCAGGAGGGGTTATGCTTGCGATTGTCTGCTTTGAGCTTATCCCCGAATCCTTCCATCCGGAAGGCGCTGAAGATGATATGTCGCTGATGCTGGTTGTTGCGGGCATTCTTTCAGGGTTTTTCATAATATACGTTCTGAATTTAATAATAGACAAACGGACAAACCCCGAAGTTCAGCATATTGACTCACTTCATCCCAAAACAGCAGATAATCTGAATGAGCTTATTCATTCAGACCATTACGAAATGCACAAAACCAATTCAAATGACAAGAAACGCGAGCTGTTTATTGCGGGCATTGTAATGGCATCTGCCATTGCTTTGCACAATTTGCCCGAAGGAATGATTATCGGTGCGTCATATGCCGCAGATTCCGGCAGCATTACCGAAGGTGCGGGCTTCATTGTCGCACTTGTTATCGGTTTACATAACATCCCTGAGGGAATGTCTGTTTCGGCGCCTCTTGTTTCCGGCAGTGTTAAGCCCTGGAAAGCCGCTTTGATTGCTGCTCTTTCAGGTGTCCCGACGATAATCGGTGCCGTAATCGGTTATTCTCTCGGTATGGTAAGTCCGATATGGCTGTCACTGTCTCTGAGCTTTGCAGGCGGAGCAATGCTGTATGTCGTTTTCGGCGAGCTTCTTCCCGAATCTTTCCTTATGTGGAAATCAAAAGCGCCGGGTATTTTTGCTCTTATCGGTATACTTGTCGGCGTTGTGCTTGTGTACATGGGAAATTCATAATGTGTTCGATCACAGAAAATTTAATGTCTCGACAGATTGATTCCTGTCGGGGCATTTTTGCGTTTTCAGTGATTCCGGAACGATATATGAAATGTGAAAGGGCGGTAATTAAGCGCTGTTCTCTTTAGTTGACATTATTATTTAATAATGATAGTATAAAAAGGTAGGATTTATATTTATGAAAGGGAGGATTTTTATGAAAAAAACAATAACAGTTATTCTGTGCGTGATTATGGTTGCTTTATGTATTCCGCTGATGCCCGTTTCAGCAGCGGAAAGCGATGTTTTTATTGTTTCAACGGGTGTTGAATTTGTTGACCAGTGGAATAAAGCCGCTGCGGTTAAAGGCACTGTTAAGCTCGACAGAGATGTCAGCATCGCAAACGAATACAATCTTGATTCAAACCGCAGTCTGACGATTGACCTTAACGGCCACACAATCAAGGGCGCAGGCGACTCTGCAGATTACATATTCAATATTTCCGGCGGCGGTTCACTGACCGTTAAGGATACGTCGGAAGCGAAAAACGGCAGAATTCTCGTAACAAGAGTTTATGAGGATTATGAGGAAGTTATCATTGTCAACGAGGGCGGAACGCTTACACTCAACAGCGGAACTATTCAGGGCAACGATGACGATGACTGCAGATTGGTTGTTGTCGAAAGCGGTACGTTCATCATGAACGGCGGCTCGGTTACGGGCAACATCTATAACGGAGACGGCGCAGGCATCTACATCAATGAAGGAAGCTTCACCATGAACGGCGGTTCAATTTCAAATAATCACGGCGATAATGATAACGATTACGGCGGAGCAATATACTTCGACGGAAGCACAGACTCAAGGCTTTATATCAGAGGCGGAGAGATTTTCGGCAATTCAGCGTATAGCGGCGGTGCGGTATATCTTGATGACGGATATGCTGAATTCACAGGCGGAAAAATCTATAACAATACATCCGACTGGGCAAGTGCCATTGAAGTTTCGGGGACATCCGACAGCGTAAAACTCGCAGGCGACCTTCTGATTACGGAAAATAAATGTATTAATTCTAAAGACGGCAGTATTTCAAATATTGCGGCGGTTAATGTAAGAAATCCGTTTGCGACAACAGGCTATGTTTATTTAGGCGGAAAAGTAAAAATCTACGGAAACGGTCTGGCGGACTTTAATGCTGAATACGGCAGAAACGAAGTGCATATCATGGATGATATGGATATCAGCCCCGAAAACCACGCGTGGATCGGTGTAAGGTCAGGCGTACTTGGAACTGAAGACTACATTGACTGCAGTTATAAAGGAATGAGTTCGAAAAATTATACTGTCTGCTTTTTCGGAACTGATGTTAACGGTACATATTATGAACCGGTTTCATATTCCTACGGAGGAGAACCTTATGTAATCGGAGTTTCTCATAAGACAGGTGCCATTAATGATATGAAGCTTAATGAAAGCGGTATTAAGGGCAGTGACGGAAAAACTCTGACGAAGGGCGTTGACTACACAATGAGTTATGACAGCCTGATGTGTGAATACAGTATCACCGCAAAACAGCCGATAACCTTTGCCGAGGCTGGCAGCCTTTTCACCAATAACAACAGTAAGTGCAACGGCACAACAACACTTGCAAAAACGGTCACCGAAGAAAGTGATAAGGGAACAACGTATACTTACTATTATCTCAGCGAGTATTATTTTTACGACGAGCCTTATCTGCTTCACAATACGTCATATAATTCAGTAAAGCAGTCATATTATACGGTTAAAGTTTTTGTTCCCGAGCCGGAGCACAGCTTCACAAGCGGAGTTTATAAAGATAACGGCGACGGAACTCATTCACAGAAATGCACTGACTGTGACGAATACGGAACGGCAGAAGAACATACCTTCGTTAACGGTGTCTGCATATGCGGTGCGAAAGCTAAACCCGAATG
>JAZUHE010000093.1:0-5769 GCA_045641565.1 Acutalibacteraceae bacterium | reverse complement strand
AGAGACTTCTTTTAAAGTCATGCCCGAATAATAGTGAAGAACAATGATATCTCTTTCTCTCTCATCTAGTTTTTCAAGAGCATCGGCAAGCGTGTCAAGCATTTCGTCATTACACACATCATCTTCAAGTGAGGTGTCGTCAGCAAGATACTCGGGGATTTCACCGCCTGAGATTTTTCTTGTTCTGTAATAGTCAGTCAGTTTATTTCTTGTAATAGTAAAAATCCACGTTGAAACTGACGCTTTACTGTCGTCAAAAGTATCAATTTTTTCATATATCTTAAGAAAAACATCAGAGCATAAATCCTCGGCAAGATGATAATTATTAACCTTACCGTTTATGTAGCTTAAAACTTTGGGATAAAATTTTTCATATATCTCAGCTTTAAATTCATCTGTAACAACCATATTAATCCTCCCGTTATTCTTCTGTATCTGTCCTCTGACGGGCAACAAGCTCAGAGAAAAATCCGTTCTGCTTTATCAGCTCGTCATAAGAACCTTCCTCAATTATCTTTCCTCCGTCAAGCACGATAATCCTGTCACATTCTCTGATTGTTGAAAGTCTGTGAGCGATAACAATTCTTGTGCATTTAAGAGAGTTAATTGCCTGAGAAACCTTCTTCTGCGTAATATTATCAAGCGCGCTTGTCGCTTCATCAAACATAAGAATTTTAGGCTTATGTACAACGGCACGTGCTATCATCAGCCGCTGCTTCTGACCGCCTGAAATACCGCCCTGCCCTTCAGAAATAACAGAATGCATCCCCATCGGCATTTTGCGAATATCTTCAGCCACCGAGGCTATTTCCGCGGCCTCCCAGGCATCCTTAAGAGTAAGATGCGGAGCAGCTATAACAATATTGGAATAAATATCACCGGGGAACAGCTTGCCATCCTGCATAACTGTTCCTATTTTCTTTCTCAGAGATTTCAAATCAACTCTGGAAATATCTTTTCCGTCATAATATATTGCGCCTCTCTGCGGCTTTTCAAAACCTAAAAGCAAACGCATTAAAGTGCTTTTGCCGCAGCCCGTAGCGCCGACAACAGCAATATACTCCCCTGCTTTTATCTTAAGGGAAAGCTTATCTATGACATTCGGCATTGAGTCATCATATCTGAAAGAAACATTGTTCAATTCAATTCCGCCGCGCAGAGAAGTAATAATCTCTTTGTCATCAGAAATTTCAGGTTCAGCCTCCATAATAGTTTTAGCCATCTCAAGTGTAGGTTTTATATTTGCAAGTGAAACAGCGATACTTGAAAATGATGAGAAAGCGGCTGAAATAACACCGTATGAAGCATTAAACGCATAATAATCTGAAACGGACACTTGGTTTTTTACAGCAAAATAATAAATCGCCATTGTTCCTGCAAGAGAAACAGCAAGATTAATTGTAGTGCTGAGCTTTATAAACAGAGGCGGATTGTATTCGAGGAAAGCTTCCTTAGAATATTGCTTGGCCCATCGTGAAAACATACGCTTCTCAGCACCTGCGAGCTTGATTTTCTGTATTCCCGTTATCATGGAATAAGTCATACCGCTTGTAGAAGACACAAGCATCATTTTTTCTTTTGTAATCTTTGACTGAATAAATGTAGTTGCGATAGTCACGCCTGTTGTAATAACGGTAATAATAACAGACGGTGCAACAAGTGACGGTGCGAATGCAAATATCTGCCCGATATATATCAGTGAAAACAGCGAAGTCAGACCCGCAGTTCCGATTGTATTCATCATTGTGGAGCATAAGGACTGAACATACTGCGCCCGCTTACTAAGTTCACCTGATGAATAATCCTTGAAAAAAGACGGCGGAAGAGACAGTATTCTGTTCATAACAGCCGCCTGAACAGCAATATTCTGCTTTATGCTGATTCGATTATTAACAAGCGTCTGAAAAGATTTAATGCAAAGCTGACACACCTGAAAGCTTAACATAAATCCCGCAAGCGCAAGAAGCAGCTGAGCGCTTTTGGACTCAATAACTTCCCCGAAAAGCCATTTATTAAAAAGCGGCGGAAGAAGTCCGAGTAAAGCGGTAATACCCATCATGCTGAAATAAAGAATTGAATCAGAAGGAGTACGCTGCTCTCTCATATAAAAAAACAGATTTGCAATATTAAGCTTCTTCATTGGGAAAGGCTTATAAAAGCATATTGCCTCATCCTCAAGAAGCTTTGCTGTCTTTTTATTTATATTAATTCGTTTGCCTGATTTATAATCATAATAAGAATAGCCGTGAAGCTTACCCGGAATAAGTGCGACAACCGTACCGTCATCTTTTAATTTTCCCAACATGGGGCCGACAGCGCATTTAAACCATTTTTCGTCAAGAATAACGTTTCTCTTCATTATTCCGTGAGGTCTGAGACGGTATTCAAGCTGTTCTTCAAATGATTTAATCGAATCGGGAATGTCTCCGAGTCTGTTTCTTATTCTGAAATATTTAAGTATCTCATCTATAGCGGACTGCGCCACTTCCATAGAGTCATAAACCGCAGAAAGTCTCTGACCCATAACAGCACCCGCAATACTCTCAACAGCATCCGAAAAAGTATCGTCGTCCTTTTGTTTTCTGTATTTAAGCTGCTGTTCAAACCAACCCATCCGGATGCCTCCTTTACTCGTTTATTACAAGCTCACGGTAAATATCAGAAATTTCCATAAGCTCTTTATGTGTTCCGCATGCGGAAATTTTACCGCTGTCAAGAACAATAATTTTATCGCATGAGCGAATTGTTGAAAGCCTGTGTGCAATGACTATGCAGGTTATACCTCTCATACGAATTGCTTCGACAACATCATGCTCTGTTTTAGCATCAAGAGCAGAAGTTGCTTCATCAAGAATAATAATTGACGGCTCCTGCGCAAGTACACGTGCAATTTCCATTCTCTGCCGCTGACCGCCCGAAAAATCTCTGCCGCCCTCAAGAAGCTTATGCTGGTATCCTCCGGGGCGCTGCATAATGTCGTCGTGAAGCTGAGCATCGCGTGCCGCAAGAATCATCTCGAAATCCTCAATGCTGTCATCCCACATTTTAATATTGTTTGCGATTGTATCATCAAAAAGAATAATATCCTGGTCAACAACAGCAAGTGAGCCGTGAAAAACATTTGAATCAATCTCGCTCATTTTTTTGCCGTCAAACAGTATTTCGCCGCTCCATGGCTTATAAAGGCCCGAAATCAGCTTTGATAATGTTGATTTTCCGCATCCCGAGCTGCCGACAATCGCGATTGACTCACCCGTTTTAACTGATAAACTGAAATCCTCGATAAGAGGTTCAGCAAGCGGTGAATAGCCGAAAGTTATATTGTTAATCTGAATATCACCTGAAAGCTTCTGGCAGTCTTCATCATCAAAGCCTTCCTGAGAAAAAACGCTGTCAGACGGGTATTCCATAACATCATCAATTCTCTCCATCTGTGTGCGCATTTCCTGTAAAGTCTGACCCGCAGAAACAAGTGTAAGCGCAGGCGACATAAATGATGTGAGGAAACCCTGAAATGCCATAATCATGCCGACAGAAAACTGACCGTTAATTGTAAGATAAACGCCGAGAATAAGCACTGCGCTGTTTGCGGCAGAAGATACAAACTGAGGAATCATTCCGAGATACTGATTAATCTTTGTAAACTTGTTTTCCTGCACATTAACGCTTGCCTGATAGCCTGCCCATTTTTCGAAATAACCGTTCTCAGAGCCCGATGACTTGATTGTTTCAATCATGTCAATACCCGCAACAGTTGATGAAGCAAGCTTTGCGCTGTCTCGCATGGAAACACGAAGAATATTAATTCTCTTTTTTGAAATATAATTTGAAACAACAGCATTAATTGTAAGCGATAAAATACCGACAAAAGTAAGAATCCAGCTGTAGCGAATCATCAGAACAAAATACAGAATCATCATCAGAATATTTAAAACAAGAGGTGAAAATGTATTAATCAATGTATTTGCTACAGAAGCATTGGAGTTCTGCCTTCCCTGAATATCACCGGCCATTCGCTGCGTGAAAAACTCAATAGGAAGATTGAGTACTTTCCACATATACGATGAATTGCCTACAGCCGCCATTTTGCCGCTGATTCGCAGGCTGTAAACAGAAGTAAGAGCTGACATCAGCACCTGAATAAGGCAGAAAACACCGAGTAAAGCTAAAAAAGGAATAAGCCAGTCAGGATTTTCGCCTGTAAGAAGCCTGTCAAGAAAGACACGAGAAAAAGCGGGATTTATTATCCCTGTTATCGAAGAAATTACACCTGTCAGAACTGTAAAAACTATTGCCGCGGCTGTACCTTTAAGGCGCTTTGAAGCAAAAGATAAAACGCTCTTCGGTTTGCCTGACGGAACAAATTCCTCTGTAGGAGCAAACATAAGACAAATGCCTGTAAAAGATTCATCAAATGTTTTCATGCTCACACTGTATGTGCCCCTTGCAGGATCATTAAGATAAGCCTTATTTCCTCTGAAACCGTTAAGAACTACAAAATGATTAAAATTCCAGTGAATAATGCACGGGAACTGTCCGTTTTCTTTTAATGACTCAGGTTCAAAACGGAAGCCTTTTGCCTCAAGTCCGTAATGTCGCGCAGCCCTCAATACATTTTTAGCATTTGAGCCGTCACGGGAAACACCGCAGTCCGTTCTTATCTGCTCAAGCGGAACCCATTTATTATAATATGCAAGAATCATATCAAGGCACGCCGCACCGCATTCAAGAGCTTCGAGCTGCATAATTACAGGAACCTTGCAAACCCCTTTTGTAACAGGGCTTTTGATTTTATTCCTCATAATATACTCCCTTAATTAAAAACGAATGAAGCAGGTTTAACGCTTCTGATAACAATCTCTGCGTCATATGAGCCGTCCTCTTTATTTACGTCTGCAAAAACCTCATAACAGTCTTTTTCTCCTACATATGAACCGATTCCCGTAACAGAGCCCTCAGCTCCGTCAATATTAATCTTCATTCCTTTTTCTACTGAGGAAATATCTTCTCTGGATACAAGGCAGACAGCTTCACCGCCGCTTACCGAAGCATAAGCATCAACGGTTGAGTCAATATGTCCGAAATAGCTCCACGTACAGGCACCAATCAGAAGTGAAATAACAGCAATAAGAACAAGCCACACGCCGGGATTGGTAACACGAATATAATCATTAAGACTTTCCGGGGAATTAATTTTATCAAGACTCTTTTTTCTGAAAATGCTCTGTCCCATAGTTTTCCTCCGTATAAATTATGACAAATTATAAGATATTTTATCATATTATGGTTTTAAAAGCAATAAAAAAGTATGAATTCAAATCAACAGATATGAATCCATACTTATATTTATTCTTTAAAGCCGTACTGTTTGAGTTTATCAAGTGTTTTCGGCCCTGTTTTTCCGTCGGGAACAAGTCCTGTTCGCTTCTGGAATTCAGTGACGGCCGCAATAAGATAACTGCCGTAGGTATTTCCAAGCGCCCGTTTATCTGTATATGCGGGAAAATTACTGCGCATAAACGATGCAATTTTAGCAGCGTTTGCCGAAACATCATCTTTTCCGAAATAACCTTTTGACGGCAGGAACGAACTTTTAATTTCAGTTGTATTTCCCTGCGGAGGAATATATCTGACAAGCTGAGGGTCAACATATTCATATTTTCTCAGAATATCCCACGTCATATTTCTTACAGAATTATCCGACGCTGATGAAAGATTTCTGATTCCAAGATGAAGATGAATCCCCGTAGCACGACCTGTTTTGCCCGT
>JAZUHE010000092.1:0-7626 GCA_045641565.1 Acutalibacteraceae bacterium | reverse complement strand
TACTGGGACATAGGCTACCGTTTTTTCAAAGACGGTGACTCTGTTGTCGACGGCAGTAAAAAGAGCTTTAATCTGCTTCGCGCCGACAAACGTTTCTGGTACGCTGACCCGTTTCTTTTTGAAAAAGACGGGCAGACATATCTTTTCGTTGAGATGTTTGACAACAAAACAGAAGTAGGCATTATCGGATGCAGCGAATTCAAAGACGGCAGCTTCACCGTGCCTGAGCCGGTTTTAAAAGAAAGCTTCCACCTCTCCTACCCTTACGTTTTTGAGCAGGACGGTAAGGTCTTTATGATGCCCGAAACTCATGAGGACGGCTGTATTCAGCTGTATGAAGCGGAGGATTTTCCGTATAAATGGAAAAAGTCGCGTGTACTTGTAAAAGACGTAAACGCTGTTGACACTGTAATTGAGAACGGAATGCTCATAGCGTCTGTTGTCTGCCCGTCGGGTAACATGAGTATTGACTTAAGTATATTCGACGTGAAAAGCGGCAGAATCACAGACTACAGCCCTGTATGCACATCAAGACTTGACAAGCGCGGAGCGGGACAGTGCTTCTCTCACAACGGCAGGAGATTAAGACCTGCCCAGAGCTGTGAAAACGGCAACTACGGCGGCGGAATAATTTTTTATGAAATCACTCAGTGCGATAAAAACGGCTACGCTGAAAAAGAGTATTCAACTGTCACTCCTGAGGAAATAACCTCCGACGAGTCAGCGCCCGTATGCGGAATACACACATACGCGAGAACTGACAGTATTGAAATCGTAGACATAAAATTCAGAAGAACTAATTTAAAGCGCCTTTTCTGGATTTTAAAAAGAAAAGCGGGAGTCTGAAGAAATTAAAGTCACCATAAGGCAAATCATAGTGCCATTATGTATTTGACATCAAAATCTTCTATAGTTCCAGGTAATCATTCAATATATTCATAAAGGGAGTTACAATAATGACGGAAATTAAAATTTATGACTATTCTGAATTTGATAAAATAAAAAATGAATGGGAAACTCTTCAAAGTGGCGAGGATATGACTGTATTTCAGCAATACATATGGTATTACGGTCTTAACGAGCAATATAAAAAAGGCTGCTTCAAAAAAAGCGAAACAGCAAAATACTATGTAGTTTATAAAGACAGTAAAGCTAAAATGATAGCGCCGATTCATATTAAAAAGCATGGGTACGAATATAAAGGAATCGGAATATCATCCGGCATTTACATAATAGGTCAATGGAGTTTTACAGACTATCTCAACTTCATATATGATGATTTTGACGAAGAATGTGCTCAGGCAATTATTGATGAATTAAAAAAGAACTATCCGAGACTTTCTCTTCGGTTCAGCTTTGTAAAAAAGAATAACCTGCTTGATCAATTTCTCAAAGAAAAATATCCCGAAAATTATATTGGACAGACGATATGCATACAAGTACTTCCTCATGAAAACTTTGACAACTATTATCGCAGCATGCCCAAGTACACAAGGCGAAATATCAAAACGCGAATTAACAGAGAAATTAGTGCGGGAATAGAAATAAAAATAAAAGAATACAACACAATTTCAATGCAGGATGCAGAGGAGTTTTTCAGCATTTATGTGAATCGTTCTCAAATCAAAAATACGGTTAGTTTAAAGCGTGACGGAATTAAAAATTCAATCTATAAATATTATAATAAAATCTATAATGATAACCTGAAATCCGGTCTGCAAAAATTCAATTATCTGATATACAGCATGGTCAATAATCCACAAAGTTGTCTCATCGGTATGTTCGACGGTACAAAAAAAATCGGATTTATTTACTGCCTCAAAGAAAAAAGCGGCGATTTACGCAACTGTATTGTATGCTTTAACGGAGAATATGGATTCTGTTCGCCCGGCATAACTTCATTTTACAGATATTTCAAGGACTATATTTATTCGGATAGCAATAAAAAAGCTGTAATTGTTGACCTGACCCGTGGAACAGAGCATTATAAATACGAGCTCGGCGGAACTGAGCATTATCTTAACAACTATACTATATAATAAAAGTATGGATTTCGGCGCAGGTCAAAATCCATACTTTATTTTATTCTTCGGTTTCCGTTACATCCCCAATCTCGTAATCGGCTATGTAATAAACCGCGGGACAGGGTAACGAATCGACATTGTAATCCGCAAAAGAGCGGGACATATCAATCATTTTAAGGTTTTCATTTTCAATGCCGCTTCTCATAAACTCATAAATCATCAGAAGCTCAGGGCAATACTCGCCGTAATAATAATCAATAATCATCACGGGAATTGTGCAGTACCCGTTTGTATCGGCAATTCCATAGAAGAATCCTGCCATTTTGCCGTTAATCATACATCTGGCAAACACAAAATTTTCATTCTTCGAAAAATTCAGTACAGCTTCCTTGTTCTGAAATATTCTTCGCTGAATTTTTTTAATCGTTTTCACTCCGCCGCTCAGGCGCTTCGGAACAGGATGATGCTTCTTTCCGTAGAATTTATCGCACAAATCGTTTATTTCTTCACGCTCTGCCGAACCGAATGTATATCCGTGATAAATTTCAACATTCACATTAAAATCATCATTGTTGAGCGTCTCATTTATTATCTCTCTGTACTTTTCACCGAGGTCACCGTAAACTTCCTCCTGTGTCAAAGGCACGTCACATTTTATGCACGGCATCTGAGCAGTTTTCTCCGCAAACTCATAAGTGCTTAAAAACTCACCGAATTTCGTTTCACTGCTGATATCACAGAACTTAAGCGCACACAGATATGATGTTTTTATGTATTCAATCAGATATCTGAAATCCTCAAAAGACGCGTCGTTGCCGTAGATAAGATTAAGTCCGTTGATTTTTGTATATTCACCGAGAATCTGAGCATATGTATCGGGATTGAATTTATTTCTTGGCAATGCCAGCGGCGCTATGACAACAGGCTGCTGACCGTCAAAAACGACAAAATAGCGCACATTGTAATTCAGGAAAATATATGTATTCGTTTTGTAACATTCAGCTACGTTTTTATTCCATTCATAGGACTGATATGGCGTCATATCACTTCCGCCGGAATACAGACTCTCCCAGATATCCCTCACATCGTCTATATTCTTATATGGTATAACATATCTATCCATAAAAAATTATTTCTCCTCGTAAATTTTTATCAGCTCTTCATCGCTGATAAGAGTGTTGTCCGCGTTTGAATCCTTCCAGTACCACCAGTGAAGCTTTTTAGGGTCGGCCTTTTTAACCGTAGCGTAGTAAATGGCACATCGGAACTGATAGAGAAGCGATTTATCCACAGGGGAACCGTTGTCAATGCAAATCTTATAATAAAGCTCCTCGGCATCCTGCTTTTTAAGCTGGCTGACTGAGGTATACCCCAGCTCCTTGAGCCTCACCGCACACTCAGGCTCAACCCCGGGGATTCTTTCAAGTATTTCGGTTTTTTTCGGATTTTTGTTTTTAAACAGCATTCTCCTGCCTCCGGCTATTGACATTTATTCTGTTTTTATATATATTTTAACATTAGAATATGAACATTTTATCATTACGATATGAATTTTTCAATACATAAAGAGGTTTTATTTATGAGAATGCGCAGAAAAAAGAATCTGGACAAGCGTCTTGACGAATGCAGAAGCAATCTTTTTACAATATATTCAGACGAGCTTAACTTTGTTGAAGCGGTAAAAAAGAAGGAATATCTTGATTTTGAGAGCATTTTCGGCAACAGCAATCCGATAATTCTCGAGATTGGCTGCGGCAAAGGACAGTTTGCCTGTGAATTCGCCAAAGCTCATCCGGAGTATAACGTAATCGCTGTTGAAAAATACGGCAATGTTATCGTTCAGGCCTGTGAAAAGGCACTGTCACAGGATATAAAGAACGTATATTTCATCAAGGGCATGGCAGAGTATCTGCCGAAATATATCCCCGACGGCTCGGTTGAAAGAATCTATCTCAATTTTTCCTGCCCGTTCCCCAAGGGCAAATACGCTCCCCACAGACTCACTCATAAGCGTTTTCTTGATATATACAAGCCTCTTATGGCAAAGGGCGCGGAGATTCATCAGAAGACAGACAATATGCATTTCTTCGAGTTTTCGATTCAATCCTTTACAGAAAACGGCTTTGCGCTTAAGAATATTTCCCTTGACCTTCACAACAGCGGATTTGAAGATAACATTGTTACAGAATATGAAAGCCGCTTCGTTTCCATGGGTCTCCCCATTTACAGGCTTGAAGCATACTTAAAATAATACAAATTTCTGCAAAAAGTTTTATAAAGGTATTTATTATTACAAAAAGATATGATATAATAAAGTGATTATGATGTTTTAAGGAAGTGAAGATATGTATATAGCTATTATGGGCTACGGCACTGTCGGCTCAGGCGTTGCCGAGGTCATTTTGAATAACGGTAAAAACATCGCCAAAGCCGCAGGACAGGACAGCGTTGACATCAAATACATCCTTGATCTGCGTGATTTCCCCGGTGACGTTAACGAAAAGCTGATGATTAAGGATTTCAACATTATCTTAAACGATGATGACGTTAAGGTAGTTGTAGAAACCATGGGCGGCCTTCGACCCGCGTTTGATTTTGTTTCCTCCTGCCTTAAGAAGGGCAAAAGCGTAGTAACCTCAAACAAGGAGCTTGTTGCCGCAAAGGGCGATGAGCTTATAAAGCTCGCTGAGGAGAATAACGCCAATTTCCTCTTTGAGGCAAGCGTCGGCGGCGGCATTCCCGTTCTGCGTCCTATCGGTCAGTGTCTCGCGGCTAACAGAATCACTGAGGTTGCAGGCATTCTCAACGGAACTACAAATTTCATCCTTACAATGATGATAGATAAAAACATGAGTTTTGAAGACGCTCTCAAGCTCGCTCAGGATAACGGATACGCCGAAAAAGACCCGACAGCTGATATCGAAGGTCATGACGCAGGCAGAAAAATATGCATTCTCGCTTCTCTCTGCTTCGGCAAGCACGTTTTCCCCGAAGATATTTATATGCAGGGCATAACAAAAATCAGCCTTACAGATGTAGAATATGCTAAAAAATGGGGCGGAGTCATTAAACTTATCGGCAGAGCCAAGCAGCTCGGAAACGGTAAGATTTCAGCTCTCGTATCCCCCGCTTTTGTTAAGAACGGCAGTCAGCTCGCAAGCACAAATGACGTTTTCAACGCCGTACTTGTTCGCGGCGACGCTGTAGGCGATGTTGTATTCTACGGCAGAGGCGCAGGCAAGCTTCCCACAGCAAGCGCTGTTGTAGCTGACGTTATCGACTGCGCTCAGCATATTGAAAAGCGCAAGAATTTCGGCTGGGAAAGCGGAACATCCGACTATGTTATTGATTATAATGAAATTGAAACAGCTGTATTTGTCAGAGCCTGCGTGCAGGACAAAGCCAGAGCCGCGGCTGATATCGAATCCGCATTTTCAGGTGTTCAGTTTATCGAAAAAGACGGCGAAGCTGACAATGAAATCGCTTTTGTCACCCCCATACTCGCCGAAAAGAAAACTGACGAAATTCTCAGCGGCATAAGCGGCATTGACATACTTTCAAAAATCAGAATTGTAGATTATTAATAAAAGAGGAATAGTTATGAGTCTTATTGTTCAGAAATTCGGCGGCAGCTCTGTTGCGAACGCCGAGCGTGTCATGAACGTGGCTAAGATAGTTACGGACACGTACAAACAGGGCAACGATGTGGTAGTTGTTGTTTCGGCTCAGGGCGACACAACTGACGACCTTATTGCAAAAGCTAAGGAAATAAACCCCAACGGCTCCAAAAGAGAAATGGATATGCTTCTCTCAAGCGGTGAGCAGATTTCCATCGCTCTTCTCGCGATGGCGATTCAGTCTCTCGGCTATCCTGCGGTTTCCCTTTTAGGCTGGCAGGCCGGCTTCATTACAAACTCGGTTTACTCGTCCGCGAGAATCAAGACGATTCAGAAGGAACGTCTTCAGACTGAGCTGAGCGAGCGTAAAATTGTTGTAGTTGCCGGATTCCAGGGAATCAACAACAAGGGCAACATCACAACCCTCGGCAGAGGCGGCTCTGACACAAGCGCTGTTGCTATCGCCGCAGCTCTTCACGCTGACAAATGTCAGATTTTCACCGACGTTGACGGCGTTTACACCGCTGACCCGAGAAAAATCAAAAACGCGAAGAGACTTAAAGAAATTACTTATGATGAAATGCTGGAGCTGGCTACGCTCGGCGCTCAGGTGCTCAATAACCGCTCAGTAGAAATGGCAAAAAAATATAACGTTGAGCTTGAAGTTATCTCAAGCCTTAATCCCATACCCGGCACTATAGTCAAGGAGGTTGCAAAAATGGAAAAAATGCTTGTAAGGGGTGTCACTAAAGACACAGACGTTGCCCGTATTTCAATAGTAGGTCTTACCGATATTCCCGGTATCGCTTTCAAGGTATTCAACAGACTCGCTCAGAAGAATATTAACGTAGACATCATTCTTCAGTCAGTCGGCAGAAACAATACCAAGGATATCGCTTTCACAGTAAATAAGGACAACGCTCCCATCGCTATAGAAGCTATCCGCGACCTTCCCTTTGTTGATGACAATATCGTTATCAACTGCGACACAGATGTTGCCAAGGTATCTGTTGTAGGCGCAGGCATGGAAACACATCCCGGCACAGCGTCAACAATGTTTGAGGCTCTTTACAACAGCGATATCAACATTCAGATGATTTCCACAAGCGAAATCAAAATCTCAGTTCTTATTGACATTAAGGACGCTGACAAGGCTGTTGCCGCTGTTCACGAGGCATTTTTAGGCTGATAAAACGCACAAAACCCGGTTCCTCAGTTTAGAGGAACCGGGTTATTTTTATATCTGCGATTATATTATTCCTGATATTTTAAGAATAATAAGCGCTACAACCGCAATGCCTGCGGCTATTATAAGCCAGCCGTATTTGAAATACTTCGGTGCTTCACCGTCTTTTTTGGCATCGCCGATTTCATAAACAAGCTGATTGTTGGGAACAATCTCTTCCGCAGGCTTTGTTTCGTCAAATATATTGCCGCAGAATTTGCATACATTTACCTCATCAGGGCTGAGGCGGCCGCATTTTTCACATCTCATATCAATTCTCCTCAGACTACGTCTTTTTCGCTGAGTCCGCCCATATCGAGCACACGCTTGAATGTATCAAGCACGCACTGAACGGCGGCGTTCCTGAATCCGTTCTTTTCGAGGCTGACCACACCCGCGATTGTGGAACCGCCGGGAGAACATACCTCGTCCTTAAGCTTTTCAGGGTGCTTGCCGCTTTCGTCAACAAGAGCGGCGGTGCCGATAATCGTATCTATCGCGAATTTCTGAGCCTGCTGACGGGTAAGGCCTGTCATAACGCCTCCATCGGCAAGAGCCTCAATAAACATACACACAAATGCAGGGCCGCAGCCTGTGATAACGCTTCCCGCGTACATTTTCTTTTCGGGCAGAAGCTCGAAATTTCCTGTGCATCTGAGGATTTCTTTATATTCCTCATAAATCTCGTCTGTAACATTGTCACTGAGAGTGCATATGGTTATGCATTTGCCTACAGCGGCCGCCACATTGGGAATAGTTC